>NZ_UCNJ01000032.1 GCF_900473965.1 Synechococcus sp. UW179A | reverse complement strand
TTTGAGTTGCTCTTCTGACATAGCTATCGGGAGTCTTTAACGGTTATAGCAATAATGCCTTGAAGTGTCTTTCGCTAACAATTAGAGTGCTCAATCGTGCCAGGCATTGAAGGCTGATTTATGAGCTTTTTAGGGGTGATTGAAGAAATAAAAATCCCTGCGGCTACAGGGGCTTTTGCCCCTGTAGCCGGGATAGTGGAGCTGCTCAGCAGCGTGCTTTGACTTTTCCCAAGGCCCCGAGCCAACGAGGGGTCAGAACGAAGCCGAGGGAGGTGTCGGCCCCACCAGCCGCGCCTTCCAGCTCCCCGTCAGAAATCTCTGATTGAGCGTTCTTCAAGTCGTCAACAGAAACACTAAACCCAGCCTCTTTCGCAATCGCAAGAACTGCATCAGCATCAGCAGCTGCTTTGAGCTTCTCCTGCAGGCTGGTGTCTGCTTTGACTTTTTCCAAGAAGGCTTTGAGTTGTTCTTCTGACATGGGTGACTGGCCAGTACAGAAGACTTAGCCATGGCCAGCAGCAGCGTCACCCGTACTCAGAGCACCATCCGGCTTGGCCCTTCTGAAAGGAGCCGAGCAGGCTCTACCATTCGGGGCTAGTACTGGTGTCCTGGTTTTGAGGGCATGTCGATTGATCACGGGGTCTACAACTCGCCCGAGTCAGAGAGTCCGGTGTTTCTTGGCTTTCTCTTCGGTGATTGTTCAATCATCCAGTGGTTGTGAGATTGGGACTTGGGTTGGGTTCTGTTTGTGCTCATGAAACTTGAATCCACCGCTTAATCCGCTGAGTTCATCTTCACTCATCTCTTCCGTAAGTTCTGGTGACTCGTTCTCTTTCTTGTCGTCATTGAGTTTCTTGGCTTGCTCTTCGGTCATTTCAAATCTCCTCTAATGAAATCAGCTGTCCCAGGACATCTTGCTCTACCGCCACTGACACCCTTTGCCTCTTCATCAGTCAACTCTTCCTTGCCCTGCTCTGCCTTAGTTGTCTCTTCCTTGACTTCCTCCTTTTTGCCTTGCTCTTCAGTCATCAGAGTCTCTAAGACTTCCCCCAGTAGTAGCAGCTATCTCGCGTCCGTAGGTACGAGCTTCCAGATCGCCGATGTGGATTCAGGCGTGATCCGCTGGGTCAACGCTGACCTTGTGACCCACATCCTGCCGAGGTGCTGACTGCCATCAACAAAGACCAATGTCACTCAAGTCCTAGATTTGAGAAACAATGGGTTGGTTGGAGTTCACAGATGTATTCAATAGCTCAAACATATAGATCCGGTAGCAAAAGTGGGCAGGCTCCGATTGACGAATATCAATGGAAAGACGGGATCCTTGGAAGGGTTGGAATTAAAAGGGTAGAAACAAAGAGATTCATTCGTTTTGAGCATCTGAGGATTAGACAGAAAGCAGATTTTTACTGGTATTCAAGAAGATCTCATTGGTTTATAAAATTTCCGTATTGCAAAAATGATAAGCAAATATTGATAGCAAATATTGTGTTTTTATTGATCATTCTGCAGCTCTTAGGCCAGGTTATTAGTGCATTGATGATCGCTATTTTCCCAGGTCAATAAAAAGCCCCGCACTTGGCGGGGCTTGCGTTTTAGCGATTGACTCGAATAGTCAGCTTAGTTGTTTGATAATATCATTAGTCTGGTCTCCAACACTTCCGCCCCAAAGTTTGGAAATAGCATTGATCTTGCCTGCAATTGGAACAAAGCCAAAAGCAACGTCAATAACTGTTCCCCAATTCCCCCCTTGGGCTGCTTCGAGTTGATCGTCAGTGAGTTCAATGATTTGGTCTTGGGTGTTGAGTGTAGTCATGGTTTTGAAGTGAGTAAATTGAGTTTGTGAGTTGTGTTGGGGGTGCTGCCCCTCGACTCCTTCAAGATCACAGCCCTTCTGGTGAACCCCACTACACAGCTCTGGTGTAGACCCTGCGAGGTTCTGGTGAGCTTCTGGTGAATAGCTCAGAACACAGTGTTTGAGAGGGCTTAGCTGACCCGGATGCCGGTGACGCCAAGGCTCCAGGGCAATGAAAAACCCCGCACTTGGCGGGGCGTGATTGGTGTGAGGTTGTTTTGTCGGGAGATCGATAGCGACACTCAACGCTCCCTGCTTTTCCCTTTCGGGTCTTGTATAGCTCTCAGCCTCGCTTTCATGGCTTCAGGCTTCCCGACAGTGAGGTCAATAGCACATAACAGTGTTGCCAACCAAAGTGCATGTTGAATTACTATTCATTGCATTCGATCGGATTTGTGCTCGTTGCATCTTGAGTTGTGCTGCTTGAAAATCAGTGAAACATCCTTCGGCAATTGTTCTCTTGAAAAGAAGTCCACCTGTTGTGATTTTGTGATAGCTAGTTCCATCAACACAGCTTCTGCTAACTGCATTTGAACGAGCTTTTAAATTACTTGTTTTTTGCTCAGCCCTGCAAGCTGTCTTCTCAGCTCCAACAAGTCCATTGCAAGTGCTTGCATCAGCAGATGGTGCGATTAAGAAAGAGCCACCGATAACAGCAGCGATAGCGACAAAAGTAGAGAGTTTCATTTGATTGATTCGAGTGTGGAGGTCATCCCTCCTGGACCTCTTCACCATCTCCGGAATCAATCGGATTCACATCACCCATTCGAGTGATCTTCCAGCCGCCTGACTCCCCCGTTGGGTTAGCTCATAGGAATTTCATCCACACCAACAGTCCAAAACACTGGTGCAGCAACCTTGCTCACCTTGCCTTCCCTTTCATCACTCACACCCTTTAACGCCGCGGCATTAGGCCATAACCGCGCTTCCCCATCCAATACCTCCAGCACTTCCTCGCGCCGTACCATCCGCCGAATTGCACCTTCCATTGGTGCAGCAAAACTCACCGTTTTCAGCATCCTTTTAATCCTCACATCCACCCACTGCGGTAACACTCTCATCACCTCCCCATCAATCTCCAACATCTCGCCGTCGTCATCACATAACGCCAGCCCAAACTCAGCCAACGTCACACTTCCGGCCAACCTCACAACATCACCGTTCTGGATATTCATCACCACACCTGCCCCATTCGACTTTTCGCGCTGCCCGTCTTCCACTTAGCCCGCCACCACTGCACGCCATACCTGACCGCATCAAGACTGTGATTCGCACAACCATCAGCAATCCGTTCAACGTCCCTCGGATGCCTCGGCAGCGTCGGCCATGTCGCCATCAGTCCCTGGCACGCCTGCGTCCACATCAGCCATGGCGTCTCAGCATCCCTTCCGGCTGCCTGCAACATCGTTCTGACCAGTGCCAATCCATTGGCCTCCCGTGCATTCATCTTTCCCGCACGCACCAGCGGACACCCAGCAGCTTTGAAGTCACCAGCAGTGCTGCCCCTGTCGCTGCCAGTGGCGTTAAACACCGCATCGTCGGCAACCACCTTTGTGGTCCCTGGCCTCAAGCCCCACCTGGCCAGCCATTCAATAATTCCCACCGCTTGCTCGGCATTGCTCAGATAAGTGCCGCGCGTCCAGTCGCGCTGGCCACCAGCCGTAGAGCTCGCCACATAAAACTCATCCAGCAGCCAGATGCTCCCCTTTGGTGCACCCTCCGGATCAGGCAGGCACAGATACGCCACGGTCGGTGCGCTGCAGCCCCAGTCCATACACACAAACGCTCGCTTCAATTCCTGCTGTGGGATGCCTCCAGGCCGCACATCACGCAGGCTGCGCCGCACACCAAAACTGCTGCCGAAAAACGCACCGGCGATATCGACATCCAGCCGCCCATGCAGCCAGGCATCCAAAAGCGCAGGGTCATCAGCTGCCGCAACCTTGATGTTCCGGATGTACTGATCAATATCCAGATGCTGATTCGAGCTGGCCGTGAAGCTCGCAAAGATCGTGTGTTTGCCCAGGTCCTCTGACCAGAATCTCGATGCTTTCCCGGGTTCGGGATAACCCGCAGGGATTCCATACCGGGCTTGCAGCCATGGATGGGCAGGGCCTCCAGGGTTGCCCAACAGGATGGTCCTCGTCGGCACTCCAGCAGGTCCACGCAGGGTGGCGGAAGCGGTGTCAATGAACGACGCATCGAAGTGTGCACCAACCTCATCATGGACTGCCAGAACGAAACTGCGGCCTTGCAGCCTGGCCAGTGCCTTCACCTGTTCAGCAGGCCCTGAACCCACATAGGCCAACTCCACGCGGCCATAGGGCATGTCTTTGCCACCTAGGCGGAAGGTCAGGTCTGCGCTGCTGTAGGTGGTGCCTGGGAATGCCTGGGTGAAGTAGCGCCACAGCAGGCCCTGCAACTCGGTGAGGCCCTGGAAGGTCTGACGTGTGACCAGTGCTGAAAACTTGCCTTTGAAGTGGGCTGCATCCCTGGCCAGCACCATGGCGATTCCCCATGACTTGCCTGTGCCCCTGGCCGAGATGATGCACAGGTCATCACCGAATGGGCTGTCCAACATCAGCTGCTGGGTGAGCGTCGGTTCCTTGATTTCTGGTGCCTGTGACGCGGGTGCTGTTGTGGTCATCAGAACAGTTCCGGCTGGACACGTTCAGTGCCAGTAACGCCTCCACTAGGCGTAGGTGCTTGCAGTGCTGGACTTGCTTCTGCAGGCATCAGCGTGCATGTGCTCTCACTTTTGCTCTCACTTGCGGCCACATCGACCGTTTCTGACGCACTCCACCGGTCAGTGAAGGAAGCGCCATCAGCAGGGGCAGAAAGCTGAATCACGTTGGCTTGCTGATTCACTTCTGGAGCGCGATCCAACAACCCGCAGAACTCAGCCCAGCGGTTCAGTGATCTGGAGAGCTCACCGGCAATCCGCGGATCGATGCCCTTCTTGGTTTTCACGATGGTGCCGTCTGGGCTGTGGATCGTTTCGATCTGACCTTCCAGGTGCTGTTGCTGAGCGGTGGCGACTAACAGGCCCAGCGTCTGTTTGAACATCCGGTCGATGTCGATTCGGTGCTCTTCAATATCGATGCCATTTTCGAGCGCAAACTTTTTCCCTCTCAGGATTGCGTTGTGAGCAGTCTGCGTGGATTTAATCCCGAGCTCTTCACAGACACCACGAACAGAACACCCATTGAGGGTGAGTTCATAAGCGCGAAGGTCACGTTCAGCGCGAGAAAGAGTTGCGGTTGTTTTATTCCCTCTAGGTCGCTTTTGTTCCACATCCGTTTGCAGCATGACTGCAGTCTAAGGAGCCCAATTTTGCTGATTTTTTCTTCTTTAGTTGCAGCGCAAGGGGTTTGATGGGAAGAAACCATTTCTTCCCCTGTTCTTCCCCTCAGATCCCAGTGTTGATGCCTATAGAAGAAAAGAAGAGACTAATTTTTTTTCATAGGAGCTCCGCTGGTTTACGACGCCAGAGCACCTGACCTTGATAGGTGTCAGCCTCTTTCTGCTGAACGAGCTGATGTTTGGTTCTGAGCTCAGCCAATGATTCGCGCAGCTGTTTATGAGCGTTCGGCTTCCTGGCGCGAGGAGATTCAATTGCTTCCAGGATTTGTCCTGTTGTGAGCCATTGATCAGTGGTGGCTTTATAGGCGTCAAGCTTCCAGCCCGTGAGGCGTTCTTCTGCGGGGCCTTCCTCATCTTCACGACGGAGCTCACGCATTTCGGCAGCAGTGCCGATGAACTCCCAGGTGTTGTGATGACCGTTTTCAAGGATCAAGCGTTGATTGCCAGCGCCACGCTTTTGGGAGGTGAGCACACGGCGTGGGGAATCCTCGTGGAGCTTTTCAATGCCGTGCTCTTTGTGCGTTTCGTATCCGAGGCCAACGAATCGAGAAACAGCACGATCGATGGAGCCATGGCCTGACCCGGAGTAAACGCCAAGGTCACCGGCGGTAGCGGAGCTCTTGTTGGAGTGATGCGTAACGATGCAAGGACAGGTTTGACGTGCCACTTCGATTTGGCGCATCAAGCGCCCAGCAGCTTCATCGGATTCACTGATGCCAGCAGGTAGCACTGCTGAAAGGCTGTCAATGATCAGGAGGCCACCGGGATTGGCCTTGCACCAATTCCTGATTGAACGGAGGCCATCGGCATCAAGGGCAAAGCAACCGCCGGAGGTCTTCAGGTGAATGGCGTTGTGCAGTTTGTATTCGACCTGATCGGTGCCATCTTCAGCAGTGAAGCGTTTGACGATGGTGGCGAGGCCTTGTTCCTCAAGCAGTGCACCCCATTGCTGCCGATCTTGATCAGTACCGACGAGCAAAACCTTCTGCTTTGAACCAGGGCGCAGGTTGCGTCCAACAAAAGTGGTCTGATCGTTGAGATGTGCGCGGATGAGTGCGACTAGCAGGCGTGACTTACCTGCACCGGGCATCCCGACGAGCAGGTTCAGGCCAATGATGAAAATCTCATGCAGCAGCCATTCCTGCTGTGTGGCAACAAAGCTGTTGCCGGGTTCCACATCGGGTTCATATGCAGCAGCGGTCGTGTCGTGCTGTGCATAGAGATCAGCGATGAAGTTGTTGTCTGGCTTGAAGCCAAGGGAATGGGCAACACGCTTGAGTGCTGACTTCTGCTCACGAATGGGGCGGCTGCTGTTGATGACTTCAATGGCCCGTTCATTGAGCAGATTGGACAGAGCAGCATCAATGGCAACTGGGTCACCATTGCCGGAATCTTTGGCAACTTGAATGCGGATGTCCCATTCAGAAGGTTCTGGCTCTCCGGGGTTGTAATCCGGATCTTTGGAGAGGATGACCTGATCAATCCAGGTGATCGGCGTACAGGTAGCGAGGTGCAGCTGATCGCGAAGGATTCTGCGCTTATGGGGTTTGCGTGATGCTGCAGCAATCGCCTTGGCAGCATTTTCAAGAATGGGCTGGTGATCGGGATAGATCACACCCAGTGATTGATAGTCGCTGAAGATTTGCCGGAGATAATCAAACGGCTCTTGGGCGTTATCAATGACCTTCTGGAGCTCAACCTGAGGGTCGAGATTGTTTTGGTTCCAGTAACGAGCCCATTCCTCCATTCCCCACTTGCAATCTTCTGGGATGCGCGGACCGGTGTAGGCGTACGAAACATCAGGATTGCGCGGAAGGTGGGCCATCTTGAGACCCTTTTCCCGGCATTGCTCCACAACAACTGGCAGCAGTGATGGGGAGTGATGAAAGGGAACGTCTGAATCAGAAATGTAAGTTTTGACGGTGGCAGGAAAACGACTGCCGCGAATGTGTGATGGAGCGGTCGCAGCAGCGCAAGGAATGCCGATTAGTGCAGTGCAAGCCAGTGCATCGAATAGCCCCTCTGTAGCGATCTGAGGCGGCTTAGATGGAATCCACGGTTGAGTGGTGGCACCGGGCTTTTGACCGTTTTTACGAACGGCGTAAAGGTATTTCTTGTACCGCTGGTGCTCTTCATCCCAATCGGGTTGATCGGGCTTCAGTGAAACGGTATCGGCGTTGAATTGCAGCTTGAGAGCCCCACCGGCGTTGTCGCGCATGGAGGGAAAACGATCGAGCCAATCTGATTGGATTTGCTCTGGGGATAGAGACTCAAGGACAGCGGGGCGACCATTGGATTTACAGAGCGCGTCGAGGTGCTGCTGGTTAAAACCGCGCTCGTAAACCTTTTGCGCGTGATGATTGTGGAGGCTCAACGGGATCCCTCCATCACCTTGGTGAGCTGATCAACAGCGCGTGATGCCCATCGTGGGCAATGAGGGAACCGATCGATTAATTGATCGATGACTTGTTCTGACAGATCACGGTGATGTTGAGACCAGTGATCCTGAGCAATTTCAGAACAGAGAGTGTCAGCCAGTGCGGCGAGATGTTTCCGCTGGAGTGAGTCATTACCCCGCGGCAGTTTATGTAGAGTTCGAGCAGTCATTGATGCAGTGGCTGGGTAGGTCCGTGGGTGGTGCTTCGGGCCTTTTCCTTGATCAGGCGAGAGCGAGGGCGTCTTCAAACTTCCCTTCTGCTTGAAGGCCGCGGCGGATGTAATGGCGCTGCGCTTCAGAGATGGTTGCAAACAGACCGGCAGCAATTTCAAGCTGCAGGAAATGAACCTCTTCTGGTGAAAGAGAGAGGGAAGTCCGAAGTGTGATTTTTGGGTATTTAGGTGAGTGCGTGTCTTGCACGGGTTGAAGAATTGAACTTCGAGCTGATACTAGAGATTGCAAATCTCTACTCCTGAACACCATGCAAGTGGCTGCAATCCTTTGCTGCTACTTGCATAGAAATTCATTTGATATTTGAGTATTTCTGCGCATAAAAAAAGAGCCCCTGTTGGAGCTCTTTGGTATTGATCGTGATCGTTTGGTTCATCTTTCCCGCTCACGTTTGAGCTCATGAGCTCTACGGATTGAGATCAGCCATTTGGCATTACCTCCTTCATCCACTCATCCATCTCGGCAGCGACCATGAAGCAGTGGCCTGCGAGTTCCTTGCGCCCAGCTTTTTTGGCTTCTGCAGCAAGCAGTTGAACCTGCTGTTTCAAGCCGATGAAAGCGGTTAGGGGAATAGGAAGGCGTTGCAGTTGATTTGCCATTAGGCAGCCCTCCGCTCGATGTTGTGAGCTCGGATTGCTTCGAGCAGCTGCACCTTTCGTGCATGGGCACGCCACTTCGCGGTCCCGATCTTGAGATCACGGGCGTGCTTCAACAGCTCCATCCTGGTGAGTTTCAGGCTGGGCTTTTTCGGACCGAAGGTGGTCCGCACCAATGGTGTTGATGGTGCTGGAGCAGAGGCCTTGGATTGACCGATGGCTGCTGCCAGCTGCAACACCAAGCTGAGACTGGCCAGGCCGAAGGCGACCTGACACAGCGTGATGGTGGGGATGCTCATTTGCTCCCTCCCGGCCAGAGGCATTCGAGAGCCACAGCAAGGAAGCCCTGATGAAAGGCTTCGCAGTGGTCTTCATGCCATTCACCAGGACCGGTCATCTGCCGATGACGGCTGAACTGCTCGCAACCATTGCCGAGGAATGCAGCGGTTGAGGCATCTTCCAGACAGAAGTCGTCAGCGCCCCAATCCCTGGCATCACCGGCACCAACTTCGTGGGGAATGTCCGGATTGATCCGACCATCAGCCACCATCTCGGCGGCAGCTCGAGCCCCGTCTAGGCGGGACATGGCCACGCTGATCACATCAGAGGTTTTCATAATTCGACCCCCCAGCCACGTTCGAAGGCGAGACGATTGGCCTCAGTTTTGAAACCATCAATAAAGGCATCCCAGTGGGAGTCCTCCCAATCGCCCCCGTTATCCAGCACTGTTTGCTGGTAGTGGCGTGAATAATCGCCACAGGTGAAGTGGTCAAAGGCAGCGTCAGAGGCGTTGCCCTCGGCATCTGTAAACGACTTAGGAGTGGCGAAGTGGTTAAACCACTGCTCACCAGCGAGCGTCCCGTCGTAAAGGGAATCCTGAATGGAAAAGGGAATGTCTTTCCCTTTGATGAGGACGCTCATGATTCCACCTCCTCATCAACCATCTGGAGTTGACGGCCATTGAGATTGGCGACCATGCCGCCGGGCATGGCCAGCAACACCTTTTTGACTTCCTCGTACATGAAGGAACCAGCGCCAAGATTCCACCCAATGTCGGGGTAGTTCTCAGCAGACCACCATTGGCGGCCCCGATCAGATTCAGCAGAAATGGTCCAGAAACCAGGAGCCCATGGGTTTGGGGTGCAAGTGATGTCGCTCATGACTTCACCTCCTGAAGGATCAATCCAGCGGCGTCAAGGAACGTGGCAGCCAGCGCGAGATCGTGATGCCAGCGAATACCCAGGGCAGGCTCACCATCGGCAAGATGACGACCGGTGGCGCCTGCATGGTCGAAATAGATAATCCAAACGCGCTGCGATTGCTCACCCAGCTGCTCGATCACCCACTGCATCTCGTTTTGATCAAGCTGGTTATCGAAAAAGGAATCGATGCGTTTCCAATCGCAGCGGTTCTCCAGCCAGTCAGTGTTGATCAATCCAATGGTGCAATCCAGGAAGCCCATGGCGTCATGAGTGAGCTTCTGAGCTGCTGTGATGGCATCGTTCAAATCAATGGATTTGTCCGCCAACCAAGCAACTGAACCGAGCACTGCATCACGGATGGTGCCAGCAGCACCCCCGTAATAAGCGTCTTGGCAGAGGGTTTGGGTGTAGAGCTCACCGAGCTGCTCGAAGTGGGTTGTTGTGGTGGTCATGAGTTACCTCCCCTTTCGTGGGTGTTGATGGAGTGAGGGCCGTCAATCACTGCGTTCAGTTGGTCAAAGATCAGGGCCAAGGCAGCGGCCTGCCGATCGCCATTCATCAACTGGGCTAGATGGTTGATGAGACGAGCGGTTCTGATTTCGTCTTGAGTGAATTCGGGCGCTGGTGCGTTGGCCTCCCTGAGGGCCTCTTTCAGTGTTTTCTTGGTGGTCATTCGATCCCCTCCTGCAGTTCGTCGTTGATTTCCTGGTTGAGAGCCAGAACGTCCCGGTGGAGCTCTGACCAGCGATTGATGAGATCGACCGCTTTGGCTTTGCGTTCAGGCGACATGGCACTAATGCGCTCTGCATCGCGTTCGCCCTGGAACATGTGCGAACCGAAAGCCACCAGTCCGGTCAACACCTGACTGCCGTGCCAATCGGGTGAGGACTTGCGGGCCTCGATCATTGCGGTGCTGTTGATGTCGAAGGTGGAGCTCATGCCACACCTCCAACGGATTTGCGTGCTTCTTCCCAGGCCTTGAGCGTTAGCTCCCGGTCCCAGATCCAAGGTGATTTGTCCGCCGGTGTGCGGCGTTTGTAGTGCCGTCCCTCCTGCCAGGGGGTCTGGTCAGAAGTTCGGTAGTGGTGAATGGTTCGGACAGAAATTCCGAGCTCATCCGCCATTGGCCCTGTCAGGAGCCATTTGTTTTCAGACATTGTTGGCGCAGGAATTAAGCCTGCTCAGTTCTTTTGCCGTATTGCTTGACGATTAACTGCTGAATCCTTGCCATGACTCGCGTTGGCTTCATTCGCCTGTTGCAGTCAATGGCATCAGCAATCTGCTGGCGAAAGATAGCGGCGACATGGGGTGCCTCCCTATCCATTTGCCGCAGAAGTGCTTCATCAGGAACATGAACAGCTGACTCCACCTCGGGAACCGCGTTGCTGTTTCGCCAGTCCCAAGCACAATCCAACAACCATTGCTGTCTGTGCTTTGGAAACATCCCTAAAACGACTTTTGAACCATCGACAGGTGGCGTCGCAGGACCCTGCCAGTAAGGCAAAAGTGGACCCTGCCAGTAAGGCGGTAGAGGTTTTACAGGAGGAGCAATCAGCTGTGCAGCCAATCGAATCTCGACAAAAGATGTTCACGCATCCGATGCAGGGATCACCTGCGATTCATCGGCGTTGACGGAATCTTGGCACGCTGTTGATGGTGTTTGCAACTCTTTGCCTGCACTATTTGTGGATTTGGACGCTTAGACGTGCTCCAAAACAGATTCGCTGCGTGCCCACTCGTAATTGCTTTCGTGAGTGCTGAGGCTGTGGCCCATGGCCAAACAGATCACGTCATTGCGGTGGCCAAGCTGATGCGCACGCAGTGAAAAAGCATTTCTGAAGCTGTAGGGCCTGACCCATTCGCCGCAGTCCGCGTACTGCTGTTTCAGTTCCAGCCAATACTTTTGGCGCTCCAGGAATGTCCGCACCGCGTATTTGTCAGCCAGAGGCGGCAGCGGCAACTGGCCGATGGCCATCGCACCGGACAGGTTCCAATCAACCTGCTCGCCGAAGGCATCTGTCAGGGGCAGAGGCATCAGCCACCGCTGTTTGGTCTTCACCCGGTTGCAGACCTTCTGGTAGGTGCAGAACAGTGCCGGTTGCTTGGTCGTGGGGTGCTGCTTCACCACAAGGTGGTTCAGCTCTTCTGGCCGCAGGCCATAAAGGGCCATCAGCTTGATGGCATTGCGCCAACGGTTGCCAGCGTCGTTGTCGGCAAATGAATCCAGCAGACGCAGGATTTCAGCGTCAGTGATGGTGGCCACGGTGCGGCGTTCAGCCTTCGCGCCACGCAGTTGTTTCACTGCACGGTCGGTGAGAGTCCAGCTTTCTGGTGGCAGGCCGCATTCCTCAACGCCGAACTCAAGGAACAACCGCAGGCACTTGATTGCCTTGCCCCTGTTGGTTGGCATTTCGGCCCAAGGTTCAATCAGGCGGATGGCCAGTGCCCTTGCATTGGCCGGTGGCGATGACGTGCCCATCAACAGAACAATGCGATCCAGAAACGGCTGATAGTTGCGCTTCCAGCTGGTTTCGGTGACAGGTGCCAGCACTTCGCGGTCAGCTTGGAATTTCTCCACCAGCACTGGCCATTCACTGGTCACTGTTGGACGTGTGGCCGCGGCTGGCTGAGTGGACTTGGCGACCGCATCCCGCAGGTCAAACCCTTCACCCACCAACTTGTGCAGTTCAGTGATCAGCTGCACTGTCTCGGGCACGGTGTCGGCAGCCCAGGCGGTTGGCAGCGTCACGGTCGTGGCGGTGGTGCCTCCCTTGCCGGAACGAACGCTCAGGAAGACCTTTCCCCGCATGTTGCGGACAGACCAGCCCTTTGGGCAGCTGTTGCGAAGTCTGGTGATCCATTTGGCCGTGTCAGCCATTGGGTGAGAGCAATTAGGCGTGGGTCAAATATAAGCACATAGTGAGAGCAGGGTGAGAGCAAACCCCAAAACTCCTCGAAATACAAGGCAAACAAAAAATCCAGCTACAGCGGAGACTTCCTGCTGCAACTGGGTTTCTTGCTTAAGCCGATGACCTGACTTGAACAGGCGACCCACGCTTTACGAAAGCGTTGCTCTACCGGCTGAGCTACATCGGCGACCCTAGGAAATTAACATTTGGGTCCACGCAAACAGCTTTTGAGTGCTGAACCCGAGGGAGATCAGGGACTGGATCCGGCGATGCGGGAAAGGCTGCTGCGTGAATCACGCACTCCCTGGCGGGGGTTGCGCAGGTTGCTCTGGATCGCTTTGTTCGCTTCCGGTGGTCTCGGCCTCTTTGTGATGAGTTTCAGCATCAGTGCCGGAAACAGCGTCGTTGGCACTGACCTGGCCATCCAGGTCGGGGCTGTGGTGCTCTTCGGTGGGCTGCTCTGGTTCGATCGTGACCGTGGAGACGGCTGACCCTCCATCCGCTTGGCTCTTGGCAGAGTTGAATTCGGTCTTCGCCGAGTTTTTCTTAGGCAAGTCCCCATTATCAGCTGTAGGTGCGTGTTCCTGATGGGAGCTGAGTGCTGAATTGAGAGCTGATGACTCAACTGATTGCTGATCAGTTTCAGCTTCGCTGCCAGCAACAATCTCGTTGGCATTGCCCTGCACACTCTGGTTGTCGTTGCAGGTTTCTTCGGGCGTTTGTTGCTCAGCTTTGGGCGATTTGAAATCAGACGATGCCAGTGCTTTATCGGTGTGTTCAACTTTTGCCGCGATGACCTCGACTTCCTCATTGCTCGCTTCAGTCACTTCTTCCTGCTGGAGGGCCTCATCAGCACCGGTTTCAGCAGTGTCTGGTTGGGGATTAGGCGCTTGATCAGCAGCGGATTGGTTGATTTGGGCATCACCGTTTCCAGAAGCTTCCTTCTCAGGTTTTTGGTGAATCACATCGGTTGCCTTCCATTCCAGAGGCGGCAGTTGCAGCAGCCCTAGACCAAGAGAAAGGTGGTTGCTCTGCAAGTCGGCCGCATTGATTGGAGCGAGGTCTGCGAAGGTTTGATCGCTGCGCGTCAACAGCCAGATGGCTTGAACAAGCTGTTGCCATTGCCAAAGAATCAGAGACAGCAATGGAGCCGCGGTTAGCAATGCCGTGAGTCGGCTGCTGTCGATGGTGGGGGAGAACTTACTCACCAAGAGAGCTGAACGGTCGATCCACCAGAACAGCGGCAGGAGCAGTGCAATGCCGATGATCAGAGCTGCTTTCAGGGCAAGTGGCTGCGGAATGGCGCTGATACGACGTTGCTCAACAGTGCGCTTTGCAGCCGGTATGCGCACCAGGAGGAGGGAGGCCCAGTCAGGAGCCCTACGCCAAAGCAGCACGCCTGGCGCAACGACCGCGAGCCCCCAGATCAGCAGTCGTTCGAGAGCCGGGGCTGGTCCGAATGCAGGCCCGGCCAGCAGGAGCCTCATCAGCTCGAGCTCCAGTGGAATGACGGCAACTGCCATCAACTGAAGCCAGAGCAGTGGCTCTCGGCGGCTGATCATCAGGTGGTGAGCTTGCGGCGCTGCGTGACCATTTTGAAGGCTTCGATGCGATCACCTTCTTGCCAGTTGGCAAAGCGATCGGTGCCTACACCACACTCGAAACCGGTGGCCACTTCCTTGACGTCGTCTTTGTTGCGACGCAGTGAGTCGAGATCACCGGCATAGACGATCTCCTTGCCGCGGTGGACCCGAACCTTGCAGTTGCGCTGAATCTTGCCAGTGGTCACATAACAACCGGCTACAGCACTCTTGCCGATGGTGAACACGGCGCGGACTTCAGCCTCACCCAGAGCTTCCTCAACCAGCTCGGGTTCGAGCAGACCTTCCATCGCCAACTGGATGTCTTCCAGCAGCTTGTAGATCACGTCGTAATCACGCACATCCACACTGTTGGCATCAGCAGCCTTTCTGGCGCCTGAGGCCATCGAGGTGTTGAAGCCGATGATCACGGCGCCAGAAGCAGCCGCGAGGTCCACGTCGGTCTCGGTGACCTCCCCTGGTGCAGATAGTAAAACCCGAACCTGGACTTCGTCCTTGGGCAGCTGCTCCAGAGAACCGAGGATGGCTTCGACAGAACCCTGGACGTCGGCCTTGAGGATGAGATTGAGCTCCTTGAGTTCTCCTTCATTGGCCTGACCAGACATCGCCGTGAGTGAGACCCGGCGGGACGCCATCTGCTGAGCCAGGCGAGTCGCGCGGGCGTCGGAGGCTCGATCGCCGACAACGGCCCGAGCGGACTTCTCGTCTGCGTAGACCTCGAACTCATCGCCTGCGGTGGGGACCTCGCTGAATCCGAGAGCTTCGACTGCGAAGGACGGGCCGGCGTCCTTCAGGCGCATTCCGGCATCGTCGACCATCGCCCGCACTTTTCCAAGGACGGGTCCAGCTGCCACGACATCGCCTGTGCGCAAGGTGCCGTTTTGGACAAGCAGCGTGGCCACAGGGCCTTTCGCCTTGTCCAGGTGTGCTTCGATCACCGTGCCGCGGGCCATGCGATCCGGGTTGGCCTGAAGGTCTTCCACTTCGGTGACCAGCAGCAGCATTTCCAGCAGCTTGTCGATGTTTTCTCCCTTGATGGCGCTCACAGGCACCATCACCACATCACCGCCCCACTCTTCTGCAAGCAGGTTCTGTTCAGATAGCTCCTGCTTGACCCGATCTGGCGAGGCTCCCTCCTTATCGATCTTGTTGATGGCCACCACAATCGGCACTTCTGCTGCACGGGCGTGGCTGATGGCTTCCAGGGTCTGCGGGCGCACACCGTCATCGGCGGCCACCACCAGAACCGCGACGTCCGTGACCTTGGTCCCCCTTGCGCGCATGGCCGTGAAGGCTTCGTGACCAGGCGTGTCCAGGAAGGTGAGCTTGCGCGCCGCGTTGTTGTGTTCGATCTCGACCTGATAGGCACCGATGTGTTGGGTGATTCCACCGGCTTCTCCAGCGGCAACCCGAGCTTTGCGGATTGCATCGAGAAGACTCGTTTTGCCGTGGTCGACGTGGCCCATCACGGTCACCACGGGTGGACGTCGGATCAGGTGCTCACGATCCGCCTCTTCGATCATCTCAACGGTCTTCTTGGCAGCCTCTTCCACGTCGTCTTGCAGGACCGGCACACCGAACTCTTCGGCCACTGTTTCGATTGTGGGCATGTCCAGGGTCTGGGTGACCGTGGCGATGATTCCCTTGAAGAAGAGGGATTTGATGATTTCTGAGCTCTCAACGCTGAGCATGTCGGCCAGCTCCTGCACCGTGAGGTTGTCCTCCGGCACAACGATCATCTCTGGCCGCACCTGCTTGGCTTCGCGAGCTGCACGCAATTCCATAGCCCTGCGCCGCTGACGCTGGCGGGCGGTTTCCTTGCGCCGCTTGCGCATGGCCGCCACAGGTTTAGGTGTGGTCCTTTGCTGGGATTTGGGTTTGGCGGGACGAGCCAGGCTCGCCGACAACACCATGTTTTCCTGTTCACCGGCGAAACCACCGGTCTGCGCTGCCAGAGAATCATCGTTTTCGCCGATGATGTGAACCTTCTGGCGTTGCTTCTGGGGAGAGCGATTGCGCAGAGCTTCGAGCTTTGCGCTGTCATCCCAGTCGGGCCGTCCGGGGCGCCGTTGTCCGCCAGGACCTGCTCCAGGACGGAATCCTGGACGCCTCGGGGCCGTTGCGGGAGATGGGGTAGGCCGATTGACCGGCGGTGTGGCCTTGGGGCCATCTCCGCGGGGTGAGACAGGGGTGCCGTCGGGACGGCGTGGTGGCGGCACCGCCGGTCGACCTGTGGGCTTCTGCAGTTGCATGAGCTCACCGGGAGCAACTGGCTTGCGCATGCCGGGGGGCATTGCAGGTCGATTAGAGCCCGCTCCGCTGCGAGCACCGGCTCCAGGCCGCCCTCCTTCGCCGCGGTTGTTAGTGCTGTCGCGACGGATCGGCTTGCCAACCAATTCAAGGGTGCTGCTGGGGCGTCCAGCCCCCGGGCGGCCAGATGGCGAACCCGGGCGAGAGGGTGCACCTGGGCGTTGCGCACCTGGGCGTTGTGCACCTGGGCGAGAGGGAGCACCTGGGCGTTGTGCACCAGCTGGACGCTGTGGCGAGCCAGCGCGCTGACCACCAGGAGCACCAGGTCGGGGAGCCCCTGGCCTTGGGGGAGCACCTGCTCCAGGCCGCTTCGGTTGGGGACGACCCACCAGTTCCGGTTTGGCCGGTCTTTGCGGGGGTGGCACCGTTCGGTTTACCGGTGATTTGGGCTGGCGTCCTGATGGAGGAGGAGTCGGGCGCGCACTCCCTTCGCTTGGAGCTCGACGAATCGGAGCCGTATTGCGAGATTTGTCAGCTGATGTGGGTGAGGGCGCAGTAGGTCTTGCCGGTGGCGAGACAGGTCTGCTGGCGGTGCGATTCGGCCCTGGGCCAGCAGCTGGTCGTGGTGTCGGCTGCTGGGGCGCCTGGGATTGGCGTTCAACCGGTTTCTGAACAGGCTGCTTTTGGGGTGGCTCCTTGCGAATCAGCGTCTGTGGCGGTGCTGCGGGTTTCGGCGCTGCTGTTTTCTGGGGTGCAGCGGCATGCGGTGCTGCAGGTTTTGCGGGAGCGGCGGGCCGTGCCGGCGGCCGCTGAGGCGTTGCGGCAGCGCGGATGGGTGCGGCTGGTGCAGCAGCCGGTTTCGGCTGGGCCGGCTTGACGGGTGCAGAGGCATCAACGCCGGCAGCCTTCTTCACCGAAAGGATTGACTTCCCTTGTGAGGGTTTCGAGGGAACTGCAGCAGGACGGGACGCACCACCGCTGTTCAACATCGTGCGGATCTTGCCTGCCTCGACTTCGCTGATTGAGCTGCTGTGGCTCTTGGCCGCAATGGACAGCTTCTCAGCGGCATCCAGCACGTCTTTGTTGTCCAGGCCAAGGTCCTTGGACAGCTCATAGATTCTGACTTTGCCGCTGCTGGTCATTCAGGTCTCCGGTCGGTCCGGGCACGGGGTGCTCGGGGCACCACACAAGGTGGGGCCAGTGTTCATCTTGCCTCAGCGGCTGATTCCTTGTTTGGTTTCAGTCGCTTTCTCAGCTCCTCAAGCGCGCTGTCGGGCACCTGGCATCGCAGGGCTTTGTGCAGGCGTTTTCGGCGCTGTGCTTCCTCAAGACAGCTCTCCTTGCGACAGAGATAGGCCGAACGCCCCATGCCCTGATCGAGGAGAACCCCGTCCCGATGGTCGCGGATGACCCGCCAGAGAATGCTGCGGTCAAACAGCTCTCGGCAGGCGACACACCGACGCAGGACAGGGCGTGAGGTGCTCACCGGGCTCCTTCCTCGTTGGGATCACTAACAACCTCTTCAGTCTCACCTTCTTCCTGGTCTGCGGCAGCTTCGGATTGCTGTAATTCAGCTTGCTCTGATTCAGCTGACTCCTCGTAGACCTCCCCGTCTGCCATCCCTTCTTCCGATCCTTCGCCGTATTCCTCCTCGTCTTCCGGTAGGGGGTAAAGCTCACGCAGGCGGGCATCTTCTTCCGCTCTAGCGGCCTGCTCAGCGGCGAGTCGTTCCTCGGCTTCACGTTGCAGTGCCTCCTCCTGCTCACGTTGAGCGATCAGTTCCGAGACAACGGCATCTTCTGCTGCCTGGTCGTATTCGCTCGAATTCTTGATGTCGATCTTCCAGCCTGTTAGGCGTGCTGCTAGCCGCACGTTCTGCCCTTCGCGGCCAATCGCCAGGCTCAACTGATCCGGTGGGACCAGCACATGGGCATGTTGTCCGACAGGGTCGACGAGCCGAACGACATCAACCCGTGCAGGGCTGAGCGAGTTGGCGATGTACTGGCCAGGATCCTGCGACCAGCGGATGACATCGATTTTCTCCCCGCGGAGTTCATTCACCACCTGCTGAATCCTGGAGCCGCGAGCGCCGATGCAGGCTCCGACAGGGTCCACCTCGCGTTCGATGCTGTCCACCGCAACCTTGGTACGGGGACCGACGGATCGTGAAGGGGGATTGGCTTCCCTTGCCACGGCAACGATGCGGACGGACCCCTCCTGGATTTCCGGCACTTCGTTTTCAAACAGGTAGACCACAAGACCGGCATTGGCTCGGCTCACGAAAAGCTGAGGACCTCGCCTTGGAACCTCGCTGACCTCTTTGAGAAAGACTTTGAAGGTGGCATTGGCGCGATAGTTGTCGTTAGGAAGCTGATCACGTCGAGGCAGCTCTGCTTCAACTTCAGGACGCCCTAGCCCAGAACTGACGGCCATGATCACGGATTGACGCTCGAAGCGAATCACTCGGGCCGTGAGAACAGGATCTTCAAGGTCGGCGAATTCCTCCTGAATCATCCGTCGTTGCTGATCACGCAGCTTCTGGGCCAGCACCTGTTTGGTTGTGGCCGCAGCCATGCGGCCGAAATCCTCCTTCTCAGGCGTGACATCCAAGACCACCGTGTCGCCTGTCTGGGCGTCTTCGGCCACCTGCATCACCTCAGCCAGCGCGATCTGGTGGTCTTCGCTCTCCACCTCCTCCACGATGATCTTGCTGGCCAGAACTCTGTAGCCCTCTTCCTCCAGATCCAGCGCAACGTCGAAATTGCTGAAATATTCCTCGTCGAATGGGTCTTCTCCGATGCCCAGATAGAGGGTGCGGCGGTAGCGCTCATAGCCCTTGAGTAGTGCCTCTCTCAAAGCGGCTTCAACCACCTGAGGAGGAAGCTTCTTCTCCTCACTGATGTCATCGATCAGGTTGCTGAGGCCAGGAAGGAGAACGAGTGCCATAGCGGTGACGAAGAGGAGTGAAGGAGCGGAAAAGAAGGGGTGTGGTTGTGATCTGTTCAGCCAGTTGGGCTTGTGAGCTCAACGCTGATCACTGAATCCCTGGGGATCTTTTTGACCCGGCCGCGCATGTTGATCTGAACGTGGTCTTCGGTGCGTTCGAGCAGGGTCCCCGACAAACGCTGCTCCCTGCCTTCGTCGTCTTTGTGGACGACATCAATGGGATAGCTCCGGAAGGTCTGAAAATCCCTGTCCGACTGGAGCCTGTCCCCAATCCCGGGGCTGCTGATCTCCAGAACATAGGCCTCCGTGAGTAGAGCAGAGGCTTCGATGGCCTCTCCCATCGGTGCACTGAAACCCGCGCAGTCATCCAGAGAGACGTCATCACCATTGCAGCGACGAATCTGCACTTGCAGAGTCATCGGCTGCAGATGCGTCAGCACCTGGGCGCTGACCAGCGCAAATCCATGGCTTTCAGCCGTGGCCTTGGCCAAAGAATTGAGATCCGGAAGGAGTGGATGGGGCAAGGGCGCGGGAAGGGTGGTCTCGGGCTCAGGCCCGATGGTGGATGCGTTGATCACCCTCCCGGAGAGAGGATCTCACCAGGCCGTGGATTCAATTTAAAGGATTGCCGACCCTCCTCATCAGCGTGCGGAGTCAGCTCACCTCTTGGTCGGATTCCTTGCTCATGGACCGGCTGCCGTTTCCAGCTTCTCCAGCAACACATCCACCGGGATCTGACTGGAAAAACGACATGCGCAGGTTTCTGTGGCGTCCAGACTGCCGTGCTCCCAATATTTATTGCTGCCAGTTCCGCCTCCGCAGAACCCGTAGTACTCGCATTCCTGTTTGCATCGCTTCATACCGGAAGACATATCGCGAAGCAGTTTCTGAAATGGCTCCGTTTGGGTGGCCTCCATCAGCGAGACATCGCGGATGTTGCCCAGATTGAACAGGCCATAGCGTTCGGTTTCAACCGAAAGCAGCTCAGGATCGAATGTTGAGAAGTTGCCTTTGGCGTCCACGCTGAGAATCGCGAAGGGACGGTTCATCTCGTTCTGCAGCAGGCGCTGGCCTCCCGCGATCATGCCCATCACCTGATCGAACTCACGTACTTGGATGGGAAACCCATCCTTTTCATTGCAGGCCCAGAACTGTGAAAGGAATTCTCTGTAGAGCCGTTCCTTCAAAAGGCCCTGCATCGATGAGCTGGTATGCACTCCCTCTTGCTCTTCCACGTTGAAACCGAGCTGATGAATCCCTTCATCACGGAAGAAGGTGTACATCCGCTCTGGTTGTTCCAGTGCATCAGCGGTCAGGACGGCAATTGCATGGAAATCGATGCCGCGCTCGCGCAGTGTGCGGATACCGCGCATGGTCTGGGTAAATGAACCCTTGCCGTTCCGGAAGCGTCGGTGGCTGTCGTGAATGTCCTCAGGGCCGTCGACACTGACTCCAACAACGATCCGGTTGCGCACAAAGCAATCGCACCAGTCGTCGTTAATGAGCGTCGCGTTGGTCTGCAGGTGTTGTTCGATCACCACTCCCTGCTCCTGCAGGCCGGCGGTCTGGCGCTGAATGATCGCGCTGGCCTGGTCATAGAAACTGGTGGGCAGCGTCAGCGGCTCACCGGCGTGCCAGAGAATCGAAAGATGGGGCCCCCAGAACGGGCTTTCATAGACTCTCTCCAGCAGCAGGGGTAGCTGCTGCTGAAGGTTGAACACATTGCGCCGCTGGCGATCCGGGAGGTAGCAGTAGCTGCAATCGAGATTGCAGAGCGACGTCGATTGGATCACTAGCAGACCGATCGGGCCGTAATCGGAATGGTTCACCAGTTGGCAAATCCACGGCGGACGCCGTTGGCGAAGCCGCCACCACCGTTGCCCCAGGCCCGTCTCCCGACTCCGCCGCCATTGCCCCAGGCCCGACCGCCGCCATTGCCCCAGGCGCGAGCGATCTCTTCGTCGGTCAGAACGCCATTGCGCTGTATCACAGCCCAGGCTTCAGGACTTATTCGCTCGATGCGCTGCTCGAGGGAGTTGCCCAGATCGGGTTCGTTGTGTACTGCGGCTCTGGATGATTCACAGAGCACCGCACTGGTTGCCAGAACGGCGGCGAGGGTGAGAAGGCTTGTCTTATTCATGGTTGAGGTAATTGATGGATCAATCAGAAATCGAGATCAGGACTGCGGATTGAGTTGTGCGGCGGTGGAGAGCACGATCGTGAAGAAACCGCTGATCTGATCGTCCTTGAGTCCCACAGTGCTGTCGGTGCCGATCCAGGTGTTGATGGCTGATCGGACTCCGTCGTCGTCGTTGATGTATCCCGAGAGCAGACGGCCGATACCCAGATTGCTGATGTTGAGCAGATGGGGAGTGGTGTCAGCCACCACGCAACCCACTCCTGAGCGGGCATAGGGCCTGTCCGGAACTAATGAGGAATCCGGTGCCGTTGCAGCCTGGTTCGCTCTCAGCCATAGGCTGTCGCCGCCAAGAATTTCAACGCTGCCTTCCTTGACCGCCGCCAGTGCCTGATCAGGCGTGTCAAAAAACTGGAAGTTGGCATCATCCACTGATTCCGCCAGCACGTTGGCCGCCATGCTGTCTTTCACAACACCGACTGTTTTGCCGTTCAGGCTCTTGGGAGTGCCATCGATACCCGCTGGGGCGAGAAGCCTTACCCCGCCAACGGAGAAGGGCAGTGTGTAGGTCAGTGAGCGCTGTCTTTCCCAGGTGAAGGCAACACCGCAGGCGATATCAGCAGCTCCGGATCGGATCATGTCCAGGCCATTGCGGGCGGAATCCGCAGCGATTGTCTCGATGCTGACGTCTTTGTCTGTCTTGTTCGGGGACACATTGATCTGATCCCGAATCGCTTCGAGAACCACGAAAGAAAGGCCGTCGTAGTTGTCGCCGTCTTTCTTGACCATCGGCAATGAATCACCAATGACCACAGCCCTCAGTTTGCCTGTGTCATAAACGCTCTTTGCTGTTGAACTCTCGGTCGAGTTATCCGCTGCAGGCTTCTCGTTTTGACACCCCACCAGGGCGATTGTGGAAAGAGCAAGCAGGCCGGTTGCGGCCTTCTGGATCAGGCGCATAGGGATGACACAGTCGGTTCGTTGTGAACACACCTCTAGGCACAGCTCGAGCAAGCGACCAGTTCGAGAAATTGGAAACCTGCCCGATCAGGATCAGCCTGGCGGGCATTGTTCAGTTGTTTCGATGGATGGCTGCGCCTGAGCTGCGATCACCCGAGCCAAGCCCCATCCTGAAAGAGCGAACACACTCGAGTTGATCAGTGCTGATCACCATTGATGAGTCATTCCGCGAGCTGAGCAAGCATCTGCGGGATCTCTCTGGCAGCCATCGCATCCTGGTGGCGACGGCCAATCGCCCCTATGCCCTGGCCTTGGCCAGTCTGTTCGCTCTGCAAAGCGCTGAACAAACATGCCCTCTGATCGGGATCGCTTCGACCCGTGAGGAGGCTTTGTCCTGTCTTGATGGCATTTGCGAACCAGTACTGGCTTTTGTCAGCGAGCAGCTGGAGGATTGTCGAGGGCTGGATCTGGTTGTTGACCTCAAACGACGTTCAGTGCCGGAGTTTCCGATCGCCTCAGTGTTCACGCTCAAAGGAGCGGATCCCACCCTGATGCGGGAGGCTCTCGCCAGTCCCGCGGATGTGGTCCTCACTCGCCGCAGCCTTGATCTGACCTCAATCGCCAATGCAATGCAGTCGATCCAGGCCGGTGAGCGATTTGTGGATCCATTCATCCCCTATGCCATCTGTCACAGAGATCCCCAGGAAGCCCATGCACTGTCGGATCGCGAACGCATGGTGCTGGCATTGCTATGTGACGGCATGACCAACAAGGAAATTGCTGAAAAGCTCTCAATCGCTGAAACCACCGCAAGAGGTCACGTGCAGTCGATCATGCGCAAGTTGAATGTGAAGGACCGCACGGCAGCGGCAGTTGAAGGAATCAGGCGCCACTGGGTTGATTGAAACGAAGCACGAGAAGCCACGGGTGTAATCCATTGTGTGACTCAACAGTTTCTGAACTGTGAATTTCAGATGAATCTGTTGTGCTGATTTGTGTCTGAATTTAACCGAAAACCCTTGAAATGAAGGGTTTTGAAAATCATCGTCTGCAGCAATGATTCGATTACCTTGAGCATTCTTGATTCATGGCAACTTTTGTTGTTGGTGATTTCAGTCAGGACATTCGTGGTTTCGATCCCGCAGCTGACAACCTTGATTTCGGTAATGTTTCCGTTCACAGCCTGATTCTTGGTCAGGATGAGAATGGTTTTGCCACCATCGTTTTTCCATGGCAGCCAGATCAGTTTCAAAGAATTCTCGACACTGATGGATTAGGAGTCCGCTGGAGCGATCTAAGCGCAGATAACTTTGCTCCTGTCGCGAATGAGCATCTTCGGCAGGACATCGGTGCTGTGCTGTCCTGGGAAAATCAAACTGGTCCTGCCTTCAATGATGGTGATCCAGGGTCGCAAAACACGGTTTATATCCGTTCACATGAGAAAGACAGCATTACCAGAATTGATAATTTTGATCCTCTGACCGACAAGATTAATTTTCTCTATTTTGGGACCCGTGAGCGCTTGGAGGTTGAGAATGTTGGTGCAGATCTGGTCATCAGTTCGGAGCCAAACGGCCAGAAATTTGTTTTCACTGGGATCCAGAAGGAAGATCTGATTGGCGCCAATCTGGAATTTCATTTTGATCAGATTGAGGAGGATCTTCTTGATCGTGCGTTTGGCTTCAGTCCGGAGCAACTCGCATTGGCTGATCGCACAAATCTGTTCACTCCTGAAGGTGGTTACACCGATGGTGCTCAAGCCAGGCCTGGGCAATTCGTTACTGCTGTAGGGGAGGCTCCCGGGCAACCGACTTCTCTTGATGAGAGCAAACGTTTGATTCAGGAGCGAGCGGATCAAACTGAATCGGACTCCATGATTCCAGCGTCTCAGCTGGCTACCAGCGAGATGGCTGGCATGCCGATGCAGATGCCGATGGAGATGGAGATGACGCCTCCGGATCTCTCAACAGCGGTGATGAACCTGTCTGGTGGTTCCAATGTCCACAACAGCTGTCTCCAGCTCGAGGTGGATGGATCCCTTTGGTGGGGGGGCGGTATCAGCGGCAACTTGATCATTCACAACCCAATGGGAGTGGCCGTTGAGGATTGGCAGGCTTCGTTCCTGACGCCGCACGGTGGCTTTGAAAGCTGGTCAGGCGAAGTCAGTGTTGCCGATGCAGGGAATGGGCTCAACCGCGTCACGTTCAAGCCTGCCAGTTGGAACCGAAGCATTGCCGCCAATGGCGAAATCTCGATCAGTTTCAATGCTCAGGGTGAAGGTCTGGCTGACAGCGGTGCTCTGACCAATGCCGAATTCTTCGCTGGTGCTGGTGAACCTGTGTCGATGCAGGTTCCTGAGGCCGTGGCCCCGACGACCATCTCCCCTGATCCTCAGCCTTTGGCGGATCAGCAGTCCTCGCCTTCTGAAGGTTTTGGCCAGGCAGCGATGTCTCCGGTCTTGGCCGATGCATTGACCGCAGTCGACATTGCTGATCAGCCGGTCGATCAAGCCCCCGAGGAGGGGCCCGTCGACTCAGGGTCCATGGTGACCAATTCCAGTGTCAATCCACTGAGCATCGAAGCCAGCGGAAGCCTCTACTGGGGAGGGATGAGTGGAATTCTCTCGATCACTAACAGTTCGGAAAGAGCCATCGACAACTGGTCTGTCAGCTTCGAGACCCCCCATAGCAACTTCCAGAGTTGGGCAGGTTCCGCCAATCTTGAAGCGCTGCCGGGCGGTGGCAGCAAGGTGACGCTCACTCCAGCAACTTGGAACAGCACCATCGCAGCTGGACAGACCATTGATGTGAGTTTCAACGCTGTTAGTGAGGGCATCCCAAATAGCGGTGAACTCACAAGCGCTTTATTTTTTTCGCAAGGGAATGGTTCGGAGTCAGCGTCTATTGATTCAGAGCTGTCTGTAGATGTTGTGTCGACCGGTGGCTTGGCTGATACAACAGCCCCAGCGCAATCCCAGCCAGTCACAACGCTTGCCGCGAGCGCAGATCGCCTCCCAGCTGAGCCCGACGACAGCGAGTTGCCGTCTCAGCCTGCAGAGCTTTTAGGCCCTGTTGAGCCATTGAGTGGACCGGATCGCGTGGTGATTGCTCCGGAGATTGTGGCTGCATCCGGCCAGGCAATCAGTGGATCCGATAAAAAGCTGGTTGCCTATTTCGAGGAATGGGGCATCTATGAACGTGACTTCCTCGTACAGGACATCAAGGTCGACGAACTGACTCACATCAACTACAGCTTCTTTGATGTGAAATCGAATGGTGATGTGAAGCTGTTCGACGCCTGGGCTGCCACGGATAAGCGCTTCCTCGCCGCTGAGCAGGTCAATCGAACCTTTACAAGGGCTGATTGGCTTGAGCTGGATGCTGAGCGTCTCAAGACTTACACAACTGGAGCTGACTTCACCGCCACGACAAATGCAGACGGATCGGTGACTGTGACCGGTGTTCCCATGGACTGGAATACGCCCGTCGACTATGTCGGCAACCTGCGGCAGTTTGATCTGCTTAAACAGCTTCATCCTGAGGTGAATCTGGGATTTGCTCTTGGTGGTTGGACCTTGTCAGATGAATTCAGTTTGGCTGTTGACTCCGTGGCTGATCGAGAAGCATTCACTGATAATATTGTTGATATATTTCAGCAATATGACTTCTTTAACACTGTTGATTTTGACTGGGAATATCCTGGCGGAGGTGGGGAGTCAGGTAACGCATCCAGTCCTGAAGACGGCGACAACTTCGCTCTCACTCTTGAACTCCTGAGGGGAAAACTGGATCAGCTTGCGCAAGTAACGGGAGAGGACTATGAGGTATCGATCGCCACTGCCGGAGGTTATGAAAAGCTCTCTAATCTGAACCTTCCAGGAATTGATCCCTATGTCGATTTCTACAATGTGATGACCTACGATTTCCATGGAGGTTGGGAATCTCAGACTGGTCATCAGGCGGCAATGATCAATGATCCCGGTGGATACGACGTTGTTACCGCAATCGAGCAATTTCAGGCTAATGATGTTGACCTCAGCAAGGTGATCCTCGGAGCTCCGGCGTATACCCGTGCTTGGGGTGGTGTTGATGCCGGAGAAACGCTGGGGCTTGGAAATAATGGAGATTCTCGGCAAGCGCCTGGTTCCTTTGAGGCTGGTAATTATGACCAGAAAGATCTCATTACCGGCATCAGTGATGGATCCTATGAATTGATCTGGGACGATGATTCCAAGGCGGCTTTTGCCTATAGCGATGCAACTCGCGTCTGGAGTTCCGTTGAAACGCCCGCAACGATCGCTGGCAAAACGGCATTCATTGATGACATGGGGCTCGGCGGGATGATGTTCTGGGCTTTGTCAAATGACAGCAGTGGAGATCAGAGCTTGATCACGGCGGCTTCGGAGCTGCTGCGCGGATCGGCGACCTTCGATGAAGTGATCTCGCGTAGTGAGCAGTTCGATTTCATTCTTGGCGGTGACGGACAATTCGGGCCCGAAGATTTCACCCAGTTGAACCAAGGATCTGTTGGTATGGGGGGGATTCCTTCTGATGTCGATCTGCTCAGCACAGCGCTTCCAGCGGATGGCCGCAACGATGGATCCACTCTTGTTGATTCGGCGCCAATGTTCTGATTAGCCCCTCTAGCGTGAGCGTAGTTATTTCGCTTTCGTCTGTGGTTCCTGGCCGATTGTCCAAGCAATGGGTTCTCAGGTGGTTGGGGACCCTTTCCATTGCCCTGTCGTTCACTCTTCTGCCTGCCCGAGTGCTCGCAGCTTCTAATGCGCTACCTGGCACCCACAGTTTTGTGGCTGATGCTGTGCGCAACGTCGCTCCGGCAGTAGTGCGAATCGACACAGAGCGGGTCGTGGAGCGCCAGCCCTTTGACCCCAATCTGATCGACCCGTTGCTGAGGGATTTGCTCGGTGAGCCCGGCTACGGACCTGAACGTCAACGTGGTCAGGGTTCCGGGGTTGTGATTGATCGGGAGGGGCTGGTGCTCACCAATGCCCATGTTGTTGAACAGGTGGAAGAGGTCAATGTCACCCTGGCCGACGGCGATCAGAGAGATGGTGTTGTCATCGGACGTGACCCAGTTACCGATCTGGCGCTGGTTCGGCTTGAGGGGGGCGACTCACCTAAGCCGGCCAGGCTCGGGGACTCCGATGCCCTAGATGTCGGAGACTGGGCCATCGCTCTGGGCACGCCCTACGGCCTTGAGCGGACTGTGACCCTTGGAATTGTTAGCAGTCTGCATCGCAACATCAGCAGCCTCGGTTTTAACGACAAGCGTCTTGATCTGATCCAGACCGATGCAGCGATCAATCCTGGAAACTCAGGCGGGCCTCTGGTGAATGCCGATGGTCGCGTGATCGGTATCAATACGCTCGTCAGATCCGGTCCAGGGGCTGGACTTGGCTTTGCCATCCCCATCAATCTGGCGAGCCGCGTTGCTGAGCAGCTGCAGCAGGCCGGAGAGGTGGTTCATCCCTATCTAGGACTTCAATTGATTGCTTTGACGGCGCGAATCGCTAAGGAGCACAACAGGGATCCCAATGCGCTGGTTGAGCTGCCGGAACGTTCTGGTGCTCTTGTTCAGTCTGTGCTGCCTGATAGTCCTGCACAGCGTGCTGGTCTGCGTCGCGGCGATTTGGTGGTCAAGGCAGGAGATGTGCCGGTTGATGATCCCCAAACACTGCTTCAGCAGGTCGATCAAGCTGAGATCCACCAGCCCTTGACTTTGCAGATCATCCGTGGAGAAAAAGATCTACAGCTATCTGTTAAACCCGAGCCGTTACCTGGCTTCGGATAAAACCCTTGCTACGGTCTCGCCGGTTTAATCCTGAGCGATGTCAGATCTTCAGAACCAGATGAAAAAGGCCGTCGCGGAAGCGGCGGTTGAACAGTTCCGTGACGGCATGATCGTGGGGCTTGGATCGGGTTCCACCGCAGCTCTGATGATCAAGGGACTCGGGCAGCGCCTGGCTTCCGGACAGCTCAAGGACATCGTCGGCGTCACCACGTCGTTTCAGGGAGAAGTGCTGGCTGCTGAGCTGGGAATCCCCCTGCGCAGCCTGAATGCTGTGGATCGGATTGATTTGGCCATCGATGGTGCTGATGAGGTTGATCCTTCCTTTCAGCTGATCAAGGGCGGAGGTGCATGCCACGTTCAGGAGAAGCTTGTTGCTGCTCGCGCAGAACGCTTCGTTGTCGTTGTGGATTCCACCAAGCTGGTGCAGCGACTGAACCTAGAGTTCCTCCTACCGGTTGAGGTTCTCCCGGGAGCCTGGCGTCAGGTTCAGCAGCAATTAGCCGCGATGAACGGAAAAGCTGAATTGCGCATGGCACATCGCAAGGCTGGACCAGTGGTGACCGATCAGGGCAACCTTGTTCTGGATGTCCGCTTTGAAGATGGGATTTCCGGCCCTGTGGATTTAGAGCGAAGCATCAACAACATTCCCGGTGTTTTGGAGAATGGTTTGTTCGTGAACCTCGCGGACGAGGTGCTGGTGGGTGAAGTGAACGACGACTTGGCCGGTGTTCGTCGACTGGAGAAGGCCGGCTGATTGTCAGTCCAACCGGACCTTCACCGAGTTCGCATGGCTGTGGAGTCCTTCGCTGCTGGCCAGTTCCACCACCGCTCCGCCAGTGGCTTCGAGGGCTTCCCGGCTGAATTCGATCATTGAGGTGTGGCGCATGAAGGTTTCCACGCTCAGTGCACCGCTGTAGCGGGCAGAACCGCATGTGGGCAGGGTGTGATTCGGACCAGCCAGGTAATCGCCGACCGCTTCAGGGCTCCAAGGACCGATGAAGATGGCGCCTGCCTGCTGAATGCGATCCGCCAGCATTCGTGGTCGCTCCACCAGTAGTTCCAAGTGTTCAGGTGCAAATCGATCGCTGAGGCGTGCGCAGGTTTCCAGGTTGTCGCAGACCACGACCAGCCCCCACTGACCTAGGGATTGCCTGCAAATGGCCTCACGCGGATGCTTGCTCAGTTGAGCTGCGAGTTCCGCGGGCAGGGCATCAGCCAAAGACTGTGATGTGGTGAGCAGGATGGCTGCGGCCAGTGGATCATGTTCCGCCTGAGCTAAGAGATCAGAAGCGACTTGAGCGACGCAGGCTGAGTCATCGGCGATCACCAGCACTTCGCTGGGCCCGGCGAGGGAGTCGATCCCGACTTGCCCGTAGACCAGCTTTTTGGCGAGGGTGACGTAGAGATTGCCCGGCCCGCTGATCACATCGACACGGGGGATGGTCTCGGTGCCCAGGGCAAGAGCGGCGACCGCCTGGGCACCTCCGATTCGATAAACCTCCTGCACGCCCGCCAGGTGTGCTGCTGCCAGCACCGTGCGGTTCACTTGGCCATTCCGTCCTGCCGGGGTGACCATCACCAGTTTTTCCACGCCGGCGGCCCTTGCCGGAACCGCATTCATCAGCACCGTGCTCGGGTAGGAGGCCCGACCACCAGGGACATAGAGACCGGCAGCTTGCACTGGTCGCCATCTCCGTCCCAATCGTTCGCCGTGAACGCCTTGCACATCAAGGTCCTGTGGCTTTTGACGCTGGTGAAAATCCTGGATCCGTCGATGGGCGAGTTCCAGGGCGTCCCTCAAATTCGCAGGGCTGTCGTCCCAGGCTTGTTTCAGCTCAATCGCTGGAACGCGCAGCGGCTCAGGACGGAAACCGTCGAACTGTTCGGTCAGCGCCTTCAGGGCCCGGTCACCTTCACTGCGAACGCGTTCGATAATGGCTTCGACCGTTGCGGTCGCCTCTCTCTGGGCCTGGCCAGTGGTGCGCGTTGAAATCCGATCGAGTTGGTGTTCAGCCCCTGCTGCGCTCTCGAGGCACCTGGGCAGACCGTTCGCCGCTGGCTCCGTGCTCAGGGTGGTCATCAACGCCCGTCATTAGGTGTCTTCAAGCTAGGTCCATCGCGTATGACCTCGATGGGAGCTCAGTGGGTCCTGAGCTAAGGTTATGGATTGTCGATGAGAAATCCGCCTCTGTGGCCAATAACAAGTCTTCAAAGAAGCGCGTCGAGATCGCTGAGCGCAATCGCCTCGAGAACAAGGCCTACAAATCAGCCATGCGCACTCTCATGAAGCGTTGCCTGAGTGCCTGTGACGCCTACACCGCTACACCAGGCGATGAGGCGAAAGCCGGTGTTCAATCCAGCATGAATGCTGCGTTCAGCAAGATCGACAAAGCTGTGAAGCGTGGTGTGTTGCATCGCAACGCCGGTGCCCACCAGAAAGCCCGACTGACAGTTGCTGTGAAAAAAGCGATTGATCCTGCTCCTGCAGCAGGCTGAATCAATGATGATTGGGTCGGTTCGACTGACTCAATCCCTGCAGAATGGATCCTGAAGGCGCGTTTCAGGATCCGATGTCTACTCCTGTGTTAATCGACAGTCACTGTCACATCGTCTTTCGAACCTTTGAAGAGGATCTCGAGGCTGTTGCTGAACGCTGGCGGGGTGCGGGTGTGAAGTCGCTTCTGCATGCCTGTGTCGAGCCAAGTGAGATCCCTGCCATCCGCTCGCTGGCGGATCGATTCCCGGAGATGCGTTACTCCGTCGGTGTTCATCCACTCGATACCAAGCACTGGAGTCAGGACACACCCGAGGTGTTGCGCCTGGCAGCGCTTGATGACAGCCGGGTGGTGGCCATTGGTGAGCTCGGTCTGGATCTCTTCCGCGACAAGAATCTGGATGAACAGCTTGGGATCCTGCGGCCCCAGCTGGATCTTGCCGTGGAGCTCAATCTGCCGGTGATCATCCATTGCCGTGATGCGGCAGAGCCGATGTTGACAGAACTGCGCGCGCGACAGCTCGAAGGACGTTGTCCCGACGGCGTGATGCATTGCTGGGGCGGAACCCCAGAGGAGATGCATCAGTTTCTGGAGCTGGGGCTCTACATCAGCTTTAGCGGCACCGTGACGTTTCCCAAGGCGGTGCCGACCCATGACTGTGCGCAGCAGGTTCCCCAGGATCGATTTCTGGTCGAGACCGATTGTCCGTTCCTTGCACCAGTTCCCCGCCGTGGCAAACGCAATGAGCCTGCGTTCGTGGCTTCGGTAGCCACGCGTGTCGCTGAGCTGCGCCAGCAGTCTCTCGAGCAGGTTGCTCAAGACAGCACTGCTAATGCAAGGCGTCTGTTCCGGCTTCCCTGACCTTAGAGACTCCGAGAGCGCGAAAGTGTAAGATGACTTATTGGCCTGGCCAAGCATGATTTCTGTGCTTGGGCTCCCGAAGCGTCCATTACCGTCCGGTGCATTGACGACGTCAGCCGTTCTGACCCGAGTCTTCTAAAGCCAGTGATTGCGGAGGTTGTCCCTTTCCAAGGGATGGCCTCCGCTGTTTTGGCTGAAGGCCCTCTCCATGGTTAAGACGGCTGCCTCCTTCAGGCCCCACTGTCCCCTTCGATACCTGCAGGTCTCCGCATGAGCAGCAGCGCGATTCAGGTCGCCAAGACCGCCACCTATCTGCCCGATCTGGTGGAGGTTCAGCGTGCCAGTTTCAAGTGGTTTCTTGAGAGAGGTCTGATCGAGGAGCTCGAAAGCTTCTCGCCGATTACCGATTACACCGGCAAGCTCGAACTCCATTTCGTCGGTAGTGAGTACCGCCTGAAGCGTCCTCGCCATGATGTGGAAGAGGCCAAGCGTCGTGATGCGACGTTTGCCTCACAGATGTATGTGACCTGCCGGCTGGTCAACAAGGAGACCGGTGAGATCAAGGAACAGGAGGTGTTCATCGGCGAGCTGCCCTTGATGACGGAGCGGGGGACGTTCATCATCAACGGCGCAGAGCGCGTGATCGTCAATCAGATCGTGCGCAGCCCTGGTGTCTATTTCAAAGATGAAATGGACAAAAACGGCCGTCGTACGTACAACGCCAGCGTCATTCCCAACCGCGGCGCTTGGCTGAAGTTCGAGACCGACAAGAACGATCTGCTGCATGTCCGGGTTGACAAGACTCGCAAGATCAACGCCCACGTGCTGATGCGCGCCATGGGCCTGTCGGACAACGATGTGATCGACAAGCTCCGGCATCCTGAGTACTACAAGAAGTCGATTGAAGCCGCCAACGACGAGGGCATCAGCTCCGAGGATCAGGCTTTGCTTGAGCTTTACAAGAAGTTGCGTCCTGGTGAGCCGCCATCAGTCAGTGGTGGTCAACAGCTGCTTCAGACCCGTTTCTTTGATCCCAAGCGCTACGACCTTGGTCGGGTGGGCCGTTACAAGATCAACAAGAAACTGCGTCTCACCATTCCTGACTCCGTGCGCACCCTCACCCATGAGGATGTGCTTTCAACCCTTGATTATCTGATCAATCTTGAGCTTGATGTCGGTGGTGCCAGCCTTGATGACATTGATCATCTGGGTAATCGCCGGGTCCGTTCGGTGGGTGAGCTGCTTCAGAACCAGGTACGTGTGGGTCTCAACCGCCTTGAGCGAATCATTAAGGAACGCATGACCGTCGGTGAGACCGACTCTCTCACTCCTGCCCAGCTGGTCAATCCCAAGCCGCTTGTCGCTGCCATTAAGGAGTTCTTCGGCTCCAGTCAGCTCAGTCAGTTCATGGATCAGACGAATCCATTGGCTGAACTTACGCACAAGCGTCGCATTTCAGCGTTAGGCCCAGGTGGTCTGACACGTGAGCGTGCTGGCTTCGCTGTTCGTGATATTCATCCTTCCCACTACGGCCGTCTTTGCCCAATTGAAACGCCCGAGGGTCCCAATGCTGGCCTGATCAATTCACTCGCCACCCACGCCAGGGTGAACGAATACGGCTTCATTGAAACCCCGTTCTGGAAAGTCGAGAACGGTCGGGTGCTCAAGCAGGGTGATCCGATTTATCTGTCAGCAGACCTCGAGGACGAATGCCGTGTTGCTCCTGGAGATGTGGCGACCGACAGCGATGGAACGATCCTCGCGGATCTGATTCCTGTCCGATACCGGCAGGATTTCGAAAAGGTTCCTCCCGAGCAGGTCGACTACGTTCAGCTCTCACCTGTGCAGGTGATCTCCGTTGCCACCTCACTGATCCCCTTCCTGGAGCACGACGACGCCAACCGCGCTCTGATGGGCTCCAACATGCAGCGTCAGGCCGTTCCGCTGTTGCGTCCGGAGCGACCCCTTGTGGGAACAGGTCTGGAAACCCAGGTCGCTCGCGACTCGGGCATGGTCCCTATCTCCCGTGTGAACGGCACCGTGACCTTCGTCGATGCAACTGCGATTGTGGTTCAGGACGAGGAAGGTCTCGAACACACCCACTTCCTTCAAAAATATCAACGTTCCAATCAGGACACCTGTCTGAACCAGCGTCCGATTGTTCGCCAGGGAGACCCGGTGATCGTGGGCCAGGTGCTTGCCGATGGATCTGCCTGTGAAGGCGGTGAGATCGCTCTCGGTCAGAACGTGCTGATCGCTTACATGCCTTGGGAGGGGTACAACTACGAGGACGCCATCCTTGTCAGTGAGCGTCTTGTCAATGACGACCTCTACACCTCGGTGCATATCGAGAAGTATGAAATCGAGGCCCGTCAGACCAAGCTGGGTCCAGAAGAGATCACCCGGGAGATTCCCAACGTTGCAGAGGAAAGCCTCGGCAACCTTGATGAGATGGGCATCATCCGCATCGGTGCATTCGTTGAAAGTGGCGACATTCTTGTCGGCAAGGTCACACCGAAGGGTGAATCCGATCAGCCTCCTGAGGAGAAACTGCTTCGTGCGATCTTCGGTGAAAAAGCCCGTGATGTTCGCGACAACTCACTAAGGGTGCCGAGCACCGAACGTGGGCGTGTCGTGGATGTGCGCATCTACACCCGGGAACAGGGTGATGAGCTGCCTCCTGGTGCAAACATGGTGGTGCGTGTGTACGTAGCCCAACGCCGCAAGATCCAGGTTGGCGACAAGATGGCCGGCCGCCACGGCAATAAGGGAATCATTAGCCGCATCCTCCCCCGTGAGGACATGCCATACCTCCCCGATGGCACTCCTGTAGACATCGTGCTGAATCCTCTGGGCGTTCCGAGCCGCATGAATGTCGGACAGGTGTTTGAGCTGCTCATGGGTTGGGCCGCTTCCAACCTCGACTGCCGTGTGAAGGTTGTGCCCTTCGACGAGATGTATGGCGCTGAGAAGTCTCAACAAACTGTGGAGGCCTTCCTGACCACCGCAGCCAAACAGCCTGGTAAGGAGTGGATTTACAACCCGGATGACCCCGGCAAGCTTCAGCTGATCGATGGACGTACCGGTGAGCCATTTGATCAACCTGTGGCCGTGGGTTACTCCCACTTCCTCAAGCTGGTTCACCTGGTGGATGACAAGATCCATGCCCGCTCAACCGGTCCCTACTCACTTGTGACTCAGCAACCTCTGGGGGGCAAGGCCCAGCAGGGTGGTCAGCGTCTTGGAGAAATGGAGGTGTGGGCTCTTGAGGCCTACGGCGCTGCCTACACCCTCCAGGAGCTGCTCACCGTCAAGTCCGACGATATGCAAGGACGCAATGAGGCTCTCAACGCCATCGTTAAAGGCAAGCCGATCCCGCGCCCGGGAACTCCGGAATCCTTCAAGGTACTCATGCGCGAACTTCAGTCGCTAGGCCTGGACATTGCCGTTTTCACGGATGAAGGCAAGGAAGTGGACCTGATGCAGGACGTTAACCCGCGTCGCAGCACCCCCAGCAGACCTACTTATGAATCACTGGGCGTCGCTGATTACGACGAGGACTGACGGATCAACGAACGAACCGACAAACCGCTCCCTCTTCCTTAACCGTCAATGACCAATAGCAACCTTCGGACCGAGAACCACTTCGATTACGTCAAGATCACACTCGCATCACCCGATCGGGTGATGGAGTGGGGTCAGCGCACCCTGCCCAATGGTCAGGTGGTTGGCGAGGTCACCAAGCCGGAGACCATTAACTACCGAACCCTCAAGCCCGAGATGGACGGGCTGTTCTGCGAAAAGATCTTTGGCCCGTCCAAGGACTGGGAATGCCACTGCGGCAAATACAAGCGGGTGCGACACCGCGGCATCGTCTGTGAGCGCTGCGGCGTTGAGGTCACTGAAAGTCGGGTGCGCAGGCACCGCATGGGCTTCATCAAGCTTGCTGCTCCTGTCTCTCATGTCTGGTACCTGAAGGGCACTCCCAGCTACGTGGCAATCCTTCTGGATATGCCTCTGCGCGATGTCGAGCAGATCGTCTACTTCAACTGTTACGTGGTGCTCGATCCAGGTGACCACAAGGATCTCAAATACAAACAGCTGCTCACCGAAGACGAGTGGCTGGAGATCGAGGATGAGATCTATGCCGAAGATTCCGAGATTGAGAACGAGCCGGTGGTCGGCATCGGGGCTGAAGCCCTCAAGCAGCTGCTTGAGGATCTCACGCTCAACGAGGTGGCTGAACAGTTGCGTGAGGAGATTGCCAGCAGCAAGGGTCAGAAGCGAGCCAAGCTGATCAAGCGCTTGCGCGTCATCGACAACTTCATCGCCACCAATGCCCGTCCGGAGTGGATGGTGCTCGATGTGATTCCGGTGATTCCTCCAGACCTGCGCCCGATGGTGCAGCTGGATGGCGGTCGTTTTGCCACCTCTGACCTCAATGACCTCTATCGAAGGGTCATCAACCGCAACAACCGGCTTGCACGTCTCCAGGAGATTCTTGCCCCGGAGATCATTGTCCGCAATGAAAAGCGGATGCTGCAGGAGGCCGTGGATGCTCTGATTGACAACGGTCGCCGCGGTCGCACCGTTGTCGGTGCCAACAACCGTCCCCTCAAGTCACTCAGCGACATCATTGAGGGCAAGCAAGGTCGCTTCCGTCAGAACCTGCTGGGCAAGCGTGTCGACTACTCCGGTCGTTCCGTGATCGTGGTGGGTCCGAAATTGAAGATGCATCAGTGCGGTCTGCCCAAGGAGATGGCGATCGAGCTATTCCAGCCGTTCGTGATTCATCGCCTGATCCGTCAGAACATCGTTAACAACATCAAGGCTGCCAAGAAGCTCATCCAGCGAGCTGATGATGAGGTGATGCAGGTCCTTCAGGAGGTGATCGAGGGGCATCCGATCATGCTCAATCGTGCACCGACTCTGCACCGACTCGGCATTCAGGCTTTTGAGCCGAAACTGGTTGATGGCCGGGCCATTCAGCTCCATCCCCTCGTCTGTCCTGCGTTCAACGCCGACTTCGACGGTGACCAGATGGCCGTTCATGTGCCTCTGGCGATCGAAGCCCAGACCGAGGCACGCATGCTGATGCTGGCCAGCAACAACATTCTCTCCCCGGCCACCGGCGAACCGATCATCACGCCGTCGCAAGACATGGTGTTGGGTGCCTACTACCTGACGGCGCTTCAGCCGCAAATGAGCCCAATTGAATTTGGGGATCGCAGCCGCACTTTCTCTGATCTGGAGGACGTGATTCATGCCTTCGAGGACAAACACCTCGGACTACACGATTGGGTCTGGGTTCGCTTCAACGGTGAGGTCGAGGACGACGACGAACGCGACGAGCCCCTGAAGAGTGAAACTCTGTCCGATGGCACACGGCTCGAGCAATGGACCTACCGTCGCGACCGTTTTGATGAGGAGGGCGCCCTGATCAGCCGCTACATCCTCACGACTGTGGGCCGTGTGGTGATGAATCACACCATCATTGATGCAGTGGCAGCCACCTGAACGATTAAGACCGATCCACTCCATAAACACGATTTCTCAGCGCTGTCATGACCTCCACTCCTTCCAAATCCCGTAAGTCTTCCAAGTCTTCCAAGTCTTCTAAGGCCGCTAAGGCTGCCAAGGCTGCCGCAGCCGCAGCCTTGGCAGCCCGCGCTTTAGCCAAGACCCCCCCACCTTTTCGCAACCGTGTGGTGGATAAAAAGGGTTTGAAACAGCTGGTTGCCTGGGCCTACAAACACCACGGCACGGCGGCCACGTCCGCCATGGCTGATCAGCTCAAGGATCTTGGCTTTAAGTACGCCACCCAGGCTGCAGTGTCCATTTCGGTGGATGATCTGAAGGTCCCTGAGGCGAAGCAGGACCTTCTCGGAGAGGCGGAAGAGTTGATCACGGCTACTGAGGAGTCTTATCGCCTCGGTGTGATTACGGAGGTTGAGCGTCACACCAAGGTCATTGACACCTGGACCGAGACCAATGAACGCTTGGTGGATGCGGTCAAGAAGAACTTCAACCAGAACGATCCACTTAATTCTGTGTGGATGATGGCCAACTCCGGAGCCCGGGGAAATATGTCCCAGGTGCGCCAGCTGGTCGGCATGCGCGGCCTGATGGCTAACCCTCAGGGGGAGATCATTGACCTCCCGATCCGCACCAACTTTCGTGAAGGCCTGACCGTCACCGAATACGTCATCTCTTCCTACGGCGCCCGCAAGGGTCTGGTGGACACGGCACTGCGTACGGCTGACTCCGGTTACCTCACACGACGTCTTGTGGATGTCGCTCAGGACGTGATCGTGCGCGAGGACGACTGCGGAACCACACGTCTGATCGTTGTAAAGGCTGAGAACGGCAAGTTCGGCAATCGTCTGGTGGGTCGTCTAACCGCTGATCAGGTGGTGTCTGCAGAGGGAGAGGTGCTAGCCGAGCGCAACACTGAAATCGACCCCCCCCTCTCCCAGCGCATCCAGAAGGCCGGGGTTGAGGCGGTGAGCGTGCGCTCACCGCTGACCTGTGAGGCCAACCGCTCGGTCTGCCGCAAGTGCTATGGCTGGGCTCTGGCCCACAACGAACTGGTGGACCTCGGCGAGGCCGTCGGCATCATCGCTGCCCAGTCGATTGGTGAGCCAGGAACACAGCTCACCATGAGAACGTTCCACACCGGTGGTGTGTCAACAGCGGAATCCGGCGTGGTCCGCTCCAAGGTGGAGGGCAGCGTTGAGTTCGGCGCCAAAGCACGCGTGCGCCCTTACCGCACACCCCATGGAGTTGATGCCCAGCAAGCCGAGGCTGATTTCAAGCTCACTATCAATCCTTCCGGCAAGGGCAAGGCCCAGAAGATTGAGATCACCAGCGGTTCGCTGTTGTTTGTGGACAACGGTCAGGAGATCGCCGCGGATGTGACCGTCGCTCAGATCGCCGCCGGCGCCGTCAAGAAGAGTGTTGAGAAGGCCACCAAGGACGTGATCTGTGACCTGGCTGGACAGGTCAGCTATGACCCCACCATTCAGCCCAGGGAAGTGACTGACCGCCAGGGCAACATCACCCATAAGGCCCAACGTCTCGGAAGGATGTGGGTGCTTGCTGGGGATGTCTACAACCTTCCCCCTAATGCCCAGCCTGTGGTCACAGCTGGTGCTCAGGTCACTGAAGCCCAGGTGCTCGCGGAAGCCAGCCAAGCCAGTGAGTACGGCGGCGCCGTCCGCCTGCGTGAAGCCCTTGGTGATTCACGTGAGGTGCAGATTGTCACCACTTCGATGACGCTGCGCGACTTCAAACTGCAGGGTGAATCCACCCATGCTGGTGAGATCTGGAATCTGGAGGCCAAGGACGGCACCCGTTACCGCCTCAATACGATCCCAGGCAGCAAGATCGGCAGTGGCGAGGTTGTCGCTGAACTCAACGACGACCGCTTCCGCACCCAGACCGGTGGACTGGTTCGTTTCGCTCCCGGCCTGGCCATCAAGAAGGCCCGATCCGCCAAGAACGGTTACGAGGTCAATAAAGGTGGAACCTTGCTCTGGATTCCTCAGGAAACCCATGAGATCAACAAGGACATCTCCCTGTTGATGATCACTGACGGTCAGTGGATCGAAGCCGGTACTGAAGTGGTCAAGGACATCTTCAGCCAGACGGCTGGCATCGTCACCGTTACTCAGAAGAACGACATCCTGCGCGAGATCATCGTGCGTAGCGGCAGCTTCCATCTCTGCACTGAGAAAAAAGCTCTCGAGCGTTTCACTGGCGACGGTGTCATGGTCAATCCGGGTGAACCGATCGCCAAGGGCATCAGTACCGACTCCATGGTGTTTGTTCAAACCGTTGAAACACCTGAAGGCTCAGGTCTGCTGCTTCGCCCGGTTGAGGAATACACCATTCCGAATGAGGCACAGCTCCCTGATCTCGGACACGTCAAGCAACCAAATGGTCCTCACCTTGGCCTGAAGGCCACCCAGCGCCTGTCGTTCAAGGACAACGAGTTGGTCAAGTCTGTTGAGGGTGTCGAACTGCTGCGCACACAGCTGATGCTTGAGACATTCGACACGACCCCACAGATGACTGTGGATGTGGAACGCGTGCCTGACCGGCGCGCCAAGACGATCGAACGACTTCAACTGGTGATTCTGGAGAGCATCCTGGTCCGCCGTGACACGATTTCCGACTCCAGTCACGGTTCCACCCACACCGAACTCCAGATTGAGGATGGTCAGTCGATCAAGGCCGGTGACGTGGTGGCCACCACTCAGATTCTCTGCAAGCAGGAGGGTGTGGCTCAGATGCCTGAAGCCACTGACAGTGAGCCGGTGCGTCGCTTGATTGTGGAGCGTGCGGAAGACACCGTGACCATCGATACCCCCTCCAAGCCTGTCGTGACTGTCGGGCAGCGCATTGTTGACGGTGATCTTCTCGCTGAAAGCCAGCCGGCAGATTGCTGTGGCGAGGTGGAACGGGTGGACGCCAAGGCCGTCACACTTCGTCTTGGGCGTCCTTACATGATTTCGCCGGACTCCCTTCTGCATGTGCGCGACGGGGATCTGGTCCAGCGAGGCGACGGGCTTGCACTGCTGGTGTTTGAACGTCAGAAGACCGGTGACATCGTTCAGGGTCTGCCCAGAATCGAGGAGCTCCTGGAAGCTCGGCGACCCCGGGAATCAGCCATTCTCTGCAAAAAGCCCGGAACGGTCGAGATCAAGCAGGGTGAAGACGATGAAACCACTGTTGTGACAGTCATCGAGACTGATGATGCCATTGGCGAGTATCCGATCCTGCTGGGCCGCAATGTGATGGTCAACGATGGCCAGCAGGTCACGGCCGGTGAGCTGCTGACGGACGGTCCGATCAACCCCCATGAGCTCTTGGAGTGTTTCTTCGAGGATCTGCGCAGTCGCAAGCCTCTAATGGACGCGGCTCAGGAGGCGATCGCCAACCTTCAGCATCGCTTGGTGACTGAGGTTCAGAACGTCTACAAATCCCAGGGCGTGTCGATCGACGACAAACACATCGAGGTGATCGTGCGTCAGATGACCAGCAAAGTGCGAGTTGAGGATGCTGGCGACACCACCCTGCTGCCCGGCGAATTAATTGAGCTTCGTCAGGTGGAGGACACCAATCAGGCGATGTCGATTACTGGAGGCGCTCCCGCCGAATTCACTCCGGTTCTACTAGGGATCACCAAAGCCTCCCTCAACACCGACAGCTTCATCTCCGCCGCCTCGTTCCAGGAGACGACGCGGGTTCTGACCGAAGCGGCCATCGAGGGTAAGAGCGACTGGCTCCGCGGTCTCAAGGAAAACGTGATCATCGGGCGCCTGATCCCTGCAGGAACCGGTTTCAGTGGTTTCGAAGAGGAACTGCGTGCGGAAGCCGGCCCCCATCCCGACATCCTTGCCGAGGATCCTGTCGGTTACCGCCGCATGCAGAACCTTCGTCCTGATTACACCGTCGATATGCCAGCCGCTCCAGTGAAGGATGCCACTGCGGTTCTGGATGACCCCAGTGATGCAGATCTGGAGGCCACTCGCAGCCGCCATGGCATTGAGGGTGGCGCTAACTTCGCCGCCTTCGCCCGTCCTGATGCTGAAAATGAGCTGAAGGAAGAGCAGGTGGTCGATGCCGAGGCCGTGGAAGGATTGCAGGAGGAGGGACTTCTCAGCGATGAGTGAAATCTTCGCTTCCCGCCGCGCCCATCACCCTGTCCCTTACAAACTGTGCGCTGAAGCCGGCTGTGCCCATGCTTGAACCCACCACGATTCCCGTTCGTCGTCTGCCCCGGTATGGGTTCCACACTCACACCGAGCGTCTGAACGGACGCATGGCCATGCTCGGATTCATCGCTTTGCTTGCCGTGGAAATCAAGCTTGGGCACGGTCTTCTGATCTGGTGAGCAAAGCTCTGCTCGGTCGCAGCGCGGCCGAGCTCCAAGACTGGGTGGTGTCCCAGGGGCAGAAAGCTTTCCGAGGGCGTCAGCTCCATGATTGGCTTTATTCCAAGGGTGCTCGTTCCCTGGATGACATCACCGTTTTGCCCAAGGCCTGGCGAGCCACACTCACCGATCAGGGGGTCAGCATTGGCCGCTTGAAAGAGCTACATCGCTCAGTGGCCTCCGATGCCACCACCAAGCTGCTCCTGGCCACCGATGACGGAGAAACCATCGAAACAGTGGGCATTCCCACGGATCAACGTCTGACCGTCTGTGTGTCCAGTCAGGTGGGCTGTCCGATGGCCTGCCGTTTCTGTGCGACAGGAAAAGACGGGTTGCAGCGTTCACTGAGAACCCACGAGATTGTCGATCAGGTGCTGAGTGTGCGGGAGGTGATGGATCGCCGTCCCTCTCACATTGTGTTTATGGGAATGGGCGAACCTCTGCTCAATAGTCGAGCGGTCCTGGAAGCGATCCGTTGCCTTAGTGATGATTTGGGCATCGGCCAACGCCGGATCACCGTGAGCACAGTTGGTGTGCCGAAAACATTGCCTCAGCTTGCTGAGTTGGCCATTGAAACCCTTGGCAGAGCTCAGTTCACCCTTGCGGTCAGTTTGCACGCACCCAATCAGCAGCTGCGGGAAGATCTCATTCCCACCGCCAAGTACTACCCCTATGAAGTTCTGCTCGATGACTGCCGCCACTACCTGGAGGTGACCGGCAGACGGGTGAGCTTCGAATACATCTTGCTTGGAGAACTCAATGACCGGCCGGAGCATGCCGAGGAACTCGCAGACCGAGTTGGGGGCTTTCAGAGTCACGTCAACCTGATTGCTTACAACCCGATCGAGGAAGAAGAGTTTGAGCGTCCCTCCCGTGAACGCATCGAAGGATTCCGCCGCGTGCTTGAACGGCGTGGTGTGGCCGTGAGCTTGCGTTCCAGTAGAGGCCTGGATCTGGATGCGGCCTGCGGTCAGCTGAGACGATCAAGGCAGAAGTAGGGGAGACTGCGACGATCTGCGCGGCTCCATGGCTCCGATCGACTGGACCATTCTGATCGTGTATCTGGCGGCCACGCTGGCCCTTGGTCTCTGGCTGGCGCGACGCAATCGGGGCGAGGATGATTACTTCGTGGCAGGCCGCCGTCTCAGCGGCTGGCTCGCCGGTGCATCGATGGCGGCCACCACGTTTTCGATCGATACCCCTCTTTATGTTGCGGGGATCGTGGGCACGCGAGGCCTCGCGGCGAACTGGGAGTGGTGGGGGTTTGGGCTTGCGCACGTTGCGATGGCCGTGGTGTTCGCACCCTTATGGCGGCGCAGCGGCGTGCTCACGGATGCTGCTTTCACCGAGTTGCGATACGGCGGCCCTGCAGCTGCCTGGCTGCGAGGGATCAAGGCCTTTCTTCTGGCGCTGCCGGTTAACTGCATCGGCATCGGCTATGCCTTCCTCGCCATGCGCAAGGTGGTCGAGGCGCTTGGCATCGTCTCCGATCAGCCGATACGTGCAGTCGGTGGACTTTCGGACACTCTTGTACTGCTGATCATTGTGGCTGCTCTTGTGCTCGCGTACACCGTCGCCGGTGGACTGTGGGCTGTGGTGATCACCGATTTTATTCAGCTTTTACTGGCGCTTCTGGGGGCAGCTGCTGTGGCCTGGGCTGCTGTTCATGCGGCCGGGGGGATGGAATCGCTGCTGGCTCAGCTGGATGCCCTGGGTCGCCCTGAACTGTTGTCGATCGTGCCCTGGCGCTGGGGTCCTGAAGGGTTTGACTGGATTGGCGGTGCGGGGATCAGTGTCTCCACGTTTCTCGCTTACCTCACGGTGCAGTGGTGGAGTTTCCGCCGCAGTGACGGTGGTGGTGAGTTCATCCAACGGATGCTGGCCACGAAGGATGAACAGCAGGCGCGGCTCGCCGGCTGGGTGTTCTTGGTGGTCAACTACCTTCTGCGCAGCTGGCTCTGGGTGATTGTGGCTCTGGCTGCCCTAGTGCTGCTTCCTGACCAGGCTGACTGGGAACTCAGCTACCCGACACTCGCGGTTCAGTTTCTGCCTCCCGTGGTGCTCGGACTGGTTGTGGTCTCCCTGGTCGCTGCCTTCATGAGCACCGTCAGTACATCCGTGAACTGGGGAGCCAGCTACCTCACGCATGATTTGTATCAACGCTTTCTGCGGCCCAATGCTTCTCAGCGGGAGCTTCTTCTCGTGGGTCAGCTGATGAGTGTGATGCTGCTTGTGCTTGGCGTGGTCACAGCCCTCATTAGCGACAGCATTGGCACGGTGTTCCGGCTTGTGATCGCCATCGGCACCGGACCTGGTGTGGTTCTCGTTCTGCGCTGGTTCTGGTGGCGGATCAATGCTGCAGCGGAGCTGGCCGCCATGATCTGCGGGTTCGTCGTGGGACTGGTGACCTCGGTGGTTCCTCTGGTTCAGATCGCTGACTACGGAGAACGACTGATGGTCACAACAGCCCTCACGGCCGTGGTCTGGATCACGGTGATGCTGCTGACCCCCCCAGAGTCCCCAGCAGTTCTGGAACGATTCGTGCTTAAGGTTCGTCCTCCTGGACCTGGGTGGAGCCGCTGGCGTCATGGCTTAGATGCGACCGCTTCGGAATCCCTTTCAGACCTGCTTGCCCGCTTCCTGTTCAGTTCCGGACTGCTTTTCGGAGCTTTGCTTGGTTCAGGGGCATTTCTTTTGCATCAGCAGCTGCTGGGTTGGTTTGGCTTGGTTGTAGCAGTGGCTTCTCTGATGCTTCTTCGCTGGACCGGGCGATCTGCTGCTCCGGTCTGATCGGGCGGCAGTCACAATGCACAGAAATCCTTCAGTGATTTGGCTTTTTTTCGCAGCACTCTGCTTCCCATCCTGATCGTGGCTCTGTTCGCACTGGCGCTTGTTGCTGTGAGCGCTCGCATCTGGCTTCCAGGCGACATGCTGGCGCCTGCTCCGATCAGCTGAGATTACGATCGATCCATGGGCGATTCATCCAGCATCCAGAACGAGGACCTCATGGCTGAGCTGGCTATCGATCCTGACGTGCTGGAGCGTGAACTCGCTGCAGAGCTCATGGGTGATCCCCTCGATGAGATTGCTCCGGATGATCCGGAAGGTGATGCCCTGGAGGCGGTTCGCTCCTGTGATGAGGGCCTGGAATGGCTCAAACAGGGGCACGATCAGCGACTTCAAGGGTTGAGGGTGTTCTGTGAACATCGCGACCCCCGTGCCGTCCCACTGCTCCTGCCACTGCTCGATGAAACCTGTCCGGTGGTGCGTATGAGTGCTGTTTACGCACTGGGTCGGAACCCTTCACTGCAGGCTGTGGAGGCTCTGCTGCGGCTTCTGCAGCTCGACAGCAACGCCTATGTGCGCAAGGCCACGGCTTGGAGCCTTGGTAATTACCCGGATGCTCCCGTACTCAATCCATTGATCAGGGCCTTGCAGGTGGATGTGGCATCGGTGCGTCTTTGGGCTTCGGTGTCGCTAGCAGAGGCCGGTAGCACCTCAGCTGTGAAGGCTGATCTCGCTGCAGGTCAGCTGCTGCTGAGCCTGCGGATTGACAGTGAGCCCGTTGTGCGAAGCAATTGCATCTGGGCCTTGGGCCGACTGCATGATCTGCTTGTTAAACCTCGCCAGGACGAGCTGGTCGAGGCCTTCGTGGCAGCTCTGCTTCAGGATCGTGAAACCACGGTGCGCGATGAAGCCCGCACGGCCCTCGAGCAGCTCGATAATCCCGAGCTTGTGGATCGTCTCCAGACTCTGCTGGATGAAGGTCTGCTGATCTGATCTGATCCCGTTACAGGGAACTCCGGCTCCTACTACTTCCCCTTAACATGCGAGCAATTCTGTGATGGTGCATGCCTCAGCGCACAGTGCGATTTCGAATCCGTCCCGACGGCCGTGTTGAGGAACGGGTTGAAGGAGTCACTGGTGATGCTTGCCTGCAACTCACAGATCGTCTTGAGGCAGCGCTAGGCACTGTCGAACGGCGTCAGCCCACTTCTGAGGCTTTCACCTCAACCCAGCCTGTCACTCAGTCCCAGTCCGTCGAGCCTTCCTGATGTCTCATTTCAGTACCGTTAAAACCGAACTCCGTCAGTTGGCTCCACTGCGTGGAGCTCTCCAGGATCTGGGTTACACGCCCGGCGACAGTCAGCAGACCGTGCGTGGTTATCAGGGACAGACCGTCGAAGCAGAGCTGGCAGTCGCCGTTGACGGCGGTGCCGACTTTGGCTTCCGATGGAACGAAACAAATCATGCCTACGAGTTCGTCACTGATCTGGATCTTTGGCGCCAGCCTGTTCCGGTTGAGCGCTTCCTCTCGCGTTTGACACAGCGCTACGCACTGAGGTCAGTGCTGGAAGCCACTCGCCATGAAGGATTTGATGTCACAGAGCAACGTGATTGCCAGGATGGATCTATTGAGCTGGTTGTGACCCGTTGGGACGCCTGAACCAGTTCTCCTGATAACAATGTTGATTCAGTGATAGATCCTGCAGCTGCCGCCTATCTCGCAGCGTCCTTTGATCAGGATGAGCGGACAGGTTTTGAGCCTGTCCTGGGCGGCGCGCTCCAGTCAAAGGCGGTCTGGGTTGATGAGGCGGCTTGCATTGGTTGTCGCTACTGCGCGCACGTGGCCACGAATACCTTTGTGATTGAGCCCCATCTCGGCCGCTCCCGGGCCATTCGTCAGGATGGTGACTCCTCTGACTGCATTCAGGAAGCGATCGAGACCTGTCCTGTGGACTGTATCCACTGGGTTGCTTTCGATGATCTTCCAGGGCTGAAGCGTCAGCTGGATGCTCAGGAACTGCTGCCCATGGGAGTCCCATCGCCGGCTCGACCGCGTCGTCAGCTCCCTCGCAACACCCATCACGGCTGATGGGGAGCTCTGGTCTGCCAACCCGTCGCTTTGGGCGCACAGAAATTTCAATGCCAGTGCTGTCACTAGGTGGAATGCGCTTTCAGCAGAGCTGGAGTGATCTTGAGGCCGATGCAATCACAGAGCAATCCCAGCGGTTATTGCAGAGCACGCTCCAACGAGCGGTGCAGACAGGCTTTCATCATCTGGAAACCGCACGCCACTACGGCAGTTCAGAACGACAGCTGGGCTGGGCTTTGCCGAATTGTCCCGATCCCTCGCGAATCCTGCAGACCAAGGTTCCACCCCAGTCAGATCCGAAGCTTTTTGAAGCCGATCTCGAATTGTCCTTCACCCGTCTCGACGTGGATCGTGTCGATCTGCTGTCGATTCACGGCATTAATCTCCATTCCCATCTCGATCAGACGATCCGACCGGGTGGCTGCCTTGATGTGGTGCGTCGCTGGCAGGCCGACGGCAGGATTGGTCATGTGGGCTTTTCCACTCATGGAGACACCGCATTAATTGTTGATGCCATCGAAACGGGTGTTTTCGATTACGTGAACCTGCACTGGTACTTCATCCGTCAGGACAACGAACCGGCAATCGCAGCAGCCAGTCTTCAGGACATGGGCGTGTTCATCATCAGTCCCACCGATAAAGGTGGTCATCTGCATACCCCGGGTCCACTCCTGCTGGAGCTCACGGACCCCTTGCATCCGATTGTTTTCAATGATCTTTTCTGCCTCCGTGATCCGCGGGTGCACACGCTGAGCGTCGGTGCGGCCTGTCCTCAAGATCTTGATCTGCACTTGGAGGCGGTTTCGCTGCTTGATCAGGCCATGGAGTTGGTGGCGCCGATCGAATCCCGTCTTCGCATGGCCGAATGTGATGCCCTTGGTGCGTCATGGCTGAAAACCTGGAGACAGGGATTGCCCGAATGGCAGAACACCCCAGGGGAAATCAACCTGCCAATGCTGCTTTGGCTTTACAACCTGCTTGAGGCATGGGATCTCGAGGGATTCGTCAAGGCGCGCTACGGCCTACTGGGTCGTGCCGGTCATTGGTTTCCTGGAGCTAATGCCGATGCGCTGGATGCCAGCGTGAGTGAGGAGCTGCTGTTGTCGGTTCTGAATGACAGCCCTTGGAGAGACCGCATTCCCAGCCTTTTGCGCAGCCTGCGTGAACGGGCCGGTGGTTCTGCTCAGGAGCGGCTGTCGTCGTCTTGAACTCCCAACGGCATTTTGCTGGGCATGCCTGTTGCCCGTGGGTAGGTCCTGGGTGTTTCAGCTTCCGGCCCAATCCTGATCAGGGTCCGTGCTCCTCTCTTGGAAGGAAGTTCCATACGTTGCAGCGTTAGGGATCGAGCTTTCAGCAGCTGCAGTGCTGATTGGAGTTCTGTCTCATCCGCATCGTTCCAGCGTCCGCGGTACAGCAGAGCTTCTCCGCTTCTGCGCAACAACGGTACGAGGTATTCCGCCACCACAGGAGCTGCCCCGACGGCGCGGGCCATCGCAAGATCAAACGTTCCTCGACAGCTCTGTTCGTGCCCAGTGCGTTCCACCCGTTCAGTGCGGACTAAGACTCGATCGCCAAGGCCCAGCGACTTCGCCATGGCAGCTACGGCTGCGGTCTTGCGTCCCACTGAATCCACCAGGGTTAGCTCAGCGCCTGGAAGAGCAATGGCCACAGCTAGCCCAGGGAAGCCTCCGCCTGTGCCCACATCAATGCAGCGCCGTGGAGTGTCTGGGCTCATCAGCTCAGGCAATAGAGGCCAGAGGCTGTCGAGAACCTGAGCGATCCAGAAATCTTCCCCCTGCACCAGCCGGGTGAGATTGACGCGGCTGTTCCAGTCTTGAAGCAGCTGTTGCAGTTGAATCAACTGCCTCAGTTGTCCGGCATCAGGGCTCCATCCGAGCAAAGACCAGAGCTCGGGTCCCGGATTGGCAAACGGCGATGTATCCGGCATGGCGGCCTAACCGTTACACCTTTCTAGAATGGAGTCGAAGCCCAAGGTGCTGCTGAAAGCAATGGCCTTTCAGGCTCAAGACATCACCTACTACGAGCGTCTGGGTGTCTCTCGCAGTGCTGATGCAGATTCTTTGCGTCAGGCCTTCCGTCGCCTGAGCAAGGCTGTGCATCCGGACACAACCCGTTTGCCGGCACAGGATGCGGCTCGCCAGTTCCGGCTTCTGCGCGAAGCCTATGAGCAGCTCGCCGATCCACGTCGCCGTCGCGTGTACGACGCGGCTCTGCGGGAGAGAGAAGCGACACAGCAGACCGTGGCTCCTTCTCTGCCGGTGCCGCATGCGATCGGCCAGCGTCGTCCTCTCTCCGGTGGAGAGTGGCTATCGCTATTGCTGTTGCTGGGATCACTGCTGCTTTGTCTGCTGCTTGGGGTGGGTGTGGCCTTGAGCCGAGGACTTGAACTTCAAGTGCAGCCGAGTTGGCTGGTGGAGGAGCAGACTCAGCTGATTGATGCGCAGCCCGGTGATTCCGATGGCATCACTTCCCTCAGCGGACACGCCGCTTAATCAGCATTCCCTGCGGGCACTTGAGCAGTGGTTGCAGGCCCTGGGTGCCACCCGCAGTGATCAGGACCCCTGCGACTGGATCTGGGAGCAGCCTTGCTGGAGTGCTCTGCTGAGACTCGACCAGCAGGATCTCGGTGTGACCTGGACTTCAGAGCGACCACCCCGCTCTTGTTCCTACCCCTATGGCCTCACCCGAGAGGATGTGGAAGCTGCAATTCGTCTCGGTCCCTGATCTCTAGAGCTTGCGACGGCGCTTATGAGCTGGGGAGAGCATCCAGTCCGCGGCGCAAAGCGTCGTAGCACTGATCCAGCTGGGCGTCGCTGATGCAGAGCGGCGGAAGCAGATAGACGACATCCCCGAGCGGACGGATCAACACACCCTGATCTCTCACCAGGCCCCGGAGCAGTTTACCCGCAGGATTGAGATAACCCTGCTCACTGTCGGTCACCAGGTCAAAGGCGGCGATGGTGCCGCAGAGCCTGACGCGCTGCACCCTGGGATGGCAGGCCAGCCGTTCCAGCCTGGCCTGATGACGTTGTTCGAATTGCTCATGACAGTCAGGGCTCGCTTCGAGCAAATCCAAGCTGGCATTGGCTGCTGCGCAGCCGAGTGGGTTGGCGGTGAAGCTGTGACCATGCCAAAGGGTTTTGGTCGGATCGCTGCCGAGGAATTCTTGAAAGATCATCTCGCTGGCCATCGTGATCCCCATCGGTAGGAATCCGGCGGTGAGTCCTTTGGACAGTGCCACAAGATCCGGCTGGATCCCCGCGCGCTGGGAGGCCAGTAGGCGACCGCAACGACCAAAACCGGCGAGGACTTCATCGGCGATCAGCAGGCTGCCGGCGCGCTTGACCTGTTGTTCCACGGCCTGCAGGAACTGCGGACGAACCATGCGCATGCCGCCAGCCCCCTGAATGAGCGGTTCGAGAATCACTGCTGCGGTGGGTGTTTGCAGCGCTCGCTCAAGGTCATCAAGAGCCTGCTGCTCACGGGCTTCCACCGTCTGGTCATTCCAGTGGGTCTGAGGCCAGGGGACCCGCCTCACCGGAAACAGCATCGGATCGAAGGGTTCACTGAACAGACTGCGTGCTCCGACAGCCATCGCTCCGAAGGTATCTCCGTGATAAGCCCCTTCAAATGCGACGAGTTGCTGGCGTGGTTCACCGCGGTTGTGCCACCACTGCACAGCTGTTTTGAGGGCTACTTCCACGGCGGTGGAACCGTTATCTGAGAAGAAGACGCGATTCAGTCCAGTGCGCTCGGCTAGGCGAGATGCCAGCCGTTCTGCCTGTGGATGGGTGAATTCCGCAAAGATCACCTGCTCAAGCGTGGCGGCCTGCTCGGCGATTGCGGCCGCAACAACCGGGTTGGCATGGCCGTGAAGCGTGACCCACCAGCTGCTGATTGCATCAATGAGAGGTGGTCCTTCAGCTCGAAAGAGCAGGGCCCCTTCGCCCCGTACCACCTGCTCAAGAGCCGGGGTGGTTGTGATCGACGTGAAGGGTGGCCAGAGGTTGGGGTGATGGTTCCGTGACACTGGGCACGCTTGAACGCCTGTTGTCATCATGGGCACACGACTGCGAGGCCAGCCATGGCCAAGAATCAGACTGATCAAAGCCGGGTAAGGCCTTCTTCCAATCGATTTGTGGAGTCGGTCTCAAAGCGACCCCGCTATGGTCCCGGCAGCGATGGTTGTCGCAGCATCTTTTTTGAGGGTGGATGGCCCTCGATCAAGGCGCGGCTTGAGATGCGTGGCTGGTCGCCCTCCCAGATCGAACAGATCCATGAACAGCTTCGTCAGGGATGGACTCTGACCATGGCCGTGCGTCATGTGGCCCTGTTGATGGGCAGATGCCCACTGCGATCTCGACCGATGGGCTGAGATCACTCTCTGGTGCCGCACTGTCTGGCGCCTTTACCGGCAGACGTTGCTGTCTTTTTCTCCGAGAGTTGCTATTGGCCCGCAGTTGAACCAGCGCACAAGCTGCACCTCAATATCGGTGAACAGCACGAGGATGCCGCCGCATAGGAGCACAACGGCCACGGTGGCCCAGGTCTGACGGCTTGTCATCGATTGTCCGGATGGTTCGCAAACGCCTCGAACTTAGGGCCGAGGCCCTGGTTGCGCCATGCATTGCGCAGAGTTTCCGCATTGAGAGGATGCAGGGGGGGAAGTTCCGCCAGCACGGCAACATCGCCAATCTCGCTGAGGGTTCTCGGATTGTCGGCATGGGCAGGCCCATTCAGGATCAATCCGACCACAGGGATCTTGCGGCTGCGAAGCGCTTCAAGACTGAGCAGGGTGTGATTCAGTGTGCCCAGCCCGCTGCGGGCCACCAGTACAACGGGCAGCATCCATTGCTGCAGCTGATCGATCTGCTGCCAGGAGCGGGTGAGTGGAACATGAAGTCCACCGGCTGTCTCGACCACGAGTGGCCTGTTCCCGGTAAGTGGAAGCGTCAACTGCGTTGGATCAAGACAGGTGTTTTCCAGTTCCGCTGCCCAGTGTGGTGAAACAGCTGCCTGGAAGGCATAGGTCTCTGTGATCCAGCGATCGGAGGGAAGGTCGATCAGCTCAACCACTCGCTCACGATCACCACCGTCCTCCAGACCGCTCTGCACCGGTTTCCAATACACGGCATTCAGCCCCTGGACCAGCAGAGCACTGACCACTGTTTTGCCCACGTCCGTGTCGGTGCCGCACACCACAAGGCGAAGTGCAGCTGAGCTCGTTCTCATCGTTGGATCAGCATCAATTTGATCACCCAAGTGAGCCTGAGCTGTCCATCACCATCAAGATCAGGCCAGGCCTGCTGGAGTTTGCGCCAGTCTCGAACCGTCAGCGATGGCTGAGTGGTGCAGTCCGCTCCAACCCTGCGCAGCGGTTTCAGCAGCCTGGGCAGGCTCTTCGCAACGGCGTTGTAGTGCATCTCTTCCTGCAGCCTGATCTGATCAGCCCCCACCCACTGCAACAAGGCTTTGATCTTTGGAAAGGTAATGGCCGTACAGGGGATTCCGGTGATTTCTGCGGCGTGATGCCACTGAGGGAAGCAACCCTCAATTGGTAAGGCCACCGCTAACCATCCCCCAGGAGCCAACTGATTCAGCCAATGCCGGATGACCTGTCCTGGTGACGGCAGCCAGTGCAGACAGAAGCTTGATGCCAGAAGGCTGGGAGCCTCCGGCCATCGCGGTAGCCGGCCTCTCAGATCCCATTGCTGTGTTCTGGCAGAGAGAGGTTGTTGTCGAAGCATGGCCTCGCTGCCGTCCACACGCAGCACGCGCTGCCCGGGATGCCTGGTTTCCAGTGCATCGGCCAGGTGACCGGTGCCGCTGCCGAGGTCGACCCAAAGTCCGCCGGGCATGTGCTGTTGTCTGCAATGGTTTGCTAGCTGAACGGCCACCGCGTGCTGAAGCGTGGCTGATGCGTTGTAGTTCTGTGCCGATTGATCGAAACGGCTGAGAACTTTGTCGCCCCAGTTGCTGACGGAGTCCATCAGCTCGCTCGACTGTGGTGATCAAGCCACTGTTGGACGCGCACGAGTAGATCGGGGACCAGCAGTGCGTGTCCGACATCCCGGAGCTGCCATTGCTCGGGCGCAGCCTGTAAGTGGCTCTTCAGGGCTTGCAGGTGTTCTCGGCTTGCGGCTGGTGCAACGATCGCGTCATCCGTCCCATCGACCACAAGCACACGGGCGGTTTTTGGAAGGCCTGCCGGCAGGCCCGAGGTGCCGATTAGGCACTCAAGATCTTCTCTCAGATAATGGCGACCTCGCTCGCTGAGGCCTTGTTGCTCCAGTCCCGGTGGCAGACCGTCCACCTCAGCGGGTTGTGCGGCTCGTTTTAGGAAGGTCCTCAGCATCGAGGCCTCACCGGGTCTTCCGATCGCTTTTTGCATGCCCCTAAGGCCAGTGCGCAACGCTCTCCCTGCAGATCCTTGTGGAACAAATCGCCCAAAGCTGGCAAGCAGCACCAGATCCGTGGCCTGGCCAAGAACAGAGGGCTCAAGCAGATGGGGGCCAAGGGAATGGGCGATAACGACTCTGCGCTGCCTGGCCATGGATTGGCTTGTTTCGCCGCTGGTTGGCTCTGCCCAGTTTGGAGAGCAGCACTGTCTGTTGCCATAGCCACGTTCGCCGCTGCGCCAGAGCCAACCCTGATGGCTGAAATGACGCTCCCATGGAGCCCAGACTGTGCTGTCGCCACTCCAGCCATGCATGGCGATGACCTGTTTCATCAGGGAACGCGGCGATCTGAGAGGGCCCTCAGCAGTGATTCCAATGTCTCATCGGGGAGGAGGCGATGGAGAACCAGACGCAGCCTGGCACTGCCTTCCGGCACGGTGGGTGGGCGGATTGCAGCGGTGAAAAGTCCCGAGTGTTCAAGATGGCGTTGCAAATTCAGGCAGTGCTGATCCTCTCCAACGAGTAGGGGCAGGATTGGCCCTTCACCTGTCGGTCGCGCCCAGCCTGCTTCGACCAGACGGTCACGCCAGGTGTTGCTGCGCTTCACCAGTGTGCGGCCCCAGTCGGGGTTGTTGCGCATCAGTTCCAGAGCGGCAAGGGCGCCTGCTGCCAGGGGTGGTGCCAGTGCGGTTGTGTATCGGAAGGCTCCGCTCTCCTGCAGCAATTGCTCTCCAAGCTCGCCATCGCACGCCAGGAAGGCCCCGCCGCTGCCGAAAGCCTTGCCGAAGGTGCCGCTGAGCATCGTCACTCTTCGTTCTCCAAAGCCCAGGCCACGCCCTCCTTCTCCGAGCACACCGAGGCCATGGGCCTCATCCAGGAGCAGGCTCGCCCCATGGCGCTCACAGAGTGCTGCCACGTCGCGAACGCGTGGACTCGTGCCTTCCATGCTGAACAGGCTTTCAGTGATCACCAGCAGGCGCGCGTCTGGATGATCGCTGCGACAATGCAGCAGCAGACGCTCCAGCGACTCCAGATCGTTGTGAACAAAACGCCGGAGTCGGGCACCGCTGGCTTGCACGCCCACCAGCAATGAATGATGAATGAGCCGATCCGCCACAACTGTGGTGTGCCGTTTCGCCAGAGCTTTGACGGCCGCAAGATTGGCCTGAAACCCGCTTGGAAACAGCAAGACTTTCTCGCGTCCGAGCCATTGCGCAAGCTCTGACTCCAATTGATCGTGCACAGGGCGGCTGCCGCTCACCAGCCTTGAGCCGCCAGCTCCCACGCCGCTGCATCGCAATTGCGCCTCGGCCGCGGCGATCAGGGAAGGATGCCGGCAGAGGCTCAGATAATCGTTGCTTGCCAGATCAAGCAGCTCCGGGCCATAGGCCGAATCAGCGCTGACGGCCTGCACAAGCTCCTGCTTCCTGGCAGGCGACCAGGTGCGCAGCTGACGGCGACGGGCCGGAGGAGTGCTCATGCGTGCAGTCTCGGTCCACGCCGATCGCGTTAGGGATGCACGGCCCTTTTGGCGGCGTCCCTAGGATTGATCTATGGCGGATCAAGACACCCAGGCTTCAGAGCCCGTACAGGTGGGGGCGCCGGATCCGTCGCAATTGTTTCCTTTTCCTCTGGATGACTTTCAGCTGGAGGCGATCGACGCTCTGAACCAAGGTCATTCTGTGGTGGTCAGTGCGCCCACGGGATCTGGCAAAACCTTGATCGGTGAGTACGCCATCCATCGCGCCCTGGCCCATGGTCAGAAAGTTTTTTACACCACACCGCTGAAAGCTCTTTCCAACCAGAAGCTGCGCGATTTCCGAGAGCAATTTGGTGCGGAGAACGTGGGTCTGATGACCGGTGATCTGAGCGTTAACAGGGATGCCTCAATCGTGGTGATGACCACGGAGATCTTCCGGAACATGCTCTATGCCGAGGCGGATGAGCACGACGATCCCCTTGCCGACGTGGAGGCTGTGGTGCTGGATGAGTGCCACTACATGAACGACTCTCAGCGCGGCACCGTCTGGGAGGAATCAATCATTCACTCACCGCCGCCAGTCCAGCTCGTGGCGCTCTCGGCCACGGTTGCCAATGCCGGGCAGCTCACGGATTGGATCGAAAAGGTGCACGGTCCTACCACGCTTGTGCTGAGTGACTTTCGGCCTGTGCCATTGCATTTCGGTTTCTGCAGTGCCAAGGGGCTGCATCCGTTGCTCAATGAGCAGGGCACTGGTCTTCATCCCAACTGCAAGGTCTGGCGAGCGCCCAAGGGGCACAAGCGCAAGGGCCGCTCACCCAGGCCTCCTCAGCCCGAACCGCCACCGATCAGCTTTGTGGTGGCCCAGATGGCCGAGCGCGACATGTTGCCTGCCATCTACTTCATCTTCAGTCGACGTGGCTGCGATAAGGCCGTTCGCGACCTTGGAGTGCAGTGCCTGGTAACCGAGGCGGAGCAGGCCCGAATCCGTGAGCGTCTCAAGGCCTATTCATCCGCTAACCCTGAAGCTGTACGCGATGGCATTCACGCTGATGCCCTGCTGCGTGGCATTGCTGCGCATCATGCAGGGGTCCTTCCTGCTTGGAAGGAGCTGATTGAGGAGTTGTTCCAGCAGGGTCTGGTGAAGGTGGTGTTTGCCACAGAAACACTGGCGGCGGGCATCAACATGCCCGCGCGCACCACAGTGATTGCGTCACTGTCCAAACGCACAGAACGTGGCCATCGTCCATTGATGGCCAGTGAGTTTCTGCAGATGGCTGGTCGAGCAGGACGGCGTGGACTCGACTCTCAGGGGTATGTGGTCACGGTGCAGAGCCGTTTCGAAGGAGTTCGCGAAGCCGGTCAGCTGGCAACAAGTCCTCCAGATCCGCTGGTGAGCCAGTTCACCCCCAGCTATGGGATGGTTCTCAACCTGCTGCAGCGCCATGATCTTGCTAAGGCGCGCGAGCTGGTGGAACGCAGCTTCGGCCGCTATCTGGCCAGCTTGGACCTGGTGGAAGAGGAGGAGATTCTTGAGCAGTTGCGCCTACAGCTTGGTCAGTTACAGGGGTCGGCCGGTGACGTGCCGTGGGAAGACTTCGAGGACTACGAAAAACGGCGAGGGCGCCTGCGCGAAGAGCGGCGACTGATGCGCATTCTTCAGCAACAGGCCGAGGAAACCCTGGCACATGAGCTCACGCTGGCGCTGCAGTTTGCGAGCGTCGGAACGCTGGTCAGCCTGAAGGCCCCGCAACTGCGTGGTGGCGTCACACCGGCGGTGATCGTGGAGAAGTGCGAGGGACCGGGACAGTTCCCGCTGCTGCTCTGCCTCACCATCGACAACGTCTGGCTGATGTTGCCCTGTCAGGCGGTGGTGAGCCTGCATGCGGAGCTGAGCTGCCTGCAGGTGGATGGAGTTCGAACTCCTGAACTCGCTCGTTCTGGTGAGCTCCGCCATGGGGATCAGAACAGTGGTGGTTTGGCTCTGGCGGTGGGGCATATGGCTCAGCGTCATGACATGACGACTCCTCAGTACGACCTGGCAGGAGAAGTGCTGTCCCAAGCAAAAACGGTGCAGACGCTTGAATCTGATCTCGAAGCCCATCCCGCCCATCGATGGGGAGATCGCAAGCAGCTCAAGAAGCACCGCCGGCGCATGGAGGACTTGGAGCTGGAGATCGCCGAGCGGCAGCAACTGCTCCATCACCGGGCCAACCGTCACTGGGAGACTTTCCTCGCTCTGATGGAGATCCTTCAGCACTTCGCAGCTCTTGATGAGCTGGAACCCACGGAGATTGGTCGCACGGTGGCGGCTCTCCGAGGTGACAACGAACTCTGGCTGGGTCTGGCCCTGATGAGCGGCCACCTTGATGATCTGCCGCCATCAGAGCTGGCCGCCGTGTTTGAAGCGATCAGCACTGAGGTGAACCGTCCGGACCTCTGGAGTGGATTCCCAGCGCCGCCCAGGGCTGAGGAGGCCTTGCATGACCTCTCCGGTCTGCGCCGCGAACTGCTGCGGGCGCAGGAGCATCATCAGGTTGTTGTTCCGGCCTGGTGGGAGCCCGAGCTGATGGGACTGGTGGAGGCATGGGCCAGCGGCACGGCTTGGAATGACCTGATTGCCAACACGTCTCTCGACGAAGGTGACGTGGTGCGGATCATGCGCCGCACGGTGGATCTGCTGGCACAGGTTCCCTACTGCGAAGCGATCAGTGAGCAGCTGCGAAGTCATGCCCGACTGGCGCTCAAAGCGATCAACCGTTTCCCTGTTGCTGAATCCGATGATCTGCAGAAAGCTGCCGCAGCTGATTCAGAGGGTCTCAATCCCGCAACCGAACGGGCCGCCTGATTGCTTTCTCTTCAGCCCTGCTGTCGTGCCATATCAGCGGGATCGACGATGCGGTCGAAATCCTCGGCGCTGACATACCCCAGGTCCAGAGCAGCATCCCGCAGGCTCAGACCCTGCTCATGGGCGTATTTTGCGATGGCACTTGCCTTGTCGTACCCGATGATTGGTGTGAGAGGAGTGACCAACATGAGGGACTGCTCAACGTCACGCTGAATCCTTGCCCTGTTTGGTTCGATTCCCTCGACCATCGCCACTCGGAAGCAGCGGCAGGCATCCGTGAGCAGGGTGATCGAGCGAAGCAGATTGAAGCCGATCAGCGGTTTGTAGACATTCATCTGTAGGTGGCCGCCGGCACCGGCCATCGCCACTGCGGTATCCAGGCCGATCACCTGCGTGCAGACCATGGCCATGGCTTCGCACTGGGTCGGATTTACTTTCCCCGGCATGATTGAGCTTCCGGGTTCATTCTCTGGCAGGTGCAGCTCTGCGAGTCCTGCGCGTGGGCCACAGGCCAGAAGTCGGATGTCATTGGTAATCTTCAGCAGGCTTCCAGCAAGCATGCGTAGCTGTGCCATCGCATGCACCAGCCCGTCGTGACTCGCCATCACAGCAAATTTGTTGGCAGCTGAGCTGAAAGCGAGTCCTGTGAGTTGCGACAGCTCCTGCGCAGCCTGTACGGCGAAACCAGCCGGAGCATTCAGACCGGTTCCCACCGCAGTGCCGCCCAGTGGCAGTGGATAAATCTCCGAAAGACTGGATTCAATGCGAGTTCGAGCAGCCGCGATCTGGTCGCGCCAGGCTGAGGCCTCCTGTCCAAGGGTGAGCGGAACCGCATCTTGCAGATGGGTGCGGCCGATCTTGACAAGATCTTTCCAGAGCTCGGCTTTGGCTGCAAAAACAGCAATCAATCGATCGAGTTCAGGAAGCAGTCGACGTTCGACAGCCTCTACGACTGCTACGTGAATCGCCGCAGGGAAGGCGTCATTCGTGGACTGGGAGCAATTGACATGGTCATTGGGGTGGACAGGCCTGTGGCTGCCGAGCGGTTCACCCGCAGCCTGAGCTGCCAGATTGCTGATCACCTCATTGACGTTCATGTTCGTTTGGGTGCCGCTGCCGGTTTGCCAGACGCGCAGGGGAAATTGATCATCGTGCTGACCAGCTGCAACCGCTGAGGCAGCCGTCGAGATGGCTGCACATTCGCTCTCACTGATGACGCCGAGGCGGGCATTCACGCTTGCAGCTGCCTGTTTGATGCGGGCGAGAGCATGAATAAGCTCCGCCGGTAAAAGATCGTCAGCGATGTCGAAGTTCCTCAGAGACCGCTGTGTTTGCGCTCCCCAGAGAGCCCCTGAAGGAACTTCCACCCCCCCCATGCTGTCGTGTTCGATCCTGGTCGCTTCTGACATCGCAGGGCAAGTGAATGCGTTAAGGGCGTGGACCCGCTCCGGGCCTGAGCACGAGGGCAATGATCAGCAGCATGCCGCTGACGCTCACAACCACGTAAATCCAGTCTGCATAAGGGGTCCAGAACATGGTTGAGACCAGATCTCAAAGTCCCAGGCGTTCCCAGATCACCCCAAGGCTCTTTAGGTGTAAATCGGTGTTGAAGCAATCGTCCAGTTGCTGCTGACTGAGCTTGGCCTTGACTTCGGGGTCCGCTGCCAGATTGCTGCGGAAATTCCCACCGTCGTTGTTCCAGGCGCTGTGAGCATTGCGCTGCACAACTCGATAAGCGTCTTCCCTGCTCATGCCTGCATCCACCATTCCGAGCAGCACTCGCTGGCTAAACACCACGCCGCCGTACACGTTCATGTTACGGAGCATGTTTCCCGGGTACACCCCCAGACCTGCCACTACGGCTGTCATCTCTCGCAGCATGAAATGCAGCGTCACCGAGCAGTCGGGGAGCATCATCCGCTCGGTTGAGCTGTGGCTGATATCTCGCTCATGCCACAGAGCTACATTTTCCAGGGCAGCGACGACGTAGCTACGCAGCACTCTGGCCAGACCGCTGATGCGTTCACTGCGGATTGGGTTGCGTTTGTGGGGCATGGCCGAGCTGCCTTTCTGGCCCTTGGCAAAGCTCTCTTCCACCTCGAGGACGTCCGTCCGTTGAAGGTTGCGGATTTCAGTGGAGAAGCGGTCCAGGGAGGCTCCGACCAGTGCCAAGGTCTGGACATAATCAGCATGCCGATCGCGAGAGATCACCTGGGTGCTTGCTGTGTCTGGGCTCAGACCTAATCGCTCGCAGGTCAGACGTTCCACCTCTGGATCGGTGTTGGCGTAAGTGCCCATGGCCCCGCTCACTTGGCCCACGGCCACATCCCGCTCCAACCGTTCAAGTCGCTCGGCATTGCGGCGGGTCTCCGCTAGCCAGCCTGCCAACTTAAATCCAAATGTGATCGGTTCACCATGAATGGCGTGAGAGCGACCGATCATCACGGTGTTTTTGTGCTCTGCCGCCAGTTTGGTGATGGCCTCGTCGAGGGCGCCCAGTTCCTTCTTCAGCAGAATGACAGAGGACTTGAGCTGCAGGGCAAGACCGGTGTCTAGTACATCACTGCTGGTCATTCCAACGTGGATATAGCGACCCGCGTCTCCGACGTGCTCGTTGACGTTGGTGAGAAAAGCGATCACGTCGTGACGCACTTCGGCTTCGATCTCAAGGATCCGTGCTGGCTCAAAAGCCGCCTTGCTGCGGATGTCCTCCATGGCCTCATCGGGAACGCGTCCCAGGCTGCAGTTGGCCTCACAGGCAGCCACTTCAACATCAAGCCAGCTCTGATACTTGGCCTGGTCGGTCCAGATCGCGCCCATCTCGGGCAGGGTGTAGCGCTCGATCAAGGGATCGCAGACAGATGGTCAATCCTCGACCATACGGTGACGCAGGTTTGTCACCAGTCGTTCAGGCAGAACGCAGACGACGATGTTCCACTTCCCATTGCACGTGCTGTCCCCACGCCTGTTGTCGAACCGTGCAGAGACCACCTCGGCATTCGATTACCTGGAAGGGAGGCAGATCGCTGGGGTGGTTTTCAATGGTGACGAAGGTGCCGGGATGCAGGAGTTCCACCACGTTTCGAGGGGTTGGGCGGTGACGTGGCTGCTGCTTGGCGGACATGACCGTGTTGTGGCTCGGATCGATCCTCAAGGAGTTGTCTGGGTTCCCGGGAGAACCACGCAGGTTTGTTCGGATTTCATCTCTGCTTTTATGAAGAAATGGCTCGTAAACGCCGTCTGGATCTTCATCTGCTCACTTTGGGCCTGGCCTCATCACGCCAGCAGGCCCAGCGATTGATTCGTGCCGGCAAGGTGCGTGATGTCCATGGACAGCGTCTTGAGAAGCCGGGGCAGGAAATTGCAGAAGAGGCGCTGCTTCAAGTGGAGCAACCGCCGCGATTCGTGTCCAGAGGTGGAGAAAAACTTCTGGGTGCTTTGACTGCCTTTCCAGTTGAGGTGAGTGGACGTGTCTGTCTCGACGCTGGGATCTCAACCGGTGGCTTCACCGATTGCCTGCTTCAGCATGGCGCCAGCCGTGTCTATGGCATTGATGTCGGCTACGGCCAAACCGCCTGGATCCTGCGCACCGATGAGCGGGTTGTGTTGCGTGAACGCACCAACCTGAGGCGTTTGACCGCCGAAGAGTTGTATGGGAAAGACGATCAGCGCCCGACACTGGCTGTGGCGGATGTGTCGTTCATCTCTCTCTCACTGGTTTTGCCATCCCTGCGTGGTCTGATGATCACAGAAGGCACAGAAGCCAAGGACGTCGAGGCCATCGTATTGGTAAAACCTCAGTTTGAGGTTGGACGGCAGAGGGTCGGGAAGGGTGGTGTGGTGCGTCACCCAGCGGCTCATATTGACGCTATTACTGCCGTGATCGCAGCGGCTCAGCCGCTTGGCTGGAAGCCAACAGGGTTGGTAGCTTCTCCACTCACCGGTCCAGCAGGTAACCATGAATATCTGCTGTGGTTGACCTCTCGTTTCAACCAAGAGTTCACCCAAACATTGATCGAACAAGTTGTCTTAGCAACCTTGAGCGAGTGAGGAGAGGAAGGCCTGGTCTTAGAGAGCTGATCCGTCGCGATCACCTGTACGGATCCTCACCACGGTGTCAACAGGTGAGATGAAGATCTTGCCGTCTCCGATCTCTCCGGTCTTCGCGGCCTCTGCAATGGCGTTGACCACGGTGTCAACACGAGCATCGTCGATGACCACCTCGATCTTGAGTTTCTGCAGGAATTCCACTGTGAATTCTGATCCGCGGTATCGCTCAACCTGACCTTTCTGTCGCCCGAAACCCCGGACCTCGCTCACGGTCATCCCGACGATTCCTGCGTTCACCAAGGCCAGCTTGACGTCTTCAAGCTTGAAGGGGCGGATGATCGCTTCAACTTTTTTCATTGCTGGTGTCCGGCTTTGGGAAAGCTAAAAGCTCAGGCGTGTTGTGTAGGGGACAGGGAAGGAAGAGGATTCAAGCTCAGGCCGGCTTCGGAGGCGTCAAGCATCAGTGTTTCCGCGTCCGACCGACTCACGATCACTTGACCTTCGGCGAGGAGCTCCCAGTGCTCGGATTCGAAATGCGTCTGAAGCCAGAGGATTCCATGAACGCTGGCGGGCACCAACCGGAAGGAAGGGCCTTCGGCGAGCAAGCGGAGATCCATGAAAGGGCTTCACACAACAACCCCATTACGACTCGCCGATCTTTTCGGGGATGTACGCATTGATACCGAATCAGGAGTTGACCGGCTTTCTGGCCTGTTGCCGGCGGTGCTGATAGGTGCTGCCGCGGTAATGGAGTTTCACCGTTGAGTCGTTCGCTGCGCAGTGGCTCAGAGGGGCGTCATAGTGCTGTCCTCGATAGGTGTGGTCAACCCTGGCCGGGCTCAGGCGCTCGTGCTGTGCTGGGTCGTAGGGGATGCCGCGATAGGTGCGTTGTGCTGTGGTCATGGGTGTGGCCTCGAAGAGGATGGTGAGTGCTCCGATCGTTGATGGGACCGCTTCGTGGAAAGGAGCGTTGCTTCGCCACGCAGGTAGCTACTTCCGGCTGAAAAGGTCTGTTAAGTGCAGGCCCGAGTCCAACGGTTTGTCCTTCGGTGCATTACTACTGTAAAAAAGTTGTTCATAGTGAACATTTTTTGGTGAATCAAGGGCCGAGGCCGTTGTTTTTCAAGTCTTGTACTGAGCTCACGGCAGTTGTATGGGGTTTTAAGGTCTTCACAAAGCGTTGTCTCGCGTCTCGACCATGAGTGCATCTCCCGCAGAGGTCACCCGCACTCCCCTCTACGGGGAGCGGGCCATTGCCGATGCCGAGCTGATCTGTTTCGACAACCCTCGCCAGAGCCGCGCTTATGAGGTCTCGATTGAGCTACCGGAATTCACCTGCCTCTGTCCTTTTTCCGGTTACCCCGATTTCGCTGTGCTGCGACTTCTTTATCAACCAGGTCCTCGGGTCGTTGAGCTGAAGTCCATCAAGCTCTACGTGAACAGTTTCAGGAATCGCACCATCTCCCATGAGGAGGTTGCCAATTGCATTCTGGATGACCTGGTTGAGGCCTGCAATCCCGTTTGGATGCAGTTGGAGGCTGATTTCTATCCCCGTGGAAACGTGCACACCGTGGTGCGTGTCAGCCATGGAGAGCGCCAACCCTGTTGATCAGCTGGGGAAGTTCTGTGGCAAAGCCCGCAAGGTTTCGGTTGCAAAGCCCTCCGATGTGCAACTTTGCTTGTTGTGTTTCAGCAACAGCCCAGATCTGACGCGTGGCAACCATGCTTAATCCACCCCCCAGCAGGGTGATCGCAAAGCCTGCGTAAACCAGCGGCACCCCGGGGTCACGCTTCAGCAGCAATCCGCTGGCTGGCATGATCTCGACGATTTTCAGCGGCAGACCTTTCACCTCAGCACCGTCTCCACCGGGCCTGAGATTCGTGATCAAACTTCCCTCTGAATCAAAGACCTGTACCGGTCCCTGTTCACTGCCAGTGCTGAGGAACACCGGTTCACTGCCGTCAGGACGTGTGGGAAGCACGAGTCCCCAGATCTGGTCGCCTAGCTCTGGAAAGTTGCTCAGCGGCAGCTGAAGCATGGGGCTGCGGCCGATCTGCACGGTGATCGTCGCCAGCGACCAGTCCGCCTGATAGACAGTGATTCCCTGGTAGCGCAACGGATGATTGACGCTGATTGTGCGTTCCTCCTTCGGGTTTCCCTGAGGGCTGAGTAGCAAGGTGGAACTGAACTGTTCCGGTCGTCCGGCGGGATCCCTCTCAATGATGAAATCCTGCAAAGTAAGGCTGAGCCTGTTCTCGCCGGCCGGACTCAGCAGATCAAGTGAGCGTCCAGGGGCGAGAAATCGCTCCAGTCGCTGGCCGGCCAGTGCTCCCCAGGCTGCTCCAATCAGGAGTAGTACCAGACCTGTATGAACGAGCAAAGGTCCCACGCGACCCACAACCCCCCGTCGGGCGGCGAGTCGACCGTTTTGCTGTCTGACGTTCCAGCCCTGCCCTTTGAGCTCCGAGGCCAGATCATTCAGTGCGGCGCTGCTGTTGTTGCAGGCGACGGTCTCCGCCAAGGCCAGTTTGCTGAGTTGGCGTGGGCGGGAGTAATCGGTCCAGCGCAGTGCCGCTTTCAGCGTCGGCCACTGACGTCGCCAGCTGCACAAGGTCAGTGCCAGCCCGAGCAGGGCCAACAGCGAGAGAAACCAGATGCTTGAGTAAACATGGTTGAGCTGCACCTGCAGCATCAGCTTTCCGTTGATCAATCCCAACCATGGGTCGGCATTGAAGCGTTCCAGGTAGAGATCAGGAGCTTCCTGCTGGGGGATGATCGTGCCAACAGCACTGGCCAGAGCAATCAGCAGCAGCAGCAGAATGGCCAGGCGCAAGCTCGAGAGCAGTGCCAGCAGTCGTTTGAACACACGCATGCTCAGACCAGCCTCGTCAGCAGGGTGAGCGTGCCAATCGTGAGCAGAACCACACCGCTAATGCTGGGGATCCAGCGGCTGATCGAGCGCATCGCCATCAGCTTGGGAAGAGACGCCGCCATGCTTCCGGCAATCAGCAATGGCAGCACCTGGCCAATTCCGAAGCTGCTGAGATAAACCAGCCCTGTAATGGCATTGCCACTGCTAGCAATCCAGGCGAGCAGAACTGCCAAAACAGGTGTGGTGCAGGGAGAAGCCGCAAGGCCAAACGCCAAACCAGCCGCAATTGGAGCAAGCGGTGCAGGCACCTTGCGACTCCATGCATTGGGATCCGGGCCTGTCGGTAGTGGGAGTCGCACAACTCCAAGCAGGTTGAGCCCCATTACTACGGCCAGTAAAGCCACCAGGGTGGGAATCAATCCCGGTACCTGGCCGTAAATGCCCCCCAGCAATCCGCTTAGGCTGCCCAACATCACCAGAGCTCCAACGATGCCTCCGCAGAAGGCAAGGCTTCGTTGCCAAGCGGGTTGATCGCTTTCAAATCCGGCGAGGTAGGCCAGCGTCACCGGCAGCAGCGACAGTGAGCATGGTCCAAGGCTGGTCAGGGCTCCCACGACCAGCACGGCCCCAAGACTGAGCGGACCAGGCTGCTGAAGAGCATGGTTCAGCAGGTCTTCACCACTTCGGGCCAGATCGGACAGTGCCAGGTCGAGGAAGGCGATGGTGAAGCCGGTTTAGAAAAACTCGGAGTTCAGCCTATCGATCAGGATGTGGACGGCGTCGATCAGACGCCAGTCGTTGGGCTTGGCCGCGCCCACCGATCAACCCTGTGGATTCGAGAGAGCAGCGGATCAGAAGTCCCACGATCATCAGACTGGAAAGCAGTGAGTTGCCTCCATAGCTCACCAGCGGCAGTGGCAGTCCGGTCGTCGGCATTGCTCCAGATGCCACGGCCACGTTCATTACCGATTGGCCCACGAGGAGTGCCGCGCAACCAATGGCAACAAGCCTGGCCTGATTGCTTCGGCAGCGGAGGGCAACGCGCAGCCCCAGGTAGCCGATCAACATCAGGAAGAGCAGTAGTAACAAGGACCCCACGAGTCCAAATTCTTCGGCGTAGACCGCGAAGATGAAGTCGGTGCTCTGAATCGGCAAATATTGCAGTTTCTGGGTGGAAAGCCCGAATCCCTGTCCGAAAACACCGCCCGAGCCGATCGCCAGCAGGCTTTGAATGAGTTGATATCCATCACCCTGCGGATCTTTCCAGGGATTCAGAAAGGAAATCACGCGCAGACGCTGGTATTCGTTGATCAGGATGCTGCCGGTGCCCAGCAGTGCTCCTCCGATCGCTGTGCCGAACAGCTGAAACAGCGGCAGTCCTGCTGAAAAGGCCATCAGCCAGATCAGCAGGCCTGTTAACGCAGCGGTGCTCAGGTTGGGCTGCTTGAGAATCAGCAGCACTAGAACTCCGAAGCTGCCCAGCCACAGAAACTTTTGATCCAGACCGGTCCGTTTCCAATGCGCGAAGAGGTTCGCAGCCTGAAGCACCACAAACGGCTTCACGAGTTCGGAAGGCTGAATCTGAATCGGTCCAATCACAAGCCAACGGCTCGCTCCATTCACAGTGGTTCCCATCACCAGGGTCGCTGCGATCAATAGGCAGCCAATCCAGAGTGCGGGCCCCGCCAGTTTCAGCCAGCGCCGCAGATTGATCGATGCGGTGAATGACATCAGGCTCCAGCTGGCTGCCATCCACACCAGTTGCCTTTTGACGTAATAAGCACCCTCACCTTGTTCACGGGCAGCGACCCACCAGCTGGCTGACGCGAGCACCAGCAGGCCTGCCAGGCTCCAGATGGCTGTGAGTGTGAGCAGCAGACGGGCTTCCGCAGGCCACAGAGACCAGTCGAGCGGCAGATAACGCTCCCAGAGAGGCTTGGATTCAGCAGCAGCCTTCTGCCGTTCCCGCAGGATGCCCTGACGTGAGGATCGACTCCTTTTGGAGATCACGGTGGGGCTGCTCAAAACGATCGGAGGTGTTGCATGTATTGAGCCGTTCTTGAGACGGTTTGCCAAGGGAGCCCAACAAAAAAACCCGACCAGAGGCCGGGTTTGAAGACACCTTTGAATCCGAATCAGTTGCCGACGTTGACCTGTTGACTGCCGGTGCAGAGCTCCACCTTGATAATGCGCCCACCTTGTTTCTGGATGCGCTGTTGCTCAGCGAACCAGCTGTCGTAGGGAACCCACTTGGTGAAGAAGGTGTTCTGTAATTCGCGCTGCGTCCGAACCTTCTCAGGGCTGGGGATGCAAGCGGTGACTTTGAACAACCTCATGGGGCTCAGTTGCCGAGACCGGAACAGATGTAGTCGAAGTACACACCCATTTCCTTGCCTGCGTCGGGACCGACCAGGGAGGCTGTAACTTCCTTCATCGCCTGAATGGCCTGCACCGTTGCTCCGATGGGCACTCCTAGGGAGTTGTAGGTCTCTTTGAGGCCATTCAGGACACGCTCATCGAGAATGGAGGTGTCGCCTGCGAGCATGGCGTAGGTGGAATACCGCAGGTAGTAATCCAGGTCACGGATGCAGGCTGCGTAGCGGCGGGTGGTGTACATGTTGCCGCCAGGACGGGTGATGTCCGAGTACAGGAGCGCCTTGGCCACAGCGTCTCGGATGATGGCGGAAGCATTCGCACTGATGGTTGCGGCAGCCTTCACGCGCAACTCACCGCTGGCGAAGTAGCTCTCGAGGTTGCTCATGGATGCCGTGTCCAGGTAGAGACCTTGGACGTCGGACTTGTTGATGACGTTGGTAATCGCGTCTTGCATGGACTCAGGAGTGACGTGAAGGGGCGTTGGTTCCGGTGATCAGGCGAGAGCGCCCACCACGTAGTCGAAGTAGAAGCCGGCTTCTTCGGCATCAGCACCACTAAGGATGCCCATTGCCACGGTCTTCATCTCACGAACGGCTTCTGCCATGGCCTCGAGGGGAGTGCCGAGGGATCGATAGAGCTCACGGGCTCCAATGACGCCGATCTCCTCGATCGGGGTGACGTCACCAGCGACGACGCCGTAGGTCACGAGACGGAGGTAGTAATCCATATCCCGCAGGCATGTTGCGGTCATGGCTTCTCCATAGGCATTACCGCCCGGGGAAATGACATCAGGACGCTTCTGAAAGAGCTGTCCGCCTGCAGTCTTGACGATGCGCTCACGGCTCTCGCTGAGAACCTGAGCGACTCGCAGGCGACGTTGGCCTCCGCTAACGAACGCCTTGATCTGGTCCAGTTCTCCTGGACTCAGATAGCGGGCTTCGGCGTCCGCGTTGATGATCGAGTTGGAGACGATGCTCATGCAGTTCTACCTCGAAGCAAGCAGCCGCCCGTAGGAGGCCGATATCCGGTGAGTGGTGTGGTGATCTCGATTGAGATCGTGAAGCAGCTTAAGGGCCGCTGTGCCTCGGATCACTGAGATCCGAGTCGGAAGGCCTTCAGATGTTGTATCTGTTGATCTTCCGTTGTGGAATTCGTACCCCTCGCGAGGCCAGGAGCACATAAACCTCCTTAATTCTCAGGCAGGGTTCTGGAGAGTATGTGTCCTGGTAACAGATCTTCATTGCCAGTGTGGCCCGCTCTGTTTGAACTTCTTGCTGTTTATTTAAGTTCTTTTTTATAAACAGCCAGCACAAACTAGGAGGGCTCAGTCAATCCCGTATTGGCGTTAATTGATGTTCTTTGACAATAAAACTCTCTTTTGAACGGAATGTTCAGAGAGCTTCATCGGGTCGCGGGGTCAGACCAGCGTTGCCGCCGTACAGGCTTGCTGTTCGAGTGATGGTCGACTGGGGCACCCCACTGCGTGAGCTCAGCGTGCTGAGCCCCGGAACATCCGAAGGTTCAGAGCCAGTTTCGGTGCGGAGTTCCAGCAGATTGAGTACGGCCGTCGGTTGACCAGAAGCTGCTCTGACCTGCAAGAAGCGGCTGGTCTCCGAGGGAGTTGAGGCTCTGCCGAGAAGAGCGATGCTCGCTGCGGTGGCAGCTCGAAGCGGTGCCATCCGTGAGAGTCGATCCTGGAAAGGCTCGCTTAGCGCAACCGATTCGACGAAGCCTTCGAGATCAATCTGCCCATCTCTAAGCAGTGACTCCGCCGTGGTGAGGCGTTCCGTCTCGAGTGGGACGCGGTTGAGCAGTTGTCGGTAGGTCGCATCAAGGATCTCCCGCAGTTCGGATTCGTTAGAGACGCGTGCCAAAGAGGCCTGGGTGGGAAGCCCCTCGCGTCGCTTGTAACCACTGGCATCACCGAGAGGAAGTGCCGCCTGGAGCCCAGCTTGCCCTCGCTTGGACTGGGATGTTCTGGACCACTGGTTGAGTGATGCTGGGGAACCGGAGGTGCGCCGAAGCATGAAAGCGCCCAGCTGTTCCGGGGGCGTGAACCCGCTGATGTCGGCTGTCCACTTTCCGCCGAAGCGGCTGCGTTGACTCTGATCAGCGATATTTCTCTTGGTGACGTCACCGGTCGTGCGCAAGGCTTCGCGACGGATTGCTTCTGGCCGTGGAGTCATCGACACGTTGACGCTGGCCCCAATCGAGGGATCCAAGGCCCTACGTAATCCAGGAGCCCGACGAGTGGTCAGGTCCTTCGGTGTAATGAAGCGTTCATAAGGGACTGTGTCTTCACCAAAGCAGTCTTGGTAGTCCTTGCTGTCGATCAGTGCATCGACCAAACCGTAAAAACCTTGGCGAGCTGCTGTATCGAACAGAGCATCGATCTCCCAGCGACCAAAGGTGGGCCTGCCAAGCAGGCGTCGGTGCATCACTTCGATGGACTTGGCGATGTAGAGGCCTTCCCAGTACCGACGGCGAAAGGCATCAGAGCGAGCCACACTGCGAATGAAGTCGCGGAGGCTGATGTCTCCGTTTTCGAGACGGGCTTCATGTGAGTTGAGGCGTTCTCCTTCGTAGCCGGAATTGCCGAGTATCTGGATGTACACGGCCTTGATCACGGCCTGGGTGGAGGATTCGGTGTTGCGAACGCTGGGCTGACCGCCGCGGCGTGGAACCGCCGCGCCGCCTGTGGAGATCTGCTGGAGTCGAATCACTCGCGGTCCCACCTTGCGCGGACGACTGCCTCGGAACTGGGGGCTGTCCATTTGTCCCGGTTGTGCCATGCCGTTACTCACCAGCAGGCGGCGGGTGTCATAGCTGAATGGTGCGGGCCGCGTCGTCACCGAAGCGGTGTCCGAAGGGAAGATCGCTCCGAACTGATTGCCGACCGGATCATTGCCGCCGCCGTAAACGTGCTGATCAGCAAGAGGTTGCCGGTAGGAGGCATAGAGCGTTACGTATTGAGGTGCTGCCTCGAACGGTGCGCTGAAGCGGAATAAACGACGGTTTGACCCCCAGCCAGCACTCTCTTGTGCCTCTTCACCCAGGTCGCGAAGGTAAGGAACAGTCTCCTCACCGAAAGTCTGCGCATATTCGCTCCCATTCACGATCACATCAATCAGACCGTTCAGGCCTTGCTCGCTGACGATCGAAAAGGCTTTGCGGAATTCCTCGAGTGAGCTGACGCCGCGTCCAAGAAAATGGCGGTATGCGAGTTCCACAACCCGACTGTTCACGAAGGGTCCGTAGAACTGATTCCGGTATTCCTTGCTTCGGCCCAGGGCGCGGATGAATTCCCGCATGGAAATCTTGCCCTGCACCAGTTGGCTGGCTTCTGAACGACAGGGGGTCTGGGAATAGCCCTTGGCGATGTCGCGCTCAAAGACCTGTCTGTAGGCGGCTCGAATGATCTCAGCCTTCTCCGCTCCGGACAGGCCAGGTCGCATTTCGAAACGCTGTGCTGATTCCGATGCCAGGGCGTAAATCGCTGGGAGCTGGAGCCCTTGGCTGACGCGGCTGCCGAGCTTCTGTCTCGTGGAAGGTGTAGCAATCGCGAGCTCCTTTAGGAGCACGTTGAAGCAATCGATGGTCAGCCGGCGAGCCTCTGGGCGTTCGCGGAGCAGCTCCGCACAGGCCCCTCTCATCTCCTGAAGGGCCACGTTGGTGGCGGTCAGAGAACAGTTCTTGAGAAGGATGTCGCGCAGTCCGCGCGTGTTTACGGCAAGGATGCTGGGGTCACCGGCTACCAATGCATAGCCCACGTAGCGAAGAAACCAGCCCAGGTCGCGCACCGATTTGCGCATGAATGCTGGGCCGTACTTGGCCACGCTGATGGCGGTGAAGCCGGTGGGCAGGACGACTCTTACATCGGCGTCTCCGCCGGCGACATCAAACAGCCGCGTGAAGAAGTTGCCTCGCTTGGTGATGCCGCTGTCGCCCGTGAAGGTGCGGACGGATTGTTCGAAAGCGGCTTGGTCAGACGCTAGTGGTGCTTCATCGGCCACCCGAGCCACCTCGCCTGTGCTGAGAGGCGCCTCGAGGAACGAAAGGGGAGTTCCACCAACAAAAATCCTGTTCGCCGCGCGGGCAACGATTGATTCGGCGTTGCTGGCAATGATCTTTGAGGCTTCCAGACGGTCATTGCCGCTGCGGAAGAACGTGATCAGCGTGTCGAGTTCGCCCCCGTCAGGGAAACGGTCCTGTTGTTCCGCCTGACGAACGCTGGAGAGCGGCAGGGTGTCGAACAGCTGGGGGGAAACCCTTGGGCTGCCGCTGCTGGCGGTCACGGTCATGAACGGGAGCAAGCCGGATTCGGCCACGTTACGGCTCGTCCTTAGGGCTCTTGATCTGGCATGAACAAATGTTTGCAGGGCTTGCTCCTTCAGGCCTGTTTTCGATGCCCACCCTGAAATGCTTCAAACCGAATAATGAGATCGGAAATCGACGCGCCGATGAACCCCAAGCCTTCGGATGCCGCAACCCCTGTGGTGAGTGCCTTTTATGACCGGTTCCCCTATCCCGGGGATCCTCTTCAGGACGGACCGCCTCCTGGCTACAACTGGCGCTGGTGCCATGAAAGCGTTCTGGCAGCGGTGCATGGTGCAGTGCCATCGCATGCTGATATCAAGCCTTCTCTGCGAATTCTCGATGCGGGTTGTGGGACAGGTGTTAGCACCGATTACCTCTGCCACCTCAATCCAGGAGCGCAGATCCTGGCAGTCGATATCAGTGCGGGAGCTCTTGAAGTAGCCCGTGAACGACTGAAGAGATCAGGTGCAGGCGATCAGGTGGATGCTTTGCGCCAGGAACAGCGCAGTCTTCTCGATCTGGAGGGCGAGGGACCCTTCGACTACATCAATTCTGTGGGCGTTCTGCATCACTTGCGCGAGCCGCTTGAGGGTCTGAAGGCCTTGAGTTCGCTTTTGTCGGACACAGGATTGATCCATTTGTTCCTCTACGCCGATGGGGGGCGTTGGGAGATTCATCGAACCCAGAGCGCGCTGTTCCGATTGGGTGCTGGCAGCGGTGCTGAAGGTCTGCGTCTTGGCCGTGAACTTTTTCAGGTTCTGCCTGAGGGCAATCGTCTGCGTCAGAACCATGAGCAGCGCTGGTTGATCGATACCGCAGCCGATTCGAATTTCGCAGATATGTATCTCCATCCGCAGGAAACCAGCTACGACCTAAGTCGCTTGTTCAGCTTGATCGATGCAGCCGGACTGCATTTCGCTGGCTTTTCGAATTCCTCGGTGTGGGATCTCAATCGTTTGCTCTCAGGTGAATTGCTGGAGCGTGCAGCAATGCTTCCTGAGCGCGAACAATGGCTGCTCGTTGAAGACCTCGATCCCGAGATCAGTCATTTCGAGTTTTTTGTGGCGAAACAACCCGTTCACTCCAACACCTGGGAGGACGATTCAGCCTTGCTCCAGGCAATTGGTCGACGACAGTCGTGTTTATGGGGATGGCCTTCCTCCAGCCTTCTGGGTCCGGATCTGGAGCCCATCACTCTTTCAGAATCCGAGCTGGCACTATTGGAAGCTATTGAGCACCAGCCAGAAACTCGTTTGGGTGACCTGAACCTTGGGCCTGAGACCGTCTCAGTTGCAAGAGGTCTCCTGTCGCGCCGACTGCTGCTGCTGGAAGCTTGCAGAACCTGATCCTGAGAAAACGCGTGATAGATTCCGCGCGCTTCCTCAGGCAATGTTTGCTGGCTAACGACCCCACCGAATCACCCGCGGCATCCGTTGCGATCGATTCTGGAATGGCCGACTACGTCAGACTTCAACAACGCTTGATGCTGGCCACTCTGGCGGTTTCACTAGTCGCGGTTCTCATCGCACTAGTTGGTTTCGACGCCATAGTTGCCAGCAGCCTGTTGGTGGGTTCTTGCGCTGGTGTTCTCTACCTGCGCCTCCTCGCCCGCAGCGTGGCTCGGCTCGGCGGAGGTTCCCGTCAAGTGGGTCGCTTTCAGTTGGTTGTGCCTGTGCTGCTCGTCGTTGCAGCGGCCAAGCTCCCCCAGCTTGAGATCCTTCCTGCTTTCATCGGCTTCCTTCTCTATAAACCCGCCTTGATTCTTCAGACCGTCATTGACGGCTGAGCTAGCGCATCCCCTTCTGCATTCAATGGCTTTGCTGCCTTTCACACTGCCTTTCGCCGAACTGGAGGTTGGAAACCATCTGTATTGGCAGATCGGCAACCTCAATCTGCATGGCCAGGTTTTTCTGAGTTCCTGGATCCTGATCGGCGCACTCCTTGCTGTCGTTCTCGTTGGTACGCGCAAGTTGGATCGCGACCCCAGAGGCGTGCAGAACCTGCTCGAATTTCTCTGGGATTATCTGCGTGATCTCGCCCGTGACCAGATCGGAGAAAAGTACTATCGAGAGTGGCTGCCTTTCATTGGAACCCTGTTCCTATTCATTTTTGTGAGCAACTGGGGTGGCGCTTTAATCCCTTGGAAAGTTTTTGAACTTCCTGACGGCGAATTGGGTGCTCCCACTGCAGACATCAACACCACGGTTGCGATGGCTCTGCTGGTGTCTCTCGCTTATTTTTATGCCGGCCTAAGCAAAAAAGGTTTGAGGTTTTTTGAGCTCTATGTAGAGCCAACTCCGATCATGCTTCCTTTCAAGATCATCGAGGAGTTTACAAAACCTCTTTCATTGTCGTTCCGACTTTTCGGAAACATTCTGGCAGATGAACTTGCGGTTGGAGTTCTTGTTTATTTAGTTCCTTTAATCGTTCCTCTTCCGGTGATGCTGCTTGGACTTTTTACCAGTGCAATTCAGGCTCTGATCTTTGCAACACTGGCTGCCTTCTACATCGGCGAAGGTTTGCATGAACACCACTAGTTGACAAACGCTCGCCGATTAGGCGATCTGCTAAACACTTCTGCGCGTAGGTCCGACGCTCATGACTCGGGCCCGCTCTCTTTCAACAGAGAGTGTCCCAGCGCAGGGGGAACCAATCCCCACTTCATTTGCTCAGCGCTAAGGCGCATCCCCCCCCCCAACGCTCTCAACATGGATTCCATTACTTCCGCAGCTTCCGTCGTTGCTGCTGGCCTGGCTGTTGGCCTGGCGGCTATCGGCCCTGGTATCGGTCAGGGCAGCGCTTCCCAAGGTGCTGTTGAAGGTATTGCCCGTCAGCCTGAAGCTGAAGGCAAGATCCGCGGCACCCTGCTGCTTTCTCTTGCATTTATGGAGTCGCTGACGATCTACGGCCTGGTTGTGGCTCTGGTGCTTCTGTTCGCCAACCCCTTTGCCGGTTGATCAATCTTCAGGGAGCTCCCTCGTGTGATGGCAGCTCCCTGGTGTGATACCTCTTCTCATCATTAGCTTTTCCTCAGCGCTCCTTTTTCATGACCTGGCTTCTGCTTGCTGAAGCAGCGGTGCCGGAGGGAGGTCTTTTTGACCTCGATGCCACCTTGCCTCTAATGGCTGTTCAGGTGGTTCTCCTGACCTTCCTGCTCAATTCCCTCTTCTTCCGGCCAGTTGGCAAGGTCGTGGAAGATCGTGAGGGTTACATCACCACAAGTCTTGCCGATTCCAAGCAGAAGCTTGAGCAGGTCCAGCGTCTTGAGGCTGAACTGACTGAACAACTGCGGGGTGCTCGCCAGGCCGCTCAGGCCGCGATTCTCGAAGCTGAACAGGAGGTGGACAATCTGTATCGCGAAGCCATCGCGACAACCGAAGCCGATGCCAATCGCACGAGGGAAAAAGCCCGCCGTGAGATTGAGACGCAGCGAGAGCAGGCTCAGTCGCAGCTCATGAGCAAAGTCGATGAGTTCAGCACAAAGATCATTCAACGTCTGCTGGCCGTTTCATGATGTCTCTTGTCACCTTGTTTGCAGCAGAGGGTGGTTTTGCGATCAACCTCAATCCTCTTGATACAAACCTGATCAATCTGGTCATTGTCATTGGGTTGCTCGTCTATTTCCTCAAGGGATTGCTTGGCGGCATTCTTGAGCGTCGTCGTGAATCGATTCTCAAGGAATTGAACGATGCGGAAACCCGACTCAAAACTGCCACCACAGAGCTGAGTAAGGCCCAGGCCGATCTCGGTTCTGCCAAAGAAAAAGCTGAGAAGATTCGTGCCGATGGCAAAGCCAGGGCACATGCCATTCGTGTCGACGGTGAGCAGCGCACCATCGAGGCGATGGCAGCCCTGAAGCAAGATGCTCTTGCTGATCTGAATGCCGAAGGTGCACGTCTGACCGAGCAGCTACGGCGCGAAGCTGCCCTTGCCGCCATCGACAAGGTGATGGCTGATCTGCCCGGACGTCTCGATGCTTCGGCCCAAGCCCGTCTCATCGACGCCTCCATCAACAATCTGGAGGACGCCTGATGCCCCTTCTCAATACCCTGGCCACCCCTTACGCCGAAGCGTTGTTGCAGGTGACCAATGCTCGTAACGAGTCAGAGGATGTGGCAGCCCAGTGCAAGGAGCTCATTGCTCTCTGGGACAGCAGTGAGTCACTGCGAGATGCCATGACCTCTCCAGTTCTTGAGCCAACAGCCAAGAAGAAAGCCCTCGAGCAGCTTCTGAGCGAGCAAATTCAGCCTTCATTGCTGAATCTGCTCAAGGTCCTGGCCGATCGTTACCGCCTTACCGCTTTTGATGCCGTCCTGGGTCGGTATCTCGAGCTCTACCGCGAATCCCGCAAGATTTCGCTAGCGCATGTCCGCTCGGCTCAGGCCCTGACTGACACTCAGAAGGCGTCACTGACCGCCAAGGTTGAGTCCATGGTAGGCAGCGGGTCCGTTGAGATTGATCTCACCATCGATCCGAGCCTGATTGGCGGCTTTGTTATCAATGTGGGCTCTCAGGTCATCGACGCTAGTCTTTCCGGCCAAGTAAGGCGACTCGGTCTCTCGCTTGCTAAGGCAGGCTGATCGTTTTTTTCTTCACCCTTCAGATTTTTCTTTTATTCCCCGTCAAAGGGTTTACTAGCCATGGTTTCCATCCGTCCCGACGAGATCAGCGCGATTCTCAAGCAGCAGATCGAGGACTACGACAAGTCTGTTTCTGTCAGCAACGTTGGTTCTGTCCTGCAGGTGGGTGATGGCATCGCCCGCGTCTACGGCCTTCAAGAGGTGATGGCCGGCGAACTCGTTGAATTTGAAGATGGCACTGAAGGCATTGCTCTCAACCTTGAAGACGACAATGTTGGCGCCGTGCTGATGGGCGAAGGCCTAGGTATTCAGGAAGGCAGCACCGTCCGTGCAACCGGCAAGATCGCGTCGGTTCCCGTAGGTGACGCTCTGCTCGGTCGAGTCGTGAATTCTTTGGGAGTTCCCCTCGACGGCAAGGGTGATCTAGCAACAACTGAGACCCGATTGATTGAGTCTCCCGCTCCGGGGATTATTCAGCGCAAATCGGTGCATGAGCCCATGCAGACCGGAATCACTGCGATCGACGCAATGATTCCCATTGGTCGTGGCCAGCGTGAGTTGATCATTGGTGACCGTCAGACAGGTAAGTCTGCTATCGCCATCGACACGATCCTGAATCAGGCCGATCAGGACGTCGTTTGTGTGTATGTGGCTATTGGTCAGAAAGCGGCAAACGTTGCCCAAGTGACGGAGGTTCTGCGCGAGCGCGGCGCACTGGATTACACCGTGATCGTTGCTGCAAATGCCTCAGACCCCGCCGCTCTGCAGTACCTCGCTCCTTACACGGGTGCTTCCATCGCTGAAGCCTTCATGTACAAGGGCAAGGCCACCCTGGTTATCTACGACGACCTCTCTAAGCAAGCCCAGGCTTACCGCCAGATGTCCCTGCTGCTCCGTCGTCCGCCCGGACGTGAGGCCTACCCTGGCGATGTGTTCTATTGCCACAGCCGTTTGCTCGAGCGGGCTGCCAAGTTGTCTGATGCCATGGGCAAGGGTTCCATGACGGCTTTACCGATTATTGAGACACAGGCAGGTGATGTTTCCGCCTACATCCCTACCAACGTGATTTCGATCACCGACGGTCAGGTCTTCCTTAGTTCCGATCTGTTCAACTCCGGTCTGCGTCCTGCTATCAACGTGGGTATTTCAGTGAGCCGGGTTGGTGGTGCTGCCCAGACCAAGGCCATTAAGAAAATTGCTGGCACCCTCAAACTGGAGCTCGCTCAGTTCGATGAACTGGCTGCGTTCTCACAGTTCGCTTCCGATCTTGATGCGGCAACACAGAAGCAGCTCGGACGCGGGAAGCGTCTGCGTGAGCTTCTCAAGCAGCCTCAGTTCAGTCCGCTGATCCTTGCTGAGCAGGTCGCCATTGTTTACGCAGGGGTCAAGGGGCTTATTGATGATGTCCCCGAAGATCAGGTGGTCCAGTTCTCCAGGGAGCTCCGCGAGTACCTGAAAAGCAACAAGCCTGAGTTCATTAAAAAGGTTCAGGAGGAGAAGGTGCTCAGCCCTGAGGCCGAAACCATGCTCAAGGAGGCCATTGCCGAAGTCACCTCCACCATGTTGGCTTCCGCCAACTGAGGCCCTGAGACATGGCAAATCTGAAAGAGATCCGAGATCGGATCAAATCTGTCAAGAACACCCGCAAGATCACTGAGGCCATGCGCCTCGTGGCAGCGGCCAAGGTTCGACGTGCTCAGGAGCAGGTCTTGCGAAGTCGTCCCTTCGCGGATCGTCTCGCTCGGCTGCTTGAAAACCTCCAGGCACGCATGCGTTTCGAGGATGCCGATGCTCCCCTGCTCGAGCAGCGCAATGTAGAGACCATCACCCTTGTGGCTGTCACCGGTGACCGTGGTCTCTGTGGCGGTTACAACGCCAACATCATCAAACGCACCGAGATGCGTTTTGCTGAGCTTCAGGGCAAGGGATACAAAGTTGATCTGGTTCTGATCGGTCGCAAAGCCATCAGCTATTTCACGAATCGGAGCTACCCGATCCAGGCCACCTTCACTGGTCTTGAGCAGGTTCCGACAGCCGACGAAGCAGGATCCATCGCCAATGAAGTGTTCGCGGAGTTTCTATCCGAGAGCACCGATCGTGTTGAGATCATCTACACCAAGTTCATCAACCTGGTGAGCTGCAACCCTGTCGTTCAGACTTTGCTTCCCCTTGATCCTCAAGGTATCGCTGAGGCTGACGACGAGATCTTCCGTCTTACGACAAAAGACGGAGAGCTGCGGGTTGAATCTGGTGCAGGGCCGGCCAATGCTCAGCCTCAGCTGCCTTCAGACATTGTGTTTGAGCAGAGCCCTGACCAATTGCTCAATGCCCTTCTGCCCCTTTACCTTCAGAATCAGCTGCTGAGATCTCTTCAGGAGGCTGCGGCTTCTGAGCTGGCAAGTCGAATGATGGCGATGAACAATGCCAGCGACAACGCCAAGGCGCTCGCCAAGACGCTCACCCTTGATTACAACAAGGCTCGTCAGGCGGCCATTACTCAGGAAATTCTTGAGGTTGTGGGTGGCGCTGCTGCAATGGCCTAATTTGCTTACCCACTGATTGCAAACCTGTTTGCGTTTGTCAGCCGGCCATAGGGCCGGCTTTTTTTGACCAGTGCGGCTTCAGTGAGGTTGGGGTGGATTTCAACGGCTTCTACGCTGAGAAGATGCCATCGACGGGAGCGTTCCAGGACAGATGAGCGACACCACTCCAGTTGTTTATGCCATCACCATTGAGCTTGATGGCCAGCAACATCATTTTCAGTGCCAGGACAATCAGACCGTTTTGTCTGCTGCGGAAGAGGCCGGAGTGCCATTGCCCAGCTCCTGCTGCGCTGGAGTTTGCACCACCTGCGCTGCACGCATCCAAGAGGGTGAGGTGCACCAGCCTGACGCGATGGGTGTCAAGGAGGATCTACGCAAAAAGGGCTTCGCTCTTCTCTGTGTTTCCTTCCCACGTTCTGACCTCATTGCAGCTGCAGGTCAGGAGGATGCGCTCTATCAGGCTCAGTTCGGTCAGTACCAGAGCTGATTCTTCAAGAGGGTTCTGTTCGTCTCTCAGCAGGGATGTTTTCAAGCCTCGGCGTTCAGCAGTTCCATGAAGCTGTTGTAATCCATGCCGCGCAGCTCTTTGCCGCTGTTGAGTAGTGATCCCAGTACATCGCCGCTGCTGGAATGCATCTTCTCGAGTGCCTTTCCCACATCTGTTTCGAGGAAAGAGTGTGTGTCGGTGTTGCTGGCTTGCTCGAATGCATCGGCAAACTTCAGCACTGAGGCCTGAAACTTGCGTAGTGGATCGATTGCGAGAATTTCAGCGATGGCACCTGATTTGTTTTTGGTCTTTGCCTTTTGGTCATGAAGCTCAGTTTCAGGAGGTTGTCGCTGATCAGTCCCGAGTTGTGCACTATCGGCGATCTTCGCTCCTGGGTTCTCGAGCAGCTTCAAAGGGAGGGTGAGCCATTGCGCTGGGCGATCACCTCTATCCAACGCTCCTCTGAAACATCCCAGGTTGCGCTTGAGGTCGAAGCCGTGCTGATTAACCCATGACGGTCTTCGCTGCGCCGTTGCCCACGCTGATGGTCGTGCCGACGGGCATCGGTTGTGAAATCGGTGGGTTTGCTGGCGATGCTTTGCCGAGTGCCCGCCTATTGGCGGCAGCCAGCGGTTGCCTGATCACCCATCCGAATGTGATCAATGGAGCTTCGTTGTACTGGCGTGATCCACGCATTCACTATGTGGAGGGTTACGGCCTCGATCGTTTTGCCTCAGCTGCCTGGGGACTGCGCCCGAGGCGCAGTCAGCGCATCGGCCTGTTGCTGGATGCCGGCATCGAATCGGACCTGCTACTGCGACATCGTCAGGTTGCGGAGGGCTGTAGGGCCAGTCTTGGCCTTGATATCAACGCGGTGGTCCGCACTGATGAGCCTCTGGGTGTGCATCTGGCTGCCGGCGACAGCGGCACAAGCTGGGGGACTTTGGATCGACCCGATGCGCTTCTGAGAGCGGCAGAGCGCCTCAAGGCGGCAGGTTCCACCGCCATTGCAGTGGTGGCTCGATTCCCCGATGATCTGGACACTGAGACGTTGGCGGCCTATCGCTACGGCACGGGTGTCGATGCCCTCGCCGGCGCTGAAGCGGTGATCAGTCATCTGCTGGTTCGGCATCTGCAGATTCCCTGCGCTCACGCGCCAGCGTTGGAGGCGTTGCCTCTCGACGTTGACCTTGATCCCCGTGCTGCAGGCGAGGAACTCGGCTACACCTTTCTTGCCTGTGTGCTGGTGGGTCTGAGCAGGGCTCCGGACCTGCTGGATCTCTCCTCTGGCTGTTCGATCGCGCCCGAGGATCTCGTCGCCAACCAGCTGGGTGCCGTTGTGGTGCCGGATGGTGCGCTTGGAGGGGAGGCTGTTCTTGCCAGCCTGGAACGGGGCGTTCCTGTGATCGCGGTGAACAATCCAGGCGTGCTGTCGGTCAGTGCAGAAGCTCTGGGTTGTGGGAATCAGATCCTGAAAGCCAGCTCCTACGCAGAAGCCGCGGGCCTGGTAACCGCCATGCGCGAGGGCATCGCCACGGCGTCTCTCGTTCGACCTCTGCCTGCCATGCAGGAGCTGAATTGATGGCATTGGGCTTTGCACATTCTGGAGACCGTCCCTGTCCATGTGGAAGCGGAGATCCACTACTTCAGTGCTGTGGACCGCTTCACCGAGGCAGGCTGAAGGCGGAGACCGCCGAACAATTGATGCGATCCCGCTATTCCGCTTACGCGCTCTCGGAGGTGGATTATCTGATCGCCACCCACCCTGATGCTGCCAGTGCAGTCGCTGAGCGACGGCGAGAATTGCGGGCTAGTTGCCGCCAGACCCGATGGCATGGCCTCAAAGTGCTGGCCTCTGAGGCTGGTCGTTCGGATGATCTTGAGGGAACCGTGCGTTTCGAGGCCGTGTTCAGCGCCGGTGGGCAACGCCACGTATTGAAGGAACACTCGCTGTTCCGCAGGCGTGATGGCGAAGCGTCAGGCCCATGGCTTTACATCGGTCCGCTGGATTGACCTGTCAGCGCAGGCAGGCCATCGGGTGCCGCGGTGGTACTCCAAGAGCTTTCGCGACTCCTGGATGACAGACCGCACCCTTCACGGTGTTCAGCCCTGAAAGCAGCTCCGGACGTTCGGTCACGGCCTCTTCCAGGCCGCGTCCAGCGATCCCGAGGATGTAGGGCAAGGTCACGCTCACCAGGGCTTCGGTGGAGGTGAAGGGCACGGCGCCGGGCATATTCCCAACGGCATAGTGCTGTACGCCATGGATGCACACCGTTGGATCGGTGTGCGTTGTCTCCCGGCTTGTGGCGATGCAGCCCCCCTGGTCAACAGCGACGTCGACGATCGCTGATCCCGGCATCATTTGCTTGACCATCTCCTCATCCACCAATGTCGGTGCGCGCCCACCAGGTGTCAGGACGGCGCCGATCAGCAGATCCGCTGTTGGAACCAATCGCTCCAGCAGTCCGCGACTGCTCACCATGCTGATCAGTCGTCCACGCCGGTCTGCTTCAAGGCTGCGCAACCGCTCGGGGGAGCGATCGAGGAGCAGCACCTCGGCATCCATCGCCGCAGCGAGTCGTGCCGCATTCCATCCCACCGTGCCGGCTCCCAGCACCACAACGCGGGCTGGACGCACGCCGGTGCATCCTCCAATCAAGACGCCACGTCCGCCATTGGGGCGTTCCAGAAGCCTGGCTCCGACCTGCGCTGCAAGTCGTCCTGCGATTTCGCTCATCGGTGCCAGCAGCGGCAGGCTTCCGTTCTCCAATTGCACCGTTTCGTAAGCCACCCCTGTGGTGCCGGCATCCAGAAGGGCTTCTCCCACCTGGCTGTAAGCCGCCAGATGCAGGTAGGTGAATAGCACCATGTCGTCGCGCAGAAGACTGAATTCCTCTGGCTGCGGCTCCTTCACTTTCACCACCAAGTGGGCAGCCCATGCCTCCTCTCGGTTCACAATCCTGGCTCCTGCCGCTGCGAAGGCGTCGTCACTGATTCCTGCGCCGGCCCCGGCTCCGTTCTGGATCCGCACCTCAAGGCCCTGGGTCACCAGTTCGCGGACCGCATCCGGGGTGAGTGCCACACGCTGCTCATCCGCCTTGATCTCAGTAGGGACCCCGATGCTGGCCATCGGAGCCGTCAGAACGGAATGGGCCATGGAGGACGGAGTCGTGTCTTCAATGTGGCTCAGATGGCGGCGATCGGCAGCCGCCAGCCACTGCCGAAGGCCTGGGCACTCACCTTCAGCAACGGCGCTGCCTGTCTGCGCTTGAACTCAGCCCTCCTGAACAGGCTCTCGATCCGTTGCACCTCTTCAGGATCGTGGCCAGCAGCTATCAACTGCTGTCCGCTGAGGCGGTGTTCGATCATGTCGATCAGCAGGCGGTCAAGCCGGTCGTAGTCGGGGAGTGAGTCAGTGTCCATCTGATCTGGACGCAGTTCGGCACTGGGAGGTTTCTCGAGAATTGCGCTGCCGATCAGAGCTCCCTCGGCAGGGAGTGCCAGTTGCTGGCGGCACAGGCTTGCCCTGCTGCTGTCGATCCATTGGCACAACGCAAACACGGTTGATTTGTACAGATCACCGATTACGGCAAGGCCGCCGTTCATATCGCCGTACAGAGTGCAGTAGCCCACTGCGAGCTCAGATTTGTTCCCGGTGGTGAGTAGTAGCTGTCCCTGCTGATTGGCCATGGCCATCAGCAGAGTGCCACGGATGCGCGACTGCAGATTTTCGGCTGTCACTCCTGAGGGAACGCTCTCCAGGGCTGGGGTCAATGTCGCCTGGAAACCGTCCATCAGGGTTTCGATCGGAACGATGGTGTGGGCGATTCCCAGCCGATCAGCAAGGTTGAGGGCATCTGCGAGTGAAGCGTCCGAACTCCATGGAGATGGCATCAGCAGGGTTTGCACCTGATCGGATCCGAGGGCCGCGGCGGCGATCACCGCCACCAGCGCTGAGTCGATGCCCCCACTCAGGCCGAGCAGGACTTTCTGGAAGCCGCATTTGCCGGCATAGTCCTTCACCCCGGTCACCAGAGTGCGGAAAAGCGCTTCCATCTCCTGCTGTTCAGACTGGGTTTGCTGCGTTGTGGCTGATTCAATGCTTGCCGATGGGGCCCTGTCTGCGGCATTCCAGATCTGTATCGCTTCACGGCAGTCCGGAAGCTGCAAAAGCGGCGTCTCGCAGTTGCTGCCCATCACGAAGCTCGCACCGTCGAACACCAGTTCGTCATTGCCTCCCACCTGATTGACGTAAACCACTGGACAGCCAAGGCGCTGCGCCGCACGAGCGGCCAACTGGCGCCGCAGGGCAGCCTTCCGGCGGCCAAAGGGTGAGGCTGAGCAGTTGATCAGTGCATCGATTCGCGCGGGGATCAGATCGGCCACAGGGTCTGGTCCCACCAGGCGACGGCCATGCAGTTCTTGGTCGACCCACAGGTCTTCGCAGATGGTGATCCCCAGTCGCCATCTGCGGTCTCCTCTGCTAAGTGTGATCAGCCCAGCTCCATGGCTCGGCCTGAAGTAACGCGTTTCGTCAAAGACGTCGTAACTAGGCAGAAGTTGCTTGCGGGCCACCACGTGATCGCCGCCGACTTGCACGAGTGTGATGGCGTTGAACAGCTCAGGATGCAAGGCATCGTTTGCTGGATCAGCGACTCCCACCAGAAGAGCGATGTTCGACTGACGGGCGGCCAGACCACTGCGGAGCGTGTCGAGGGCCTCCCGTTGCCGTTGTAGGTGCGTGGGACTGAAGAGAAGATCCCGTGGTGGGTAACCCCAGAGCGATAGCTCGGGCGTGACCAGCAGGTCCGGTTGGCTGCCCGTGGTCTCGATCAGGCTGTCGAGGCCTTGCAGAATGCGGGTGGCATTGCCCAGCAGGTCGCCCACAACAGGATTGATCTGGGCCAGGGCAACGCGCATCGGCACTCAGGGGTTGGCGGCATTGAATCCATAAAGATTGTGCTTCAGCAACAGCGGCCAGAGGCATTCCGGCACTTGCTGTCGTTTTTGCTTTTGTTTCACCTGTGAGCTGGCAGTAGCGGGAATGCCCAGAGGCAGCACCCGCGTAGAGGCTCCCATCTGGCGAAGGGTCTCCAGAGTGCATGGCTCCAGGGGCCATCCCTCACGGGGCACGATGCCAAGATTGCATTGCTGCAACATGCGCTGAGACTCTTTCCATGCTGGGATCTGTTGAGCGAGATCGCTTCCCACGACAAAACAGAGGCGGTGGTCTGGCCAACGTTCGCTGGCCCGCTCCAGTGTGGTGACGGCAAAGGGGCTGCTCAGCTCCTGGGCCAGTTGCAGCCTGCGGCTGGCGATCGATTCAACCAGGGTTTTCAACAGGTCACATCGCTGTTCAAGATCAGCGTCATGGCGTTTCATCGGGTTGTCACTGGCCCAGGTGGCGACCCGGTCAAACCGGGTTAACAGTGCTTCCAGCAGGGCTTGATGGCCCACGGTCGGAGGATCGGCACTGGTGCCGAGCAAGGCAATCTCAGCTCTGGCTGTTGTCGCCATGGTCATGGCAACAGTGACGGCAGAGGCGGGCGCGACTGCGGCTGGGGCCATTCCTGCATCAGCTCGACGATGCCGCGATCCGACTGTGCCAGCCGCCGCATCAGAGTGGCTGGTCCTGGCTCCAGTCGGCGCCCCCGCCCGCGTTCCTCCAGCAGCCAGCGTGCCGTCATCCGACCGGTGCGTCGTGTTGTGTGCACGGCCAGTGCCGCCTGGGCCAGGGCCACTGGTGCGGCAGGGGCCAGTGTTAGGCCAGCACTGAAGGGTGCGGCCAGCAGCAACAGCTGGCGCAACGAGCCCAATGCGACCTGGAGCCCCAGCTGTACTCCTCCCAGCAGGGCGTTCTGTCCACTCAGCTGGCGGATCAATTTGCGGGCCGCCGGTCCTCCAAGAGGTAGGCCATACAAAGAACAAAGCTGACGGACAAGGGCCGCATCACAGGCGAATCCCCCTGCTAAATCCAGAAGCAGCAGTGGATTGGTGGCGACTCCGGTGGCCTTCAGAGCGGCATAGCGCCCGATCAGCCCCTGGGCTTCCCTCCGACGCCGCTGCAACCGCCCAGTCTCCAACTGCTGCTGGATTCCTGTGGCCTGTCTGAGGCTGTTAAGCAGCAGCAAGCTATGGCCATGTTGTTCCAGCAGAAGGCTGAGACCGATCGCCAGTGCTTCCACATCGGCCGGTTGCTCGCGGCTGCGGATGCGGCCATCGCTCAGTTGAACCGCCTGGCGCGGTGCTGCTGATACCGCCAGTGGAGCAGGCAGTCCTGCAGGTAATCGGCTATGGATGCTGCGCACTAGATCCGGTAGTTGATCCTCGGGCCAGCAGTCGCTGCGGTTCAGCACGGTCAGCACCGGTTTGCCCATGGTCTGCAGCGTGTCCAGGGCCTCCAGTTCCACCCGCGTGATGTCTGCGTCCAGCACGAGAAGCACCAGATCGGCATGCAGGGCCACCCTGGCCGCCAGTCGTGCTCGAGCCGGACCGTCCACCTCGTCGATGCCGGGGGTATCAACCAGCTCGATCGTCTGCAGTCCTGGAACCGCTCTTGGCCAGTTCACGGCCTTTTGCTGGCGGGTGCAGCCGTGGGCCACATCCGTGGCCATCAGCTGCTGCCCCACCAGAGCATTCACCAGACTGGACTTGCCGACGCCCACTCGACCGAACACCGAGATCCTGAGCTTGCTTTGCTGCAGGCGTTCAAGCTGGTGATCCAGAAGCTGAAGCGCACCGGCCAGAAGTCCCTGCTCCCGGCGATTCAGTTCCAGTTTTTCTCGCCAGCTCTGCAGTAGATCTCTGCAGCGATCCTCCATGGCACTCATGGCGCTGCCTCGCCTGAGGTACTTCTCCACCAGCCGGCCAGCACGGCCAGCACTGCCTCCGGTCCAATGACTCCGACAAAGCCACCGAATTCATCCACCACGACTCGCACACCGCTGTTGTCGCGGTGGAAGCCGGTCAGTAGGCGATCGGCTCGAATCATTTCGGGAACGAACTCAGCCGGTTCACTCAGATCGGCTGGTGTCAGATGTCCCTTGTTGCGCACCAGGGCGCTTAGCAGACGGTCACGGTTTGCGACGCCAAGCACTTTGTCCACCGCATCGCCAAGCACCACCCACCACTGCGCTTCGTTCTCGAGCAGTTCGACTCGCAACTTCTCGATGTTGCAGGCACCATCAAGTGTTGGGGCTGCCACTCGCGGTGTCATCAGATCACGAGCGGTGAGGTCATTGAGCTGAAACACCTTGGAGATCATGGCGGCTTCATCAGCCTCGATCTGTCCTTTCTGAGATCCGAGTTTCGCCAGTAGCCGGATTTCTTCCTCATCCGTGCTGATCTCGCTCTCTTCGGTGATCGCAGGAAGGAGTCGCTCCAGCAGCAGCACCAGCGGTCGCATGAACACGCCAAGCCAATGCAGCACCGGAGCGCTCGCTAGGGAAACCGGCAAGGCCAGGCGGCTTCCGATCGCTTTGGGCAAGATCTCCCCGAGCAGGATCACCAGAACCGTGAGGCTGACCGAGAACAGAGCCAGAGCTCCATTTCCCGCGTCCATCTTTTCTGTGAATACCCAGGAGGCGTAGCCGCCGAGCATCAGGCTTCCGAAGATGTTGAAGCCGTTATTGGTGATCGCCAGCACCGACAGGGTTCGACCCAGGCGCAGCCGCAGCTGCGCCAGCCTGCGGGCTCCTGCCACAGGTTTCGGCCGGGCTGCAAGTTCATGCACGCGCACCGGATTCACTGTCAGCAGAGCTGCTTCCACTCCGGAGCAGAGGGCGGATCCGGTCAGCACCACCACCACCAACAAGAGAAGGATCAGCAGGTCGGAGGTCATGCGCGGGCGCTTTGACTGCCATCCTGACGTTTCTCCGGTGCCCTGTCTCTGCCGTGGCTGATCTTGCCCCTGTTTTTGATGCTCAGCTGTTCGCGGATCGCCGCGAGCGGTTCATGGCTGAACTGGGAGAGGCCGCCGCAGTGATCCCAGCGTCGACCCTGGTCACCCACCATGCGGATACGGAGTGGCCCTTCCGCCAGAACAGTGATTTTTGGTACCTGACCGGGTTTGATGAGCCCGATGCCGTGGCCCTGTTCCTGCCACATCGCCCCGAGGGTGAGAGGTTTGTGCTCTTCGTGAATCCCCGTGAGCCAGCGGCTGAGGTCTGGACCGGTCGACGTTGGGGTTGTGAGGGTGCGGTGGAGCGCTTCGGGGCTGATCTCTCGCATCCACGCTTGGAGCTCGATGCCCTGCTGCCGCAGTACCTGGACGGTGCGGAGGGCATCGCTTTCCGTGTCGGCATTCATCCATCGATCGAACCATTGGTGTTGCGTTCATGGGGTGCGCAACTGGATCGGGCCTCTCGCACTGGCAGGGCTGCACTGGCGCTGCTTGCGCCCTGCCCGCTGCTGCATCGGATGCGCTTGCGCAAGCAACCCGCTGAACTGGAGCGTCTGCGTGAAGCCGGCCGGATCTCTGCTTCGGCCCATGAGCTGGCCAGAGCTGCCGTGCGCCCTGGGATGAACGAGCGTCAGATTCAGGCTCTGATCGAACAGCATTTCCTCGAGTTGGGAGCCCGTGGGGCCGCTTACGGCTCGATCGTTGCCGGAGGAGACAATGCCTGTGTGCTGCATTACATCGACAACAGCGCAGTTCTTCAAGACGGCGATCTGCTGCTGATCGATGCGGGTTGCTCACTTCGCGATTACTACAACGGGGACATCACGCGCACGTTCCCGGTGAGCGGTAGCTTTAGTGGGGAGCAGCGGGAGCTTTATTCCCTGGTGTTGGCGGCCCAGGAAGCGGCGATTCGCCGGGTTAAGCCAGGACATACCGCCGAGGACGTTCATGACGCGGCTGTGCATGTTCTGGTGGAGGGTCTTGTGGATCTGGGCCTTCTGCAGGGAGAGGTGGATGGTCTGATTGAGCAGGGCTGCTATCGCCATTTGTACATGCACCGCACCGGGCACTGGCTGGGGTTGGATGTGCATGACGTAGGTGCTTATCGGCTTGGGGAGCATCACGTGGAGCTGGAACCCGGCATGGTGCTGACGGTGGAACCTGGTCTTTACGTCAGTGATCGTCTTGCGGTTCCAGAGGGACAGCCGGCGATTGACGAGCGCTGGAAGGGCATCGGTATTCGCATCGAGGACGATGTTGCAGTCAGGGACCTTGCCGAAGTCCCCTGCGGTCATGAAGTGCTCACTGCTGCAGCTCTCAAAGCTGTGGAAGACATGGAGCGCTAAGCGATTAAGTCGCGTCAGCGAACGGATCTTGCGTGTCCCTGACGTTCAGATCCGTTGCAGTCCATCGACCATTGAAGGGCTGCTTCAGTGCTGGAGAGGACCAGATCCGCTCCGGCGGCCATGAGTTGCTGCTCATAGACGCTTCTCTCCTCGCTGCCGGGCAGAAGATGCGGTGGGGACACTGCGAGACTGATCCAATGCCGATCGGGGCGTTGGATTCTGGCGTTGAGAATGGTCTGAACATCGGCAACCGTGTCACCCAGATAGGCGACAACACCCCCGCTGGTACAGGGCAAAAGACTGTCACTGAGCTGCACAAGACCAGCGGGGTCAGGCTTGTCAGGGGCATCGCCCATGGCGATTAGAGGAGGATTGACCAGTCCAAGTCGCTTCTGCAGCACGAAACGTGCGGATGGAGGTTCCGCACCACTAACAAATCCCCAACACCAACCGTTTTGATCCAGCGCGTCAAAGAAGTCCCGCTGCACCAGCAAGGGTTCATCACTGATGTACCCCATCCAGGCACCTGGATCGCCATCGGGATCGCCACCGAAGTAGAAATCGCTGAAAACATCGATTAGGTCCCGCCTGACCGGCAAGGATGCGCCATGCCGGCGCAGCAGTTCGAGGCTTGCGTCCCAGTCGTTGTTCCAGCGTCCTTCGCCCTTGAGGGCGTCGATGCATGATGGTGCTGGCAGCCAGCCGCTGTAGTGCTCCACCGTGGCCTGGAGGGCTCTGCGATAACTGCCGGAAACGTCGCGGATCACTCCGTCGATATCGAACAGCAGAAGCTGGCTGGTGGATGCGTGCCGGTCCAGGGGGGATGGGTTTTGGCGGCTGGTAGGTTAGTTCTTTGTCATTGATTCTTGAGCGCTGACACCATGACGGTTTCCGAAGGTGCTGCCGTCGACCAAGAGGTCGCTACCGAGGCAGCAGCAGCTGATCAGGCTCCACAGAGCATTGAGGCCGATCAGCAGCAGGAGCCGAAGGAAGGTCGTCCGGTGATGCGTGGCGGCAGTGCCGCACTGGCATCAGCCACAATCGATGCCGATGGTGTGCCATCTGGTTATACCCCTAAGGCCGATGAGGGGCGCTTCCTGTTGAAGATTCTCTGGTTGCCCGACAACGTGGCGCTTGCCGTTGATCAAATTGTTGGTGGTGGACCCAGTCCTTTGACGGCCTATTTCTTCTGGCCTCGTGAAGATGCCTGGGAGACTCTAAAAAGTGAGCTTGAAGGCAAGTCCTGGATTACCGATAATGAACGCGTTGAGGTGTTGAACAAAGCCACTGAAGTGATCAATTACTGGCAGGAAGAAGGCAAGGGCAAGAGTTTGGATGATGCCAAGCTCAAGTTCCCTGATGTGACTTTCTGCGGCACCGCTTGATAAGCATTAATTCAGTATTTTGTTGGTTAAAAGCAGGCAATTTATTGCCTGCTTTTTAATGCCGAGAAAGCAGCGTACTAGCAAACTCCCGCGGCCTTTGCCCGAATGATTAGATCGTGCAGGATGTTCATCTAGCGCAGCTGTGGATTGATGGTGTAGATCTTCTGCGTCTCTTTTGAAAAAGTTTTGAGCAGTGTTCTGGTCAAAGGCTGGTCTGCCTTGAGTAGGCCTCTTAATGCTGCTTTCCATCAGAATTATCGCTTGATTCTTTCGGGGGTGATACTGATCGCAAATCCCAGCAGATTTGATCATATGGGCTGCGCAATAGTCTGTTACAGTCTCGCGAAATATTATTAATGGATTGATTTCTTTCGCCTCCTTTTTTGCACTTGGTCTGTCCTCTGCGACTTTCGCGGCAATATCAGGCATGGAAATCTTGAATGACATTGGTCAATTCAGGCTTCAGGAATCTGCCACGTCAGGCCTTGGCGGAGAGCCTGGAAAAAATGTTTTTCTAGCTTCTCAGTCACTGTTAAGTAAGAGATCCATGACTGTTTTGTTTGAGCAGTATTGTTTGCAGGAGTCTCCCATTGTTTCTGTCAATTCTGTATCACTTCCCAAGGCGCCCTGGCCTGCCGAGAGCTTTGTAGTCAAATCCGACCCTATCGCTGAGGTTTGTTCGTTCGGATCCTTCGCTGAGTATTTGAATGAGTTGTCGCGGAAGGCCTATTCTTTGCCTGCTGCAGGTGTTTTCACCTCGGGCTTTGGGCCACGCTGGTCAAGGCACCATTCAGGCATTGATATAGCCAATCACGTTGGAACATCGATTCATGCTTCGCGGTCTGGACGTGTGATTTTCGCAGACTCTTTAGGCGCTTATGGGCTGATGGTCGAAATTTTGCACACTGATGGTTACAAGACCCGCTATGCGCATTGCAATGAGATTCTGGTTCAGGTCGGTGAGAGTGTCAGTCGCGGTGATCTGATTGCCAGGATGGGCAATACAGGTCGCAGTACTGGACCTCATCTTCATTTTGAGATCAGATCACCAAAAAATATCGCAATTGATCCCACTTCATTCTTGAAGGGAATCACAGTCGAAGAGGAGGTGTGAACCTTGGGATTAATTACTGGTTGTTAGCAGCTTTGAGCTGCATCGACTCTTTCGTCGATTGAAGTGACAGATCCTCTGGAAGGTTAGGCCAAGATCAAAAGATAGATGTAGTAATAATGTCTGGCCCTGAATGTGAAACTGCTGTGGCAGTGCATGGATATTCAATCAGCTTTGATTGATCGCTGCCTGTGCGCGGGCTCTTGCGCGATTTAGGTTTTGTTGAGCTTTAACTTTCTCAGGAGAGGTCGGCTGGCCTTCCAATTTATTGACGGCGCTGCGTGCTGCCTGCAATTCGTTTTCAGCGGAATTGCCATCAATCGAGCTTCCCAGCTCAGCGGAGTTCACCAACACGGTGACATCATCGGCTTCCACTTCCGCAAATCCACCCATCAGGGCGATGGATTTCCAGCCTCCATCAGCGCGAACACGCAGGACTCCAACATCAAGCGCCGCCAGCAAAGAGACGTGGCCGGGGAGAATGCCCAGCTGCCCAGTAGTGCTGGGGAGGATCACCTCATCAGCAGAGCCATCGAAGACGCTCTGGTCTGGTGCCAGCACACGGAGAGTGAGGGACATGGATATGAAGTGTTTGGGTTAAAAGCGTGGTGGCGAAGTGAAAAAAACAGAGGGCATGGATTGAGCCCTCTGTTGGCATCACTTGGCTTCTTCGGCCATTTTTGCAGCCTTGGCCTTGACTTCATCGATGTTGCCAACGAGGTAGAAAGCCTGTTCGGGGAGATGATCCAGCTCGCCAGCAAGAATCTGGTTGAAACCACTGATGGTTTCTTCGAGCTTCACATATTTGCCGGACATGCCGGTGAAGATCTCAGCCACAAAGAAGGGCTGGGAGAGGAACTTCTCGATCTTGCGTGCACGGTCAACGGTGCGCCGATCGTCTTCGGAGAGTTCGTCGAGACCGAGAATCGCAATGATGTCTTGCAGTTCTTTGTAGCGCTGAAGAGTGGACTGAACGCTGCGAGCTGTGCGGTAATGCTCGTCACCCACAACAGCGGGCTGGAGCATGGTGCTGGTGGAGTCCAGAGGATCCACAGCTGGATAAATGCCTTTTGAGGCCAGGCCACGATTCAACACCGTAGTGGCGTCGAGGTGAGCAAAGGTGGTTGCAGGAGCAGGGTCAGTCAGGTCGTCAGCGGGGACGTAGACAGCCTGGATCGAGGTGATGGAGCCCTCCAGAGTGGAGGTGATCCGCTCTTGAAGTTCGCCAACGTCGGTACCGAGGGTGGGCTGATAACCCACAGCGGAAGGCATGCGTCCAAGCAAGGCGGACACCTCGGAGCCAGCCTGCACGAAACGGAAGATGTTGTCGATGAACAGCAGCACGTCCTGCTTGTTCACGTCACGGAAGTGCTCAGCCATCGTCAAAGCCGAAAGACCCACGCGCATGCGGGCGCCGGGGGGCTCATTCATCTGGCCGTAGCAAAGAGCCACCTTCGACTTGGAGAGGTCATCGGCGTTGATCACGCCTGAATCCTTGAATTCCTCGTAAAGGTCGTTGCCCTCACGAGTGCGCTCACCCACACCGCCGAACACGGAAACACCACCGTGTTCCTTGGCGATGTTGTTGATCAGTTCCTGGATCAGCACGGTCTTGCCAACACCGGCACCACCGAACAGTCCAACTTTTCCGCCTTGGCGATAGGGAGCCAGGAGGTCAATCACCTTGATGCCGGTCTCAAAGACTTTCGGCTTTGTTTCCAGTTCAGTCAGCTTGGGTGCTGAACGGTGGATCGGCGCTGTCGCATCGGACTTAACAGGTCCCTGTTCGTCGACAGGCTCTCCGAGAACGTTGAAGATGCGTCCAAGGGTTCCTTCGCCAACAGGCACTGAAATCGGAGCACCGGTATCGAGGGCCCCCATGCCACGAACGAGGCCGTCGGTGGCACTCATTGCAACGGCGCGAACACGGTGGTCACCCAGCAACTGTTGAACTTCAGCGGTGAGAGCGACCGCCTGTCCGGCGGTGTTGGTGCCTTCGATGCGGAGTGCGTTGAGAATTTTGGGCAGCTTGCCGGCGGGGAATTCCACGTCCAGAACCGGGCCAATCACCTGGCGGACAACGCCCTTGGTACCGGCGGAGGCGGGAGCAGCAGCGGCCATAAGTAAGGGGGTGTGAGAGGGAAGCGTCTAGGGCAATCCCTTCCTGAGCGGGGCAACGATACCACCGTCACGAGGAAGGGGGGAGTGGTTCGGTCACCCGCACGCTTGTCCCGTGGCCGAAGTGCAGAACCCGGACATAGGTTGGCACTCGACGACCTTGAGTGCCAGCTCGAGTCGCATCGGCGCTTCGGCGCACTGTCCCTGCTCCTGCAAGAACCCATGGCAGCTGTTTCTCTCAGCGTCTCCACTGTTAAGCCCCTTGGCGATCGCGTTTTCGTCAAAGTCTCAGAATCCGAGGAGAAAACCTCCGGCGGCATCCTGCTCCCCGACACCGCTAAGGAAAAGCCTCAGGTAGGCGAAGTTGTTCAGGTTGGACCCGGTAAGCGTAATGACGACGGATCGCGCCAGTCTCCTGAAGTAGGAGTCGGCGACAAGGTCCTCTACAGCAAGTACGCAGGCACCGACATCAAGCTTGGAAGCGATGAGTTTGTGCTCCTCTCCGAGAAGGACATTCTCGCCATCGTCAACTGACCGGCCCCTGACTGCCTTGGACCTGAGACAGGTCGGTAGTCATTCCACTAACCCTTTCATCAATTTCCGCCCCCATGGCCAAGCGCATCATTTACAACGAGAACGCTCGCCGCGCTCTTGAAAAGGGCATTGACATTCTTGCCGAATCCGTTGCTGTGACACTCGGCCCCAAGGGTCGCAACGTTGTTCTCGAAAAGAAGTTCGGTGCTCCTCAGATCATTAACGACGGCGTCACGATCGCCAAAGAGATCGAACTCGAGGACCACATCGAGAACACCGGTGTTGCTCTGATTCGTCAGGCTGCCTCAAAGACCAATGACGCCGCCGGTGACGGCACCACTACAGCGACCGTTTTGGCTCATGCCATGGTCAAGGCTGGTTTGCGCAACGTGGCCGCCGGTGCCAACGCCATCACCCTGAAAAAGGGCATCGATAAAGCTTCTGATTTCTTGGTCGACAAGATCAAAGAAAACGCTAAGCCGATCGCTGATAGCAATGCCATTGCGCAGGTGGGCACTATCTCCGCCGGTAATGACGAAGAAGTGGGTCGGATGATCGCCGATGCCATGGACAAGGTTGGTAAGGAGGGTGTGATTTCCCTGGAAGAGGGCAAGTCGATGACCACCGAACTGGAGGTCACCGAGGGAATGCGCTTCGACAAGGGCTACATCTCCCCTTATTTCGCCACTGACACCGAGCGAATGGAAGCCGTCCTTGACGAGCCCTACATTCTGCTCACCGACAAAAAGATCGGCCTCGTGCAGGATCTCGTGCCCGTGCTCGAGCAGATTGCCCGCACTGGCAAGCCCTTGCTGATCATCGCCGAGGATATTGAAAAGGAAGCTCTTGCCACCCTGGTGGTAAACCGCCTGCGTGGGGTACTCAATGTTGCTGCCGTTAAGGCTCCCGGCTTTGGAGACCGTCGCAAAGCCATGCTGGAAGACATGGCTGTGCTGACCAATGGTCAGCTGATCACGGAAGATGCCGGTCTGAAGCTTGAGAACGCCAAGATCGAGATGTTGGGCACTGCCCGTCGTGTGACCATCAACAAGGACACCACCACCATCGTGGCTGAAGGCAACGATGTGGCTGTGAAAGCTCGTTGTGAGCAGATTCGTAAGCAGATGGACGAAACCGAGTCCACCTACGACAAGGAGAAGCTTCAGGAGCGACTGGCCAAGCTCGCCGGTGGCGTTGCAGTAGTGAAGGTGGGTGCTGCTACCGAAACCGAGATGAAGGACAAGAAGCTTCGTCTTGAGGATGCCATCAACGCGACCAAGGCAGCAGTGGAAGAAGGCATCGTTCCTGGAGGCGGCACCACCCTTGCCCATCTGGCTCCCACGCTCGAGCAGTGGGCCACTTCCAGCCTGGAGGGTGAGGAGCTGATCGGTGCCAATATCGTGGCTGCTGCTCTGACTGCGCCACTGATGCGCATCGCTGAGAATGCAGGCGTGAATGGCGCTGTTGTGGCTGAAAATGTGAAGGCAAAGGCCTTTAACGACGGCTACAACGCTGCTAACGGTGACTACGTCGACATGCTGGCTGCCGGCATTGTCGACCCTGCCAAGGTGACCCGTTCTGGTTTGCAGAACGCTGCGTCAATCGCCGGCATGGTGCTGACCACGGAATGCATCGTTGCCGACATGCCTGAGAAAAAAGAAGCCGCACCGGCTGGCGGCGGCATGGGCGGTGGCGATTTCGACTACTGAGTCGGAGTTCCTCCATCAGAGCCGCTTCGGCGGTCGATCAAGCCCCGCTTTTGCGGGGTTTTTTTTGTGCCCAGCTCAGGATTGAATGGTGTTTCTCCGAAATTCTTGAGATGTTTTTTCGTCGTTGGTTGCGCGAGTTTCAGGAGTTTTTCTTCCAGAAGGGCAATGCTTTGAACCTTGCCATTGCGGTGGTGGTCGGCACGCAGTTTCAGCAGATCGTTGACGCCGTTAGCAAAGATCTGCTGATGCCTCTGCTAAATCCTCTCGTGCGTGACGGTAGCTGGCATAACCTGGCGATTCCCTATTTCGACGGTGAGCTGGCTATCGGGCGAATTCTCGATGTCGTACTTAACTCCATCCTCGTGGGCTGGACCCTATTTCTGATCATCAAGGTGATCAATCGATCAGAGAGATTGGCCTCCTCTGGTGTGGAGAAACTGCGTGGTCAGGCGTCTTCTGAAAGTGATGCCTCACGTTGAGGGTGATGCTGGCGCTCTTCGATGGGCGACAACAGCCTGATTCTTGCCTCGGCGGCACGTCTGATGATCCAGGACTGGCATTCTTCTATGGGGGAATCGTTCAGGCTCGCAATGTGCTCACACGATGGCGCTGAGCTTCCTTTCACCACCATTCACATCTCTGCTGCGACAGGGCCGGTTGCCGGGTCGATCGTTGAGACATGGCGTGATGGACAGCCCACTGCTGTTGGGATGGCGATGGGGGCGATCCCGGTTTGGTTTGCTGCCTCTCGGTGTAGCTCAAGATTTCAGCGCGGTTCGATGATTCGCTCGACACCTTTGCGGTCCATGGTGTTTGCGGCACGGTCGGCGCGTTTTTGACCGGTGTCTTCGCCAGTGCTGAGCTGATCCCCAGTCACCCAGCAGGTCAGGTTCTCGCTGACAAAGACAGGCACTCTTGATCGGCGGCCAGTTGCAGGCCGTGCTGGTGGCTCATAGGTTGCCGGCGTCAGGGACGCTGCTCATCGCTGGATTGTTGCGAGGCTTCGGCCTTTGATTCCGCGTGTCGGCAGCGGCTGAAAACCTCGGAGTCGATGCGCGTGAACACGGTGAGAAGGCTTATCCGAAAAAGATTGTTTGACCCCAGTTCCATGAGGTCCCGAGTCGGTTGGACCTTTTGTTGTCGGCTGTGCTGATTCAGCTCAGCCAGCCGGCACTCAGGATCACAGCCAGCGTTAGAAAGATGGCCAGGGTGGTCCAGGTGATTCGGTTAAGGGTCGCTTCCGCACTGCTGGCACTAGTAAATGAAGTGCTTCCACTAGCGGCGAGCCCACCCATGCCGTCGCCCTTGGGGCTATGCAGAAGGACAAACAGGATCAGCAAGAGGCCGCTGCCGATCCAGATCCAGGAAAGAACGGTGGTGATCATGGGCAAATCCTATGCGTGAGCCGTTCAGACCGGTTGAGGCAGGCGCGCGGTGGAGGGCACGGGTGTCTCGATCGGTTCGATCAGGGTGCTTCCTGTCATGGTCTTGGGTTTCTCGAGATCGAGTAGCTGCAGAAGAGTGGGTGCAATGTCAGCAAGCCCGCCGTTATCGCGCAGGCGAATTGCGTTACCCATGCCACGGATCTTCCTGCGCTCCCCTTCCACGAGAATTAATGGCACCGGATTGGTGGTGTGGGCCGTCCAAGCCTGGCCATCATCGCCCAGCATCCGTTCGGCGTTGCCGTGATCTGCCGTGATGATCATCGTGCCACCCATGCGACCCACGGCATCGAGCAGGCGTCCAACGCACTGGTCGACTTTCTCGATTGCCTCGGTGGCGGCCTCCATCACGCCGGTATGTCCCACCATGTCTGGATTGGCGTAGTTGATCACCACCAGGGAATAAACCCCCTTCTCGATGGCTTCGATGCAGCTCACGGTGAGGGTTTCGGCGTTCATGGCCGGAGCCTGGTCATAGGTTGCGACACGGGGAGAGGGCACCAGATGACGGTCTTCTCCTTCCAGCGGCTGCTCCACACCGCCGTTCATGAAATAGGTCACATGGGGATATTTCTCCGTCTCTGCCGTTCTGTACTGGCGTAGTCCACGCGATGCCACAACTTGACCCAGCAAGTCATCAAGGGACTCGGGTGGAAAAGCCACTTCCACGGGGAGACCTGCTTCGTACTGCGTGAACGTAACGACGTCCAACTCAGGCCTTAGGGGCCTTTCGAAATCGGTAAAGTCCTCTTTTGCCAGGCACTGAATGATCTGGCGCGCCCTGTCAGGTCTGAAATTGAACATCAGCAGGGCATCGCCATCGTTCAGATGGGTTGCACGCAGACGTATTGGTTCCACGAATTCATCGGTGGTGCCGCTGTCGTAGCTGGCCTGCAATGCTTCAGACGCCGACAGCTCGCTCACAGGAACGTCAGGTGAAGTCAGCAGTTCATGGGCGCGTGAGGTGCGCTCCCAGCGGCGGTCGCGGTCCATGGCCCAGTAACGACCGCAGATGCTGGCGATCTCACCCACTCCACAAGACTGAATGGTGTCCTCAACCTGCTTCAAGTAAATCGGAGCACTCTGCGTGGGGGTGTCGCGTCCATCGGTGATCGCATGGATCGAAACGTGTTTCAGGCCTTCGTCGGCTGCCCAGTGCAGCAGTCCGCACAGGTGATCAACGTGGCTGTGTACGCCACCGTCTGAGCAGAGGCCCAGCAGGTGAAGCGTGCCGTTGCTTGCACGCAGACGTTCGGCCAGTTCACGGAGTTTTGGAACGGCTCTCAACTGGTTGTCACGCACCGTGTCGCCGATCCGTACCAGTTCCTGGCGAATGATTCTGCCCGCGCCGATGGTGAGATGCCCGACCTCGGAATTGCCCATTTGCCCATCAGGCAATCCCACGTGGGAGCCGCTCGCCTGGATCAATGTCTGGGGATAGGCGTGACGCAGCGCATCCATGACGGGAGTGCTGGCGGCTTGGATGGCGTTGTGGTCGGTGTCGCTGCGCTCGCCCCATCCATCCAGGATCGCCAGAACAACTGGAGCAATGGATCGCTCCCTGCTTGGTCGTCCTGTATGGCGATCGGCAACGTTCACTCAGCTCTATCCGTTCTTAAGGCCTTCTCTAGATTCACAAGTTACCCCCGGATCCCGCCCGTGGTGAACTCTTGCGCGGTCGATGGTCAGCTTTTGCGGATCTTGAAGGTGATATCCGACATACAGTTATCTATCCCACTGCATCGGTCATGGTGACGTCTGGGAATAGTGAGCGGATCGAGATCCTTTCTGCCGAGGATGTCGGCCGAACGCTGTCTCGCCTGGCCTCTCAGGTTCTTGAATGTGTGGGAGAGGTCGAGCAGTTGCTGCTGCTGGGAATTCCCACCCGGGGCGTTCAGTTGTCAGCTGTACTGGCGCGCTTCCTCAAGGAGCAGAGCGGCCAGACGATCGCCCAGGGCACACTGGATCCGACCTTCCATCGTGATGATCTGGAGCGAGTGGCGATGAGGCCTGTGCAGGCGACCGAGCTGCCTGTAAGTGTCGAAGGACGTGATGTGCTGCTGGTCGATGACGTGATTTTTACCGGCCGCACGGTCCGTGCCGCTTTGGAAGCGATCCAGGCCTGGGGCCGGCCACGCCGCGTCATGCTGTTAGTGATGGTGGACCGCGGTCATCGGGAACTGCCGATTCAGCCTGATTTCTGCGGTCGATCCGTTCCCACTCGACGCACCGAAACCATCGAGCTCAGACTGATGGATGTGGATGGGGAAGAAGGGGTTTTTCTCAGAAGTCTTTAGGCGGAGAATTGAATCTCCTCCCCGCGGAAATGAGCCTTGTAGCGACCGAAGGCCACGAGCACTGGCAGGGTGGGGCTGATCGGGCGTCCCTTCCATTCAGTCAGAACACTGATCACATCCCCCTCGCTGCCCTTCATGTCGAAGGCTTCACCACGGTGTAAGGGATGGTTGTAAACCATTACCGATGAGGTCACAACGACCTTGTCGCCAGGCTGCATGAGCAGACGATCTCATTGAGAGTTATTTTGTCACGCGCTTCATGGTCTCTTCGCCTTGCAGAGGCTCTCCGGTCCTTCCTCGACGAGTACTCCGCCCAGATCAGCGCACCCGGCGACGAAGGCACTCCATGGATCCATACCGCTGGACAGCCGCTCCTCCACAGCTGTATTGAGACGTTCTGGATCAACCGTATGAGCAGGTAAAGCCCCATGGCTGTGATGCTCCTGCCGATCACGCAAATTCTGTATGGCTTCCTCCACCTGCTTGCGGAGAGGCAGGGCATGGGTCTGCCACCAGGGGTGGTCCAGTTGATTGAGCACGCTCAGTGCTTCCCACCACTGCTGTCGTTGAACTTTGTCCTTGAGCCGTTCGTGATCGATCTTGTTGCGGTTCCAGGTCTCTCGCAGACTGTCACTGAGCTGTGTTCCCGGTCTCTGTCCCTTTTGTTCCAAGGGTTTGAGGGTGATGAGGGCTTGTTCGAGATCTCCCGCTCGGAACTGATCCAGTGCCCGCTCGCGCAGTGTCTGGCGCCACTGGAGCAATCTGGTTCGATCACTGCGTCGTTGCTCTTCGCTGCCGACACTCGAATTGACAAGCTGTGACTGCAGGTTGAGTGCATGGGTGCTGTCGCCACGCTCCCAGGCCAGTTCTGCCTGGCGACGACGGCAGACGGCCTGCTCGCTCGGCGCTTCCCGGTCCAGCCATCGGAGTGCCGCCAGCTGTTCGCCGTAGCGCAGGCAGGCTTCGAGGTCTCCCCGTGAAGCCGCTTCACGCAGGCGACCGGGCAACTGCTGCTCCCACCAGTACGCATAACCACAAAGGAATGCGACACCACCAAGTGTGGCGATCAGCCAAAACTTCGGGAGATGGCGACGCAGCGCCAATGGTGGTCAGGGAACGACAAACACCTTTCTATGGATGTTGCCGTCAACACACACGCCCTTGTGGACGGCGCGATCACCGCACGGTCCCGAGTGGTCTCGGCTCAAGGCTTTCGCCTGTCCGTAGATCCTCTCCCTCAAGGATCAGTTCCGCCTGATCATTGAGATGGAAACGCAGTTTTAGACAATCTTCTCCAGGCTGCCCGGGAGGTTCAAGGGGAAGCTCACAGGCGGTGTCTGGCCGCTTTGTTACCTCATCCCATCCATCGTTTTTTTCCAGCACACGGGGCAGGCCATTGACCATCACCACTTCATGTCTTGTCTCCCCCCTGGACTCTCCAAGCACCAGCTCGAGCGACTGCTGGTCCGGCCCGCTGGCGCTCAATATCAGTTCCAGCGGCTTGCTGGACGGCCAGGGCTGACCCGGTAAAAACAGGGGATGCCAGTGATGGGTGTTGCTGCGCTGGTTCCAGCAGCGCAGTGAGATTCCGCGTTGCAGCAGGTCCTGCATGCGAACTCCAGGAGTGAGGCTCAGGGCACCGCAGGCCACCGCTTCCATCGGCGGGGGGGTGAGCAGTGGTGTGGGCGAAAGCTTCTCTGTAAGCCAATCGCGCAGCTGGGGTAGATGGGCGCCTCCCCCTACCACCACTACAGCATCAAGATCCTCGGCCGGACAGCCGTTGAGTTCCGCATCGCGCAAGGTTTTGCTGAGCAGTCCTTCAAGGGCATCAAACAGTCCTCGCTCCTGCAGTAGACGACTGAACTTGTGTCGATCCATCGACAGGTTGCTCGGCGCGTCGAAATCCTGGCCATTGGCTATCTCCGAGAGGCTTTCCCGATTCGGGATATCGGGATCGCTGAGGCGACATTTCAAACGTTCCGCCGCATTCAACAGAGCCATCAGCCCATCGCCTTCCTCCGGCAGGCCGTCTGGACAGAGTTCGTCGAGAATCCAGCGATCCAGATCCCTACCACCCAGGTTGATGCCAGCTTTGCCGAGGACTTTGGCCTGACGGAGCGCCTGACGGCTGTTGGTGAGGTCCTGGCCGCGGAAGCGAAGCAGCTGGGCCACTGGAGCAGCACGACCTTCACCACCTTCGAGGGCGACTAGGGATAGATCGAGAGTTCCTCCGCCAAGGTCGACGACGAGAAGCTTGGAACCAGCTTCGAGTCCAGCACCGAGGGCAGCTGCCGTTGGTTCGTCCACCAAGGCGATCTCTGCGACCTGCATCGGTTCGCAGGCTTTGAGAAGCCAGTCGCGATAACCGGACCCCTGATCCACGGGGGCTGTCAGGACGAGTCGCTCGATGCTCAGTTCAGGGGGCATCCTCTTCCAGATTTCAGTCAGAAGACGCGCACCGGCCTGTTCGGGGCTGAGTCGTCTCTCGGCACTCTGCGGATCCAATGGAATGCCGATCCAACGCTTGAAGTCGCGATGCAACTGAGGAGCATCACGTTCGTGTAAACCGTTTTCAAGCACCTCAAGCCCAACCAGCGCGGGACCTGAGACCGCGTCCTCTGCCCAGATGAGCGATGGGATCGCTCCCTGCTCACGGGTGATCTGAGGTAGGTCGAGCAGATCCACCTCAGATCGCTCAGCAGACTGAAAAGCCACCACCGTGGTGGTGCTTCCCAGGTCGATCGCCAAGGTGCCGACGTTATAAGACGCCTCGGAAAGATGAAGGTTTTGTTCGGCAGCGAGGGGCTGAACCACCGCTATGGGCAGGTTGGAGTCAGGTCGAGGCTACGGGGAGCAACGATGGATCGCTTAAGACGGCTTGTGTTTTCCTTCTATCGGGAGGATCCACAGATTGAGGCAGAGCTGGAACCGCTGCGAGACTGCAGGATGTCACGCAGCTGGGGCAGCATCCGCGTTGAGTGCGTGGATGCGCAGCATCTCGAGGAGGTGAGTGCTTTGCTCAGTCATTTGCGTAGACCGCTTGTGGCGATGGGGCTGGGTCGACAGATTGTTCTCAGGGTCCCTGGGCGTCCGCAACGCAGCTACCCCATGCATGTTCCTTTCCACAGTGATCTCTTCACTTAGAATTCAGGATTCATGTGCTGTTGGCATGCTTTCTGCAGGAGTCGATCATCAGGATCTCGCCAAGCGCGGTGAAAGCCTGATCCGTCAGTCCAGCAATCGCTATCTGACCACGGTTCGGATTGCCTTCCGTGCCAAACAGAGGCGCTTTGACGACTTCGATGGTCTGCTTGAAGAATCCAGCGTCAAGCCAGTGCAGCGGGCCATCGTTGAGCTGAGCGACGAACAGGATCAGCCCGATCTTCTCCCTGGATGATTCAAGAGGAGGGCTCTGGCTGGAGATTGTCTAGGGATCCTTCCCGCCCACCGTTTTCAGTTCTGATTGGTGGGGAAGACTGGGCCCTCGAACTCAAGGAGTGTGAAGCCTGCGAGCTGGTTTCACTCATCAGTGATCTGACAGATCAACATCGAGCCATCTGCGCTCAGCTTATGGCGGAGGAATCCATCACCGTCGAGCTGGAGCGTGGCAGTTGGTGGGTCTGCCTCGAGGGTGATCGATCACGCTGGTCGATTCGGGCCATCTGTAGTGGTGATGGTGACCTCGCTCGTGGCTTTGAAGTCTGCTGGCCTGACCCTGCTGCGCAGGCCATCGCGGAGGCAATGAGAACGTTGTGGGACAACGGCAATGATTAGAGCAGCTGATCAATAGCTCTTCATTGATTTTCCCCCAGTATTCCCCACGGGTAAGGCAATGTTTTCCACAGGTCTCAGGGCGTTTTGGCTGGTATGGCGGGCTTCTGTGGAAAACTTGATTTCGGAGGTTGGTTTTGGTTGACGAATCACGCCTGTGACTCTTTCGGCTCTGTTGGAGAAGATCGCTTGCTGGGAAGGGCTCCAGCGTCTCAAGTCTCGTTTGGAGAATCACTGAGAATGCCGCCTGAGCTGCTTCTTGACGCAGGTCGTTATCTGTGGAGAACTAGTTGGCATTCGAGGCGTTTGCATGCAGTCGGTCGATCAGTTGGAGCAGACTCAGGCATCAGCATCAGATCCGCTGCTGGAGGTTTCGAAGGCTTCCGATGAGTCAGCGGTGAGCTTTCATTCAGAGCTCCCCCAGCCCCTGCAGCAAGCCATGGTTGCGTTCATTGAGCGCTGCCCAAACTGGGATCAGTACCGTCTTGTTCAGGCTGCTCTGGCTGGATTCCTGATTCAGCACGGAGTGGAGTCAAGAGAAATCACTCGGCTTTATGTGGGCAACATGTTCCGCCGAGAATCTTTGACCCAGGGTTTCTGAGTCCGGCAGCTGGCCATCAGCAGCAAGGCGCTGAACGGAATACTGAGGAGCAGACCGATGAATGCTCCCATCAGGCCAATCAGGTTGACGCCGATGAGCAGGCCAAGCAAAGCAAGAACCTTTAGTCGATTGCTTTGAACTAGCCGTCGACTGTGCTCCATCGCTGCAAGTGGGCGATGGCCGTGATGGACCAAAAGTGGAAGGGCAAGGGTCTGGCTCAGGGTCCACAGGATCAATCCCAGTCCTCCAACAAGCAGCATCACAGTGGAGATGACTCCGCTCTGCCTTGCAATCAGTGCTCCGATGATCCTGATCATGTTCAGGCCTCCGATCAGGATGACCCCTTCCAGCATGACCAGTGCGGCTGTCTGTCTGAAAATCCACCGAAGACGTTGACGCTCCTGCGCAGGCTCGTCTTGTGGTGTGGATTGGATCGAAGGAAGGAGCTGATCGGCCAGATGCAGCAAGGCCACGAGCGGCAGAAGCATTGTGGGGATGGTTGCAACAAAGAGCACATCGCTGATGGCTGACTGCCACCATTCCTCCCCTTGCTGAAGATCTCTTGAGATCAAGCTCAGACCAGTGACGGTGATCAGCATCAGAGCTGTCAGGCCCACAAAGCGCCAGGGAGCTTGGCTGAAACCTATCCAGGCTCTGGGGATGATTGTTGTGAGAGGGATGCGCTCTGTCGGGCGACGGTCCCTCGTTTCACTGAACTGAGCCAAGTCGATTGAGGAGATCCTGAGCGATTCGGTCTTCGACAGGAAGAATGGAAAGCCGATTGCCGCGTCGAACGACGGCCAGTTCTTCCGGTTGGTAGGACTGACGTAAGTCCTCCAGACTCAAAATGTCCTGAAATCTGCCTCGATAGGCCAGACGCACACAATCCCAGCGCGGGGATTCCGGTTTCGATGCAGGGTCGTGATATTTCGATGATGGATCGAATTGTGTGGGATCCACCAGTCCTGTTTCGATCACTTCCATCATTCCGATGATCCCTGGGGGCTTGCAATTGGAGTGATAAAAGAAGGCCTGATCGCCAACGGCCATCGTGCGCATGAAATTACGCGCCTGATAATTGCGAATACCGTCCCAGAGCGTCGTCTGCTCATGCTCAAGATGATGAATCCCGTAAACATCGGGTTCACTTTTCATCAGCCAGTAGGCCACGCGTTCTACAAAATTTTCCCCAGACTAGTTTGATCGGCTCGCTTCGATCAGCTCGCGGAAGTGATTGCCACGAGCTTCAAAATCGGTGTATTGGTCAAAGCTGGCGCATGCCGGTGACAACAGCAGACTTGCAGCCTTCTGTTGTTGGGCCAGTTCAAGGGCATGCGGCACAGCATCATCCAGGCTTCTGTGCGTGGTCACGGCGCCGTGAAAAGCAGATGCTTCGATCAAGCCACGCAGTTCTTGAGCCCCCGCACCAAACAGCACAACAGCGCTGCTGCGCTCTTTCAGCAGTTGCAGCCAGGGCTGAGCGTCGCCCTGTTTGGTTTGACCGCCTGCGAGTAGGACTACCGGATTGGGTACGGACTGCAAACCCACTGCAGCTGCGTCGTAGTTGGTTGCCTTGCTGTCATTGAAAACGGCAATGCCCTGGACGTTTCCGAGCGATTCGAGTCGATGGGGGACACCATCGAAGCATCGCAACGCTGATTCAATGGTTTCCGGCGCCAATCCAGCTTCGAGAGCCGCTGCCGTCACCAGCAGCATGTTCTGCTGGTTGTGCTCTCCTGGCATGGCGAGAGCATCAGCGCAGAACAATCTTCGCTCTCCCTCGCAGACCCAGCCGTCGTCACTCACACTCATCCGAGCGCTTGCGCTGTCTGAGTAAGCCAGGCTGGTGCTGACCCAGTTCACTCGGGTCTGTCCCCAGCTGCAGCGAGTTCGGCTGATTTCAGGGTCATCACCATTGAGAATCGCCAGCTGGGAGCGTTCAAGCAGTCCGCGCTTGATCGCTCTGTAAGCGTCTAGTGACCCATGTCGCTCAAGGTGGTCAGGTGTCAGCGTTGTCCAGATTCCGATGCGCGGGGCCACTTCGGTGGCCGCTTCAATTTGGTAGCTGCTCATCTCCATGACGATCCAGTCGGGAAGAGGGCAGGAGGCCTCTAAACATCCCAGTGCCAGTTCTGCGGCGGAGTACCCCACATTGCCGGCCATGGGAGCCTCCAATCCGCCATGGCTGAGCACGTGGTGGAGAAGATGGGTCACGGTGGTTTTCCCGTTGGTGCCAGTGATGCCAATCCATGGCCGTTGCTTCAGGGTCTCCCAGGCCAGGGCCATCTCTCCCTTCACCGCAACTCCTCGCGTTCGTAACGCCTCAAGGGTTGGATGCGTCCAGGAAATTCCAGGACTGATCACCACCTGATCGAGCTCATTGAGCAAGGGCTCGAAACTGGCTATCTCCAGGGGGTGTCCAAGCTGGACATCAATGCCCTGCCCTCTCAGGTCAGCTGACTTTCGCCTGCAGGCATCGTTCTCAGCCTTCTCGAGAACTACCACCTCTGATCCCTGGGCTTTGAGCAGACGGGCTGCTCCGATTCCAGAGCGTCCCAGTCCGATCACGACACTCAGGGTCATGCTTTTCGTTCTCTACTCACGAGGGAAGTGGGCGATACTGGAATCGAACCAGTGACTCCTACCGTGTCAAGGTAGTGCTCTACCTCTGAGCTAATCGCCCGCATTTTCACCCTTCAGAGGATCTGCGGTGACGGTTGAGCGCTTGCCAACCGGATGCGACTGAAGTTAGCAGCTCACCGGCGCAGCATTTCCACTCTCCAGCGATTGCGTTTAGTGATTTCGAGATTCAAGACTTCTACGCTTCCCCGGTCCTGAAGCTGGAGGCGGTCGCCGATTTTCAGTTCTCGACTCGCCTGGCGGACTGGATGCCAGTTGAGTCTTAGCCTTCCATCCCGGATCTGACGGATCACTTTGGAGCGGGACAGTCCGAAACCTGCTGAGGCGATGGCATCGAGTCGGCAGGATGCCTCCACGCTGGTGAACCGCTTCGGCAGTCGTTGGGCTGGCCACTGCAAGCAGTCGATGCTTACCGCCTCCACCGACAGCGTCACGTCACGCACTTGTCCGGTCAGGCCGTTGAGATGGTTCGCGGCCTCCGGTGTGCAAACGGCCTGGGCTCCACGATCACCCCGAAGCCAGAGATCGCCCAGCCCATCAGGGTTCACGCCAAGGTCAATCAGCGCCTGGCGCATGTCTTGAGGTTCAGCCCGGTCGAACAGGAAATTGCCCTCGAGCCTCAATCCCGAGATTGGAGCCGGCTCAGGTTGCGGTTCTTGATCGCTGCGACTGAGCTGGAGACGACAGCGTTCGGTGTCTGGTCTTCCACCGTCTCGGACCACCCGCAGTTCAGTTAGTGCCTCGAGCCGGCGTGAGTCTTCCAGTTCAGGCCCGCTCAAAAAACTGCTCCAGCTCGGTTGCCAGGTGCGCAACACCTCTTCCGCCTGCTCGATCAGGCGGTGCATTGCCTCCGGCTCAGCGAGCCCTTCGATCAACGACCCTCGGGGAAGACTCACAGTTCACTCAGGCGAACCACCTGCTGAGGACGAACTTTCTGAACCAGTTGCCAGGGCACTTCAAGACCTGCTTGGGTTTCCAGCAATAGCAACCAAAACTGCTCGTTATGCCTATTGCGCAGGATTCGGACCCCGTCCTCGTTGTCGGAAGGAACGCTTGCTGCTGCGGCGTAGCTCCCCATTAATCCTGAACCGAGACCGAGCAGCCCGCCGATCAGTGCTTCTCCGACAGCACCGAAGCGCGCAAAGGTGTCGAGCGTGGTGATTTGAGTAAAGGTGAGCCCTGCCATGAAGCCGAAGGGCATCAGCCAGCGAGACATGGATCGCTGTCGGCGACTGCGGGCCATGTTCGGATTAAGCAGATCGACGTTGTCGATCTGCTCTGCCCTGAGACGCCCTTCAGTGCCGCCAGATTGCTTAGGAGCTACAAGCACAACGCGGATGAGCGGTGTGCCTGAATCCTGCAGGTCCTGGACCAGAGTCTCGGCAGAGGTGCGTTCTTTGAGCACCAGGACGCAGGCGGGCATGGGCGGATCGGTGCGGGCTGCCATTCTCCATGGAAGCCCAATAATTCAGCGGGAATCTTGAGTTCGGAGGAGGTCAATCTCCCTACTCAAAAGTGATGTTCGGACCGATCTCTAAACTTCTATATGGCTTTCTGACCGCCGCTGGATGACCAAAGTTCTTGTTTCAGACCCCATTGATCAGGCTGGGATTGACATCCTTGGGCAGGTGGCCCAGGTGGACCAGCGGACAGGCCTGTCTCAAGACGAGCTCAAGTCAATTATCGGTGACTATGACGCCCTAATGATCCGCTCTGGCACTCAGGTCACCTCAGATGTGATCGAGGCTGCGGATCGTCTGCGCATCATCGGTCGGGCCGGAGTGGGGGTCGACAACGTTGACGTTCCTGCGGCTACCCAGAGAGGTGTGTTGGTTGTGAATTCACCCGAGGGCAACACGATCGCTGCTGCAGAGCATGCGCTGACCTTGTTGTTGTCACTGTCTCGCCATGTGCCTCAGGCGCATGCGTCGATGCGAGCCGGTGCCTGGGATCGCAAGAAATATGTGGGTAATGAGCTCTACAAAAAAGTGCTCGGGGTTGTGGGACTGGGCAAGATCGGCTCACACGTGGCCAAGGTTGCCAAAGCGATGGGCATGGAGGTGATCGCGTTCGATCCCTTTATCTCGGTGGACCGGGCTCAGCAGATGCAGGTCCGACTGACGACCCTGGAGGATCTATTCCGTCAGGCCGATTACATCACGCTGCACATTCCCAGAACGCCCGATACCGAGAATCTCGTGAACGCCGAGCTTCTCCGTTCGATGAAATCGACGGCCAGGATTGTGAACTGCGCTCGGGGGGGCATCGTTGATGAGGCTGCAATCGCCGAAGCCATCGACAATGGAGTGATTGCCGGGGCTGGTCTGGATGTGTTCGCGTCTGAACCTCTGGAACAGGACTCTCCACTGCGTGCAGTCCAGCGTGGGCTTGTTTTGACGCCGCACCTTGGAGCCTCAACCGAAGAAGCCCAGGAAAATGTGGCCACCGATGTGGCTGAGCAAATCCGCGATGTTTTGCTTGGACTCCCTGCTCGCAGTGCCGTCAATATTCCAGGTCTCAGCGCAGAGATCATGGAACGTCTGAAACCCCACCTCCAGCTCGCCGAAACTCTTGGTCTGCTGGTGAGTCAGCTGAGCGGTGGACAGGTTCAGGAACTGGAGGTTCGTCTTCAGGGTGAGTTCGCCAATCACCCCTCTCAGCCTCTTGTTGTGGCAGCGCTCAAGGGACTGCTCACCAGTGCCCTCGGAGAACGCATCAACTATGTCAATGCCTCTCTTGAAGCCAAAGGGCGCGGAATTCATGTACTGGAGGTCAAGGACGACGCCAGCCGTGATTTCGCCGGAGGATCCCTGCAGCTCACCACTCGGGGTGGCCAGGGTGGTCACAGTGTGACGGGTGCGGTGTTCGCAGACGGGGAACTGCGGGTGACGACCATCGACGAATTTCCTGTGAATGTGCCCCCGAGTCGGCACATGCTGTTTACCCGTCATCGGGACATGCCCGGAATCATCGGCCATCTCGGCTCTCTGCTTGGAGAGCACAATGTGAATATCGCCTCGATGCAGGTGGGCCGCAGGATTGTGCGCGGAGATGCCGTGATGGTTCTCAGCATTGATGACCCGATTCCGGCTGCGCTACTAGCCACCATCAACGGCATTAATGGGATTCAGGAAGCCCATCCCGTCACGCTGTGATGTGGTGGCGCTTGTCTCTGCCGGTTCAGCCTGAGCTGGAGGAGTCGCTGCTCTGGAAGCTGAATGTTCTGGGTCTTCACCGGGTTGCTGTTCAGCATGCACCTGAGACACCCGATCAGCGCACCCTTCTGGCCTGGTTGCCGGCCCACGAATGGCCTCAGGGGCAGCGGTCTGAACTGTTTAGCAGCCTCATGCCCCTGGCTGATACTTTCGGCCTCGCTCTTGCTCAGCCGGTTTGGGATGAACTGGCTGATGAAGACTGGAGCCTCAGCTGGAAACAGCATTGGCAGCCAGACCCTGTGGGTGAGAGTCTGCTGATCCTGCCGGCTTGGCTTGATGTGCCTGAAGAGCACGCCCACAGGCTTGTCCTGAAGATGGATCCTGGCAGTGCATTTGGAACCGGGAGTCATCCCACCACCCGTCTGTGCCTCGAAGCACTCGAGCAAGAGCCCCCCTCTGGATTGAGGGTCGCGGATCTAGGTTGCGGTAGCGGAGTGCTTGGGCTTGCGGCACTCGCGCTTGGGGCTCGCCAGGTGCTGTCCGTCGACACCGATTCCTTGGCGGTCAGAGCAACGACCGACAACTCTGTTTTAAATGGCCTTCGCGTTGATGAGCTGAGGGTCACTCAGGGGTCGGTGGAGGTGCTGGCGAAGCTGCTTGAGGAGCAGCCTGCAGATCTGCTTCTCTGCAACATCCTGGCTCCGGTGATCGAGGCCCTTGCGCCCCACTTTCAATCTGTGATTTGTCCTGGCGGACGGGGGTTGCTCAGTGGCCTGCTGGTGGAACAGGCACCGAGGCTCACGCAAGTGCTGCAGAGTCTCGGTTGGATGGTCGAGCCGCTGGCTGAGCAAGGTCGATGGGGTTTGCTCGAGATTCGGCGCTAACCTTGATAAGCGAGCCTTATAAATGCTTCCGTTTTGATTGGGCTTACACCGAAACAGTCGTTGAAGCGTGTGCCTTGACGCCTAGGCGATGTAGAAATGATCAGTCCGGCAGGCTCGTTTGTTACGAGCCTCTGCAAATTCACTCCATCCATGGCTTCTTATAAGGTCACCCTGGTCTCAGAAAGCGAGGGTCTCAACAAGACCATTGAGGTCCCCGACGATCAGTACATTCTCGATGCCGCTGAAGAGCAAGGCATTGACCTGCCTTATTCATGTCGTGCGGGTGCTTGCTCCACCTGTGCTGGCAAGATCACATCTGGAACCGTTGACCAGTCCGACCAGAGCTTCCTGGATGATGATCAGATCGAAGCCGGATTCGTGCTGACCTGCGTGGCTTACCCCACCTCCGATTGCACCATCAAGACCCATGCTGAAGAAGAGCTCTACTGAGCTCCGGACACTTGATCCGAAGGTCTAGGCGAATGATCTATTGCCACCTCCCCACGGGGGTGGCTTTTTGCTGTCAGTGTGGTGCCACGTGGCTCTCCTGCCAATGACCGCCGTTCCCGCTGCACCGCTGAGACCTGAAGTGGAACGGTTGTTAGACCATGGATCGGTTCACACCAGCCCTGGAGGCCAGTACAGCTTTCGAGTGATCGGACCCTGCTGTCGCCTCTACGACCGCGAAGAACTCCCCTGGCCCTGTTGTCGGCTGGCTTGGCGCAGTAAGGAGCCAAGTTGGCGACGTGTCGGTCGTCGATTTGTCGCTGATCTCGGGTCGCGTCGTTGCCCGTCCTATTCGGTTGAATTACTTCAACCTGGATCTAGGCCAACGATCACAGTGCTCACGTTGTTCCCCATGCGCTTCACGGCTGAGATGCAGGAGTGGTGGTACAGCCGTCGGCCTAGATCACTCGATCCGAGCAATCTTGAACCCTGATCCCTGAACGAATAGGCGATTTGATCGTTGGATCGATCCGGCGTTCACTAGATCGATCCAAATGGATCAGAAATAAATTTTGCCGCCGCCCCATTCTTGGCCGAGAACCTTCGGAGCCACGAGGATGTAGGCCGACATCAGTTGCAGGTCTTCATCGGTGAGATCTCGCATTGCCGGATACAGATCACGGCTGCGCATGCTGGGGTGAAGATCAGCAATGCTGTACTCACCGTCATAGGAGGTGGGATCCTGCAGGTAGTCCACCAGGGCGGCGATGTTGTCGCGCGAGGGTGTGGCCAGAGCCAGGGTTTCCGGATCGAGGCCAACGTTCTGATTGGTCTTGGTAATGCCGCCGGCATGGCATGTGCCGCAACTGGTGTTGAACACTTTGCGTCCCGCCTTGACCTGCTGTTCACTGAAGGTCACCGCGGTGCCTTCAGGGTCGGAAGGCACTGTCAGCGTCTCGGCATCCCACTGGGCGGCGTGAACGGGGGAGCTGATCCACAACACAGCCAGCACCGGCAGGACGATCAGCAGTCGACTCAGCGACTTTCGCAGGTTTGAGAGAAGAGGAACCATGAAGGATGCCAGGGACTGATGGATACAGCGCACCAAGCTCTTGTATCACGCTGAAGTATCAAAGTGACGCTGTCCAGGCTCCACCAATCACGAACTGTTGCAGCATCCAGTCCGTGATGAAGTCGTCACGTCGAGGCAAAGGAAGTCCTTCGCTAGGAGTGTGTTCGGAAAAATCGCTCTGGCTTCCGCAAGCAGATCGTCTGCTGTCACAGCGTTTCCAGGGGCATAACGGGGACTGAGATGGGTGAGGACAAGTTGTCCAACACCCGCTTCAGCTGCTGTCTGGGCAGCCATCGTGCTGGTGGAGTGCTGACGCTGAAAGGCCATGTCGGCCTCGGCGTGGGAAAAAGTGGATTCGTGAATGAGCAGGTCTGCACCCTTCGCCAAGGTCACGGCTGCTTCGCAGAACACTGTGTCGGTGCAGTACACCAAACTCGCTCCGGCTCGTTCCGGCCCGCTGAGGGTTTTGCCGTCAATGCGTCGTCCATCCTCAAGGGTGACGGTTTCGCCCCGCTTAAGGGAGGCATAGACAGGTCCAGGGGGGATCGCCATCTCCCGAGCTTTATTGATGTCAAAGCGACCAGGCTTCGGCTTTTCCTCAACGCGATAGGCATAGGCAGGAACACGATGGTGCAGTGGTGTGGCGCGCACGCTGAGATCTGCGTCTTCAAAAACGATGCGATCGTTTTCAGCGGCACTGCGGACTTGGTGCACGTTGAGGGGATAGCCGATCCTGGTTGAGCTGGTTCGCAGCACCCCCTCTAGATAGTTTTCGAGCGGATCGGGGCCATACAGATCCACACCACTACTGCTGCCGCTCAAGCCGAGGCTGGCCAGCAGGCCTGGAAGCCCGAAAACGTGGTCACCATGCATGTGCGTGATAAAAATTCTGCGCAGCTGGGACAACCTCAACTCACTGCGCAGAAACTGATGCTGGGTTCCTTCTCCACAATCGAACAGCCACAGTTCCGAACGCTGAGCCAGTCGCACGGCCACCGCTGAAACGTTGCGGGCTCGGGTTGGGACTCCCGAACTGGTGCCGAGAAAGGTGACCTGCACGGCATGGTGGGCTCAATGGTCAATCTGCCATGAAGCCCTGGCTGCAGTCCGCAGAGCGGGGCACACTGAGCAACCATTGGCCTGCTGAGTGGTTCTGCACATCTCCATCGGTCGGGCTGCAGCTGGAGCAGCTCTGATGCTGCCAGTGGCCGTGATTGCTCTGGCCGCTGAATCCAGATCTGCGGTCACCGCCCAGGAGCCGCAGATGCGTGTTTTGGTGGCTGAAGGCTCGGAGTTGATCCTCCGCGCCGATGGCGATCAGCCCCTGCTCGTGCGAGGCATCGCCAGCACTGAACGCCGCCTGCTGCGTCTGCAGGTTCGTTTGCGGGGGGGGCGCCTGACGCTCGCCGATGGCAGCGCAGATGGTCTCGCCTCGCTTCGGATCAGCACGACTGACCCCCGTGGTATCTGGCTCGGTCGCCGCCGCTATCGCGGCGATCTGCTGCTGGTTGTCCGTAGCGGCAGGATCCAGGTGATTAACCAACTGGGTATTGAGACTTACCTTCCCAGTGTTGTTGGCAGTGAAATGCCTGCAAAGTGGCCGCTGGCAGCCTTGCAGGCCCAGGCCGTCGCTGCCCGGACCTATGCCCTTCGCCAACGGGGACGCAAGCCCGATTTCGATGTGAAGGCCACGGTGAGCAGTCAGGTCTACAAGGGAATCGAGTCTGAAACCCCAAGAACCCGGGAAGCGGTTGCCACGACACGCTCGCTGGTTCTGGTGCATGGCGGCCGTTTGATCAATGCTGTTTTTCACAGCAGTTCTGGGGGATCCACCGAGCCCAGCGGAGAGGTCTGGCAAAACCAGCTGCCGTATCTCGTGAGCGTTCAAGATCATGACCAGCACAGTCCTGTGCATCGCTGGAACCAGCGCTTCGAGGCAGGCGATCTGCGTCGCCGCTTTGAAGAGACCGGTGGAGTGGAGCGGTTGAGTGTTCTCCGCACCAGCTCCACCGGCAGGGTGCGCTCAGCGCGCATTCAAGGCCCGCTTGGATCCCTCGTACTCACAGGTCGTCAGCTGCGTCAGCGCCTGGGCTTGAAGAGCACGATGGTGAGTTTTTCTTTGCTGCAGGGAGATTTCGAAGATGCTGGCGAGTCCATTCATCCCGCCGATCATGGGTCGGAATCACCGCCGCAGCTGATCGGACTCTGGCGAGATTCCGCCAGCGGTACCAGCGGAGCGGCTGATCCCGCTTCAGCAGCGCCAGTGGTACCAGCGGTTCCCTTGCCCCCTCCTCCGCTGAGCGCGCGCTTGACTTCATCGATTCGTGCTGGAAGTACTCCATTACGTTCCGGCGTCACGATCGTGCTGGAAGCAGTAGGCCAGGGATATGGCCACGGTGTGGGTATGAGCCAGTGGGGAGCACACGGTTTGGCTAGCAAAGGCGCCAGTTTCCGCGAAATTCTCCATCACTACTACCGCGGAGCAACGATCAGGCCGTACCGGCCTGCTGATGATCCATCAGTGGCATTCAGCACCGGTTCGGAGCCAGCCTTGATGGGTTGAATTGCCGCGATTGTTGCGTGCCCCAGTTTCTGTCCAGTGTTGCGGTGCATCGCCGCCCGGATCCGTTCGCGCTGATGGAGGCAATCGTGGATCAAGTGGCTGCCTATCTCGCCAAGGCCGTTGAACGGGAAAGCTTCAAGCCGCTGGGAATGGCCACGGGAAGGACCATGGAACCGTTCTACGAGGCTTTGATACAGCGTCTGACGTCATGGCCGGCGCCGCAGCTTGAACAGTTGAAACGCTGCTGGCTAAGTTTCAACCTCGATGAATACGTGGGCTTGTCGCCCGGAGATAGCCGCAGCTTCGCCGCGTATATGGAGGCCCAACTGGGTTGTCATCTCGAGCTCTCTCCCTGCCAGTTGCAGCTGCCGGATGGAACGGCCAAGGATCCAGGCGTGGAGGCCCGTCGTTATGGATCCGCGCTTCATCAGGCTGGGGGGATCGGTCTTCAGCTGCTGGGTCTAGGAGGTAATGGTCATGTCGGTTTCAACGAGCCGCCGTCACAACCCAACAGTTGCTGCCGGGTTGTGACCTTGCAGCGAGCCACACGGATTCAGAATGCCAGCGCTTTCGGGGGAAGCCCCGATGAGGTGCCTGAGCAGGCCATTACCCTCGGCCTTAACGAGATCCTTGCTGCTGAAGAGATCCATCTGATTGTTACCGGAGCCGCCAAGGCAGAGATTCTGCGGACAGCTTTGCTGGATCCCTGCAGTGACGAAGTTCCTGCCAGCTGGCTGCAGCGCCATTCAAGAGTGCATGTCTGGGTGGATGATGCGGCCTGTGCTCACCTGCCGCTGTTGTCTTGACCAGCTGGCAGTTCTGGATTGACCGTGGAGGCACGTTCACTGATCTGGTGGCGCGCGATCCATCAGGCCAGCTGTTGGTGCGCAAAGTGCTTTCTGTGCAGCCGGATGTTCCCGGGGACCCTGCTGTTGCTGCCATGCGCGAGTTGATGGGGATCACTCCGGAGCAGCGGAATGATCCTGGATTGATCGAGGAACTGCGGCTTGGTACCACTGTTGCCACCAATGCACTGCTTGAGGGAGTGGGAGAGCCTGTGCTGCTGGTGACCAATCGCGGCCTGGCCGACCTGTTGGTGATCGGTGACCAGCACCGTCATGATCTGTTTGCGCTGGCCATTGCCAAGCCATCGACGTTGCTGGCCGCCGTTGAAGAGGTTCCCGGTCGCCTCGATGCCGATGGACGGGAGTTAGAAGCACTGCTGCTTGAGGACGAGTTCATGCAGAGGCTTAAGCGTCATCACCAGGCCGGCATCCGCTGTTGCGCCATTGCTCTGATGCATGCATGGCGTGATCCCATGCATGAAAAGGGGCTGGCGAAGCTGGTTCGTAGTGCGGGGTTCAGGACGGTGGTTTGTTCCCATGAGGCCAGTCCGCTGCCACGCCTGGTTCCCAGAGGACAAACCACGGTGGTGGAGGCTGCCGTTAGGCCTGTGCTTTCCGCCTACTTGGATCAGGTCCAAGCTGCTTTGGGGCATCAGGCCCGATTGCGGGTGATGACCTCCAGTGGAGCTCTGCAGCACCCAGATTCACTGCTCGCGAAAGACACAATCCTGTCTGGTCCTGCAGGGGGCATGGTCGGAGCGGTTGCCGCAGCTCAACAAGCTGGCCTTGGGACTTCGGCACTGGTGGGTGTGGATATGGGGGGCACGAGCACGGATGTGTTCTGCCTGCCATCGGGCGCTGCCGACCGGGAGTGGGAACGCAATGCTGAAACAGAGATTGCCGGATTTCAGCTCACAGCGTCGCGGCTGCCGATCCATACCGTGGCGGCAGGAGGGGGTTCGATTGTCAGTACTGATGGTGGTCGCCTGACGGTGGGTCCACGCTCGGCGGGAGCTGAACCAGGGCCAGCCTGCTATCGCCGAGGTGGCCCTCTGGCCATCACGGATGCCCATCTGCTGCTGGGCCGCCTGCAGGTTGGTGCCTTTCCGGCGGTGTTCGGACCGAACCGCGATCAGCCTCCTGATCTACAGGCGACCCGGGAGCAGTTTCAGGCGCTTGCATCTCAACTGGGTCAGGCCCCCGAGCAGCTGGCCGAAGGTGCTCTTGACCTTGCTGTCGAGGCGATGGCGGGAGCGATCCGGCATGTCTCTCTCTTCCGTGGCCATGACATTCGTGGAGGAGTGCTGGTTGCCTATGGCGGTGCCGCAGGGCAGCTGGCCTGTCGACTGGCCGAGTCTCTTGGTCTTAGGCAGGTGCTGCTGCATCCTCTGGCTGGGGTGCTTTCGGCCTATGGCCTTGGGCAGGCCCGTCAGCGCCAGCTGCATCAGCGTTCCATCCGCCGCCCACTTGACGCGACATTGCTGACTCAGTTGCCGGCCATGGTCAGGTCTGACCTGAGCACAGCACTCATGGGACTGCAGCAGCTCACGGCTGGTTCCTCGGCAGCACTGGAGCATGAAATCAGGATTGAGCTGCGCGATGCCTCTGCCGAACAAGGGCTGATGCTCTCATTGGCATCTGGTTTTGAAAACCTGGATCAGCATCAGCTTGAAACTTGGTTTGACCAGGCTCATCGGCTTCGGTTCGGCTACGCGCCGGCGCGCATGGCTCCTCTGATCGCCGAACGCCTCGAGGTGGAGGTCCTCGAGGCGATGCCGGTGAGCTCCCTTCAATCCAATGCCGAAGGTCGTGGCGTCGCAGCCCACTCATCGATAGGGATTCAGCGGGCTCGAGTGCATTGGAGAGAGCAGGGCTGGTGTGAGGTGCCTGTGCTGGAGCGCTTGCAGTTGAAGCGCGATCAGCAGCTGTTGGGGCCCGCACTCATCCTGGACCCCACGGCGGGCATCGTTCTGGAGCCAGGCTGGAAGGCCCGGCTGCTGGATGACGACAGTGTGCTGCTCGAGGGGACATCCAGCGCTGCCTTGGCGAGGTCTTTTGCCGAGATGGATGCCAGTGAAGCGAATACCGAGCAGGACAGGGTCCCAGATCCTGTTGATCTCAGCCTCTTCCATCACCGTTTCATGCAAATTGCTGAGCGCATGGGAGAACGGCTGCGTCAGACCAGTCGATCAGTGAACATGAGGGAGCGGCTGGATTTTTCCTGTGCGCTGTTCGATGCGCAGGGGGCGCTCGTGGCCAATGCGCCTCACATCCCTGTGCACCTGGGTTCTATGAGTGATGCTGTTGTGGATCTGCTGGAGCAGATCCAGCGAGGGGCGAGGCCTGCGCTGGCGGCTGGAGACACCGTGATCAGCAACGATCCATTTCACGGTGGCACCCACTTGCCTGATATCACTGCAATCACACCTTGTTTCGTGGAGGGAGATCAGGATCCCTTCGCCTTCGTGGCTTGTCGCGGGCACCACGCCGATGTGGGTGGTCTGACGCCGGGTTCGATGCCGCCTTTCAGCTCCAGCATTGATGAGGAAGGTCTGCTGGTGCGCAACCACTGGCTGACCGCCAGGGGAACGCCGGATCGGCAGGGTTGGAATCAGTGTCTGCAGGGGCTCAGCTCACCCCCCAGAGATCCCGAACTGCTCTGGGCAGATCTTCAGGCCCAGGCAGCGGCCAATCATCTGGGGACTGAACTGTTTGGTCAACTGCTTCAGCTTGAGGGCCGCCAGCGTGTTCGGCGCTATCTGCAGCATGTTCAGGACCATGCTGCGGAAACTGTTCGGCGGCTGATCGGCCGTTTTCAGGACAGGACCTTCGAGGTTGAGCTCGACAACGGTGCAAGGCTCAAGCTGGCTTTAGAGGTCGATCGGAAAGGGCAAAAGGCCCTGCTCAATTTCTCTGGGACAAGTCCCCAGGGCAAGCACAATTTCAACGCTCCACTGGCGGTGACCAAGGCTGCCGTCCTTTATGTGATTCGCTGTCTGGTTGAGGAGCCGATCCCTCTCAATGCCGGTTGTTTCCTGCCGTTGACCTTGATCGTTCCTGAGGGCTCCCTGCTCAACCCAAAGTCGCCTGCTGCAGTGGTCGGCGGCAATGTGGAAACGTCACAGGCTCTCTGCAATCTGCTGTTTGCGTCTTTCGGGGTGATGGCTGCGGCCCAGGGAACGATGAACAACCTCACCTTCGGTGATGGGCGCAGGCAGTATTACGAGACGATCGCCGGTGGCGGAGGAGCAGGCCAGGGCTTCGCTGGATCAAGCGGTGTGCAGACACACATGACTAACTCCAGGCTCACGGACCCAGAGATTCTCGAGCAGCGATTTCCAGTGAGGCTCGAACGTTTCGGCTTCCGTCGAGGTAGTGGCGGAGTCGGTCGTTGGCCAGGAGGAGATGGTTTGGTGAGGGAGTTCCTCTTTCTGGAACCAATGACTGCAGCGCTCTTATCTGGTTCTAGGAATGTTGCCCCTTTCGGCCTGGCAGGTGGAGAACCGGGCGAAACGGGAACGGCGCTGCTGACCAGGGGCGATGGAACGGTGCAGGAGTTGGACGGTTGCGTACAGCTTCAGGTCAATGCTGGGGATCGACTGCTGATCGGCACTCCTGGAGGTGGTGGCTTTGAGCCACCTACACGGGCAGGTCATCCCTGAGCTCGAGGTTCGCGCTGACACTGCAGATGTCGTCGAGTTCCTCTAGGGCCTCCAGCAACTTCAGGCACTTTTGGGTGCTCTCTTCGTTGTTCGGTCTCACCTGGGTGAGAGGGTGCCAGCAGTGGGCCCATTCCGAGACCCCCCAGCCTTGATCACGTAGTCCGTTCTGCAGGGATTCGAGCGCTTCAAAGGGACCATGTACCAGAGCTTCCTCGGCGCTTCTGAGCTCATAACCATCGGCCTCCAGGTTGAGCAGGCATTCCAGCAGTGCCTCCTCATTGATTGCTTGGTTCTGGAGGCTCACTTCACTGCGGTGCTGGAAGAGATAGCTCACGCATCCGCTTTCACCGAGGTTGCCGCCGTGTTTGCTGAAGGCCAGACGCACCGCGGCTGCGGTGCGGTTGCGGTTGTCGCTCAGTGCCTCCACCAGCACAGCTACTCCTCCGGGGCCATAACCCTCGTAGCGGATCGATTCAAGCTGTTCCGTGTCACCAGCCTTGCCGGAGCCTTTCGCGATGGCTCTTTCGATGTTGCTTGCTGGTACTCCAGCGGCCTTGGCCTTAACGATCGCTGTGCGCAGCTGAAAATTGCCATCGGGGTCACTGCCCTGGCGTGCCGCCACGGTGATTTCGCGTCCGATCCTGGTGAACACAGCCCCTCGCTTGGCATCCACTACCGCCTTGGAGCGTTTGATCTGGGACCATTTGCTGTGGCCTGCCATCGGATGCTTCGGCGTCCGTTTGCTTTAAAGCAAATTACTGAGCTCGCAGCATCAGCCCCGAGCTTCAAACACCACCTTCGGTTTCACACCATCCTCTGCATCGGGCACACCGAGTCCGAGCATGCGCCCTCCTTCACTGAGAACGATCACAGCATCAGCTGCGCAGCTGATGCCGGGGGTGATCCTGCGCCCACAGCTCCAGTCCACTTGTTCGCTAGCACTGAGCAGACGCTTCGGCAGATGAGGCAAGGCCAGCTCGGGTCGAAGCAAGGTCATTTCGCCTTGACCAACCTCGTCCAGAGCGTCAGGCAGAGGCACTGCTTGGTGCTCATGGAAGCCGAGGGCCTGGGTCCGCCTGAGGCTGCCCAGACAACCTCCGCATCCGAGTGCTATTCCCAGATCTCTGGCCAGCGAACGGATGTAAGTGCCTGCTGAGCAGTGCACTTCCACGCTCAACTGGGCTTGCGCAGCATCCCACCCCAGCAGGCGCAGTTGGTGAATGGTCACAGGCCGTGCTGGAAGCTCCATTACTTCACCGCGACGGGCCCTGGCATGAGCACGCTCACCATCCACATGCACCGCTGAGACCTGAGGGGGCTGTTGGGTAATCGCGCCGCGGAACCGACTCAGTGCCTGATCCAGTTTTGCTGAGCTCAGATTTGGGACTAATTGTCTGGATAGTTCCTCGCCCTGCAGGTCGTCGGTGTTGGTGGTAAGCCCCAGCTGGATGACGCCTCGATAGGTCTTCTCACCAGGCAAGTAGGGCAACAGTCTTGTCGCCTGTCCCACTGCGATCGGCAGGACGCCTGTCACCGCGGGATCCAGCGTTCCGCCATGACCAACCCTGCGGATGCCTAGCAGTCGCCTGATGCGAGCGACGCAAGCGTGGGAGGTGATCCCCGCTGGCTTGTCGATCACGGCGAAGCCGATGGACGCAGTCAAGTTGCAAGTTATGTCTAGCTATCGACTGTGGCACCTTGTCTTTGACACCAGTGGGCTCGCACGTAGGTTTGCCCGATCGTGTCCTGATGGTCCATGCAGCCACTCAATGCTTCCGCTGGTGTGGACATCCAGGAGTTTCTCGACAGCGGCTTCTCAGTGAAGGAGCATCTGGCGTCTTACCTATCGCTCTCAGCAGCGGAAGTCGCCGAGCGACTGCCCCAGAGCACGGAGGATCTGGCGGCGATGCATCCGGGAGCTTTCGATCCTGAGCGAGCTGCTGATTTCTACGAGGACACCGTTGGCACAGGCCACCTGTTCGAATTGGCAGCCTGGCATCTCAGCAGTGCCGACTACATCGCGGACACCCTGCGGCTGCAGAAGCAATTTGCTCATGGTGACGTGCTCGATTTCGGAGGTGGTATCGGAACGCATGCTTTGGCAGCAGCGGGTCTGGAGAGCGTTCGGCATGTCTGGTTTGTGGATCTCAACCCTCAGAACCGTGCATTTGTGCAGGATCGTGCTGTCCGTCTGGGACTCGAGGACCGTGTGAGTGTCCACCGAGATCTCGACAGCCTTCCCGGTCGACGTTTCGACACGGTCGTCTGTCTGGATGTGCTTGAGCATCTTCCTGATCCCTCGGGGCAGCTGATGGAGTTTCACCAACGCCTCACTCCCGGCGGTCGGGCTCTACTCAACTGGTATTTCTTTAAGGGGCATGACGGTGAGTACCCCTTTCACTTCGATGACCCGCGGCTGGTGGAAAACTTTTTTCGCTGTCTGCAGAGCCGCTTTTTGGAGTTGTTTCATCCACTGCTGATCACAACCAGGGTCTACCGTCCAATTGAGGACAGCTGAGCTAAACGATCAATGGCCCAGATCTCAGGACAGGGTCGCTGGCTGATTCGTCTGATTGTGGTCAAGAAGCTTTTGCTGGCAGGAGTTCTACTCGCGATCAGCCTGGCCGCTGTGTTTGGGGATGTTCACTATGCCGAGCTGTCGGATTTCGCTGAAACCTGGGGGAAGGCGGACCGTCAATTTCTTTCTTCGTTAGCCGTGAAGGGAACTCTGCTGGGCCCTACACGTCTGATGCGTCTGGCTTTTGTTTCGGGGCTCTATGCCGCATTAATCCTTGTGGCGGCTTGGGCTACTTGGGTTGGTCGCCGCTGGGGCGAGTGGTTGCTTGTCGGGGTCCTCGGCCTTGCTCTGCCTCTGGAGCTCGCTGATGCTCTGCATGAACAAAGCCCCAGAACATGGGTTGTTCTGGGGCTTACGGTTATTGGCCTTGTATTGACGACCCGTCTGGCGCTGAGTTCCGAGAGGCGTTCTTGATACTCAAGATGTCGTGCTGGTCAAACAGCAGCGGTGATGTTGATGCGCTTGCGATTACGCAGTCCGCGTTTGATGGTTTCGAATTTCACCACGCCATCGGTCAGTGCAAAGAGGGTGTCGTCCTTGCCGTGACCAACATTGACTCCAGGCAGCACTGAGGTGCCACGCTGGCGGATCAGGATGGAGCCAGCGGTGACGGATTCTCCGCCATAAGCCTTAACGCCGAGACGCTTTGAATTGGAATCGCGGCCGTTACGTGTTGAGCCTGTGCCTTTCTTATGAGCCATGGAAAAGGACGGTAGAGGAGTGAAATGTTGGTTGAGAATTGGTCCGGATGATCAGCTGATGGCTTTGCCACCCACGGAAATCGACTGAACCATGACTCTGGTTAATTCCTGACGATGACCATTCTTGCGACGGGTCTTCTTTTTGGGTCGCATTTTGTAAACGATCACCTTGGGGCCGCGGCGGTGCGCCATCACCTTCAGCTCAACACTGGCGTCCTTCACGTAGGGCTTGCCAAGTGTTGTGCCCTTGGAATCCTTCACGAGTAGGACGTTGTCGAGGGTGACCGTCGCGTCGACTTCAGCATTGAGTCGGTCTAGATCGTAGTAACGATTGGCCTGCAGCCAGAACTGCTGACCGGATGCCTCGACGATCGCGTAGGTGCCCGTTTCTTGAGCTGCAGAGGTTGTTGAACTGGTTTCGGCCATGTGCTGGAGGACGCGGTCAGGCTCGGACAAGCCGATTTGGCCTGAGCCGCAATCGAAAGACAAACAAAGATCCTCGGTCTTCTTAGTCCCTTTCGTCAAGATTCAGCTCAGGATCCTGTCGCGGTGGATGGCTCGTCCAGCACTTACGATCGCTTTGCTGCTCAAGACCAGAGATCTCGTAGAGATCTGCTGCCAATGGCTGCCGGTGAATCGCTATTCACCTGTTGATCTCGGTGCTGTCGAGTCCGGTCAGGGTGTTGTTGAACTGCTCTCTCGCCAGCGTGAAGCGGTGGATGCTGTCGTGATTGAGCAGTGCCTGCTGGATGACAAGACCCGTGCAGCTCTTGGCAGCGAGGGGTTGTTGTTCCCTGCTGTGGTGGTAGGTGAGTTGATGGGGCGGGTGGATTACCACCCTGAAGAGGTCCATCTGCCTGGAGATCAGCTCGAGCAGCTGGGTTACAACATTGATGCCTCCATCTCACGCTTCCTGCGCCAGGGGCAGAAGGATGCCAGGCCCGAAGACGGCGCTGAACAGAACGCCATGCCTGCCATGGATGGCAGTGCATGGAAGCTTTCTAGCCGCCTGCAGGAGCGACTCGGGTATCTGGGCGTTTTCTACAAGCGAGATCCCTCTCGCTTTCTCGCCAACCTGCCTCCTGATGAGCAGCGGGACCTTGTGCAGTCACTTCAGCGCACCTATCGCGATCTATTGATCAGTTACTTCAGGGATCCGGCTGCGGCCAACCAGGCACTGGAGAGTTTCGTGAACACAGCTTTCTTTGGGGATCTGCCGATCACTCGAGCTGTGGAGATCCACATGAATCTCATTGACGACTTCTGGAAGCAGCTCAGACTTGAAGGGCATAAAAACGATTTTCTGCAGGACTATCGCCTCGCTCTGCTCGATGTCATGGCTCACCTCTGCGAGATGTATCGACGTTCGATACCTCCTGAGGTCTCCCTGACACCCGCGGCCGGGGAACGTCGCGTTCTCACCGATCCGGAGGTGGCCCCATGAGCCCACGCAAGACTTACATCCTCAAGCTCTACGTGGCCGGCAACACGCCGAACTCCATGAGGGCGCTCAAGACTCTGCGCAACATCCTCGAGACGGAGTTCAAAGGCGTCTATGCCCTGAAAGTGATCGACGTGCTCAAAAATCCTCAGCTGGCAGAGGAGGACAAGATCCTTGCCACACCAACTCTGTCCAAGATCCTCCCCCCTCCGGTGCGTCGGATTATCGGTGATCTGTCCGACCGTGAGCGGGTACTGATTGGTCTGGACCTTCTCTACGACGAACTCACCGACAACAACCTCACCTCATCGTTGATGGGTGCGTTGGAAGAGGTGGAGACAGCCGAATCAGATTCTTAAGCCGGCCCGTGCACCAGCAGGTGATGACTCGTTTTTTCCTTACCTTGCAGCCATAAGAGCGTCGTTATGCAGATCTCCAGCTCCAGTGGTTCTCCACAGATGCAGGTTCAGAAGCTTCCGACAGGGATCGAGGGTTTTGATGACGTGTGTCAGGGCGGCCTTCCCATTGGTCGCAGCACGCTGATCAGCGGCACTTCCGGAACCGGCAAAACTGTTTTCTCTCTGCACTTTCTGCACAACGGCGTCGCCCACTTCGACGAACCGGGGATCTTTGTCACCTTCGAAGAGTCGCCGCTCGACATCCTCCGCAATGCCGCCAGCTTTGGTTGGAATCTGCAGGAGATGGTCGAACAGGACAAGCTGTTCATCCTTGACGCTTCTCCCGATCCCGATGGTCAAGATGTGGCCGGAAGTTTCGATCTGTCCGGCCTGATCGAGCGGATTAACTACGCCATTCGCAAATACAAGGCGAAACGCGTGGCGATCGATTCGATCACCGCAGTGTTTCAGCAACACGACGCTGTGTTCGTTGTCCGTCGCGAGATCTTCCGTTTGATTGCTCGTCTCAAGGAAATTGGCGTCACCACCGTGATGACCACGGAGCGCATTGACGAATATGGCCCGATTGCTCGCTACGGGGTTGAAGAGTTCGTCTCCGACAACGTGGTGATTCTGCGCAATGTGCTCGAAGGAGAACGCCGGCGGCGCACCGTGGAGATCCTAAAGCTGCGCGGTACCACGCACATGAAGGGAGAGTTCCCGTTCACGATGGGTGCGCATGGGATCAGCATCTTTCCGCTTGGTGCCATGCAACTCACGCAGCGCTCCTCCAACGTGCGGATCAGTTCGGGCGTTCCCAGGCTCGATGAGATGTGCGGCGGCGGTTTCTTCAAAGACTCGATCATTCTCGCCACCGGAGCCACGGGTACCGGCAAGACCCTGCTGGTCTCGAATTTCATCGAGGATGCTTGTCGCAACAAAGAACGCGCCATCCTGTTCGCTTATGAGGAGTCGCGTGCCCAGCTGCTCCGCAACGGCACCAGCTGGGGCATTGATTTCGAACAGATGGAGCAGGACGGTCTACTCAAGATCATCTGCGCTTATCCGGAATCGACGGGTCTCGAGGATCACCTGCAGATCATCAAGACGGAGATCAGTCAGTTCAAGCCCTCACGGATGGCGATTGACTCCCTATCCGCTCTTGCCCGCGGAGTGAGCCATAACGCCTTCCGTCAATTCGTGATCGGTGTGACCGGCTATGCCAAACAGGAAGAAATCGCTGGCTTCTTCACGAACACCTCAGAAGAGTTCATGGGCAGCCATTCGATCACTGACTCCCATATCTCCACCATCACCGACACGATTTTGCTGTTGCAGTACGTGGAGATCCGTGGAGAAATGGCCCGTGCCGTCAACGTGTTCAAGATGCGTGGCTCCTGGCATGACAAGGGCATCCGTGAGTTCGTGATCACCGGCAACGGTCCGCAGATCAAGGATTCCTTCTCCAACTTTGAGCGGATCATTTCTGGGGTGCCGAATCGGGTCAGCAGTGATGAGCGCAGTGAGCTCTCGCGCATTGCACGCGGCGTAGCCCCTGACGCTTGATCAGCTCTCCGTAGTTGGCGTCAGAGCCAGGCGTTCATCTTCACTCTGACGCTCAGCTCTCCACCTCAATTCTTCGGGATCTTCCTGTGCCAGCGGGAGCTCAAACCAGAACGTCGTGCCCACGTCTGGCTCGCTTGCCATTGAGATCATGCTGCCGTGTTTTTCGAGGATGCCTCGCACGATCGAGAGGCCAAGCCCTGTCCCGACCTCGGTGTGAACAGCATTCTCAACCCGGTAAAAGCGCTCAAAAATGCGTTGCTGGCTTTCCTCACTGATGCCGTAGCCGGTGTCACACACCTCCACCCGGATCTTCGGCAATGGGGAACTCAGGATGCAGGTGGGTCCATCGATACTGTCGCTGTCCGTTTCCGACGGTGCCATCTGGCAGCTGTCGGGCCAGGTGTAGGCCCTGATCATCAGACGGCCGCCGCTGCGGCTGAACTTCAGAGCATTGCCGACCAGATTGTCCAGCACCTGCAGGATCAGGTCCCAATTGCCCAAAACGTCGGGAAGGTCGCGGTCGGCTTCGAGGCTCAGTTCAACCTGCTTGTCGCTGGCGTTCAGCTGGTAGCTGCGCAGGGTCTGCTCCAGGCCAGGGCGCAGATCAACTGCAGAGAACTGAACGACTCGATTGGATTCCAGTCTCGAAAGATCGAGAACGTCATTCACCAGGCGGGTGAGGCGATCTGTCTCCGAATTGGCAACACCCAGAAATTCTTGTCGATCCTCCTCGCTGAGCTGGTCTCCCATGTCGTGGAGAGTTTCCACGTAACTCTTGATGTTGAACAAGGGTGTGCGCAGTTCATGGGAGACATTGCTGATGAAACGGCTCTGAGCTGCATTCAGCTCCACTTCCCGCGTGAGGTCCTGGATGGTGACGGCGATCCCCTTGAGGGTGTCGCCGCTTGGCTCGCGAACGGCCTGGATCACGAAACGCAGGGTCCTCGGTGGATCACCGACACTGCTGCGGAGTTCATTGGTGTCCGTTTGCTTCGAGAAAACAGCATCGAGCGGCTCATGCAGTTCAACGGACAGCAGTTCCGGCAGCTCGTTGAGAAAGTCTTGGCCTTCCAGATTGCGACCTTCCCAGCGGAACAGGCGTCGCGCCGTTGGGTTGACGAGCACGATGCGGCCATCACCGTCGAGCAGAACAGCACCGTCGGCCATGGTCGCGATCAGCGACGCCTGCTTGACCTGGGCTGCCTGGAGTTCTTCGATGTTGGCTGCGTCATAGTCCTGCAGCTGTGAAGCCATGGCGTTGAAGCCATCCAACAGTTCTCCCAATTCGCCACCCATCGGCAGGCCGATGCGAGCGCGGAAGTCACCATCGCCAATGGATCGGACGCCTCTTAGCAACTCCTTGACCGGTCGTGTGATGGTCAATGCGTTGAAAACAGCTCCCAGAATCACCAGAACCCAGATTGAAATGAACACCGCCACCGTGACTTCACGGGTGAGTGCTGCACTGGCGAGGGCGGTTTCGTTGGGGTTTACACCCAGAGCCAACACGCCCAGGTAGTTGTTGTTCTCCACCAGCGGCACGAACACATCTGTGACCTGACCCTGGGGAGTCATGTGCTGGCGGACCAGCGGATTCTGGGTGCGACTGCGAAGTTCATCAGGCAGTTCCAGCCGCCGGCTCAGGCGCAGATCTGCATTGCTGGCATCATCACTGCCGCTTACGGGAATGCCCAGATAGACAATGCCGTCAGGATCGGCAAAAAAGATATAGCGGAGACTTCTGCTTGAGCGCCAGAAGGTTTCAGTGACATTGGCGAGTTCGCGATCACGACCTTCCGCCACTAATTCGCTGACATTGCCCGCCAGCAGCAGGCCTAGATCCCTCGCATAGCGGGTGTCATTCATCGCCGTATCGCGCTGAATGCCATTCAGAGCGAAGAAGGTAATGCCCGTCATCATGAGGCTCACCACAAGAGTGGCCACGGCCAGCAGTTTGGTCTGAAGGCTGAATTCGGCCCACCAGGAGCGTGCTTGGGGCCATAAACCCCTTGCGGTTGTGTCCTCAGCTCCGGCGCTTGGAGTTGCCCATTCCGCAGGGGCCTCGTTTTGAGCCGTGGCTGGATCGCTGGCCATTCCGCCGGAGCACATCTACCAAGACTAGGTCCGGCGTACCTGATGGCCGATGTCGCGGCGGAATTGCATCCCGTTGAACCGCACTAATTCGAGGCCTGCGTAAGCGCTGGCGAAGGCCTGATCAAAGTCCGCCGCCTGGGCGACCTGGGTTAGCACTCGTCCGCCAGCAGTCTTCACCGTGCCATCGTCCTGACGATGCGTGCCGGCATGAAACAGTTGCCGCTGCCTGTTGGGATCTGTCTGCAGCTGGATCAGATCCCCTTTGCGTGGAGTCTCGGGATAGCCCTCAGCAGCAGCGACAACACAAGCGCTGCATGTCCGGGCAATCGAGAGTTTGGGTGCCAGATCCAGGCATCCGAGGGCGCAGGCCTGCAGAACCTTTGCGAATTCTGGACCCATCAAGGGCATCAGGGTCTGGCATTCAGGATCGCCGAATCGACAGTTGAATTCGATTACCTGCGGACCCTCCTGGGTCAGCATGAGCCCGGCATAGATCACCCCCCTGTATTGGATTCCCTGATCTCTTAGAGCTTGCAGAGTGGGTTCGAGCACGAGCTGCTGCACCCGCTCGAGTCCGGCTTCATCGAGCAACGGAGCGGGCGCATAGGCGCCCATGCCCCCGGTGTTTGGTCCCCGGTCGCCCTCGAGCAGCCGCTTGTGGTCTTGGGCTGGCGGTAACAGCACCATGCGCTCGCCATCGCACAAGCCGAAAACGGACACCTCAGGACCTTGAAGGCGTTCCTCTAGAACCAGCCGTTCGCCTGCGGAACCGAAGCGTCCGGCAAACGCGTCACGGATCGCCGTTGCGGTTTGTTCGAGAGTTTCGGCGACGGTGACTCCCTTGCCGGCTGCCAAGCCATCGGCTTTCACCACCAGTGGCCGTTGCAGCTGTTGCAGCAGTTCCAGCCCTTCACTGGCGCTTGCGACAGTCCAGTGCCCCGCGGTGGGAATCCCAGCTTCCCGCATCAAAGCCTTGGCCCACGCCTTGCTCGCCTCAAGCTGGGCTCCGTCGGCGCTAGGGCCAAACACGACCAGTCCTGCATCCCGCAAACGGTCGGCTACTCCAGCGGCGAGGGGGGCTTCTGGTCCGATCACAACCAGATCGATCGTTTGCTCCTGGCAGGCTTTAACCAGGCCCTCGGCATCTTGTTCCCCAACCCTCAGCGACTTGCAGTCGTCGAGGTCGACGGTTCCTCCGTTTCCAGGAGTCACCCAAACAGCCTCCACTCCTGGGCAGCGGCGTAAGGCCCAGGCCAGAGCCTGTTCACGGCCGCCACCGCCCACCACGAGCAGATGACGGAGCGGTGGGAGCTGCTGAGGACGGGAGCTGGAATGGGCCATGGAGGCAAGCGTTTCGGGCATAGGCCCTTAGGTTTGAGCGTCGCTCCGCTGTTGTTGATGGCGGAGAGATCGTTCCATCTTTGTTGAACGCCTTCCGGCCCATGGGTTTGCTTCCCCTGCCTCTGACACTTCTCTTGGCGGTGGTGCCAGGCACTGAAGCGCCAGGCTCCTCGATGTCGCTCCAATCCGCTGGTCCAATGCCTCAGGAGGTCTTTGAGACCGTTCTGATCGAAGGAGGTATCCCTGAGCTGCAGTTGGCTTGCGAGGAGTCGGCCAGCTTCGGAGTCAATGAACGTCTCCAGCTGCTGCGTGAACGGCTGATGCTGGTGGCTCCTGCACCGCAGCGTTTTGATGTGGTGATGGCCAATGCCAGGGCTCTGATGTCCTGCAAGGCGCCCGACAGCGCACAATTGGTCCTGAGTCGCTATGGCCCCGGTCCCGGTCGTCGAAGGCGGCAATGGTTGCTGTTGTCTTGGCAGGCTGCCAGTGCGGCCCTGGATCAGGAGCGCATTGTTCTAGCTCTGCTGCGTCTGGCGGAAGGAGACCTCACCAGGCTCGATGCTGAGCAGCTTGTCGTGGGTCTGGATGAGGAAGGACTGCCCTTAACTCGCTCAGCTCTTGACCTTCTGGCAGAAGCGCAGATCGCTTCAGGGCAGTCCGAGCAGGCTTTGATCACCTTGCTTGCGGGGCGAACGCCAGGGGTGATTGCAGCACGTCGTCTTGGTCTCGCGGCAGAGCTGTTGGATGTGATGGAGTCCGAACGCAGCGCCTCTCTGATCGAGGCGGCTCTGGATCAGGCCGCTGCGGAACAGGCCTGGAACCAGGCGGAGGACTTGCTGCGACTGCAGCTGCGCCTGGAGCTTGCCAGCGGCGGCAGCGGTGAGCGTCCCCGCGAACGCCTGCGGCGACTGGCAACCAGGTTGGATGATCGCTTCACACTGCTTGATCTCGACCAGGATCTGCCAGGAGTGTCGCTTGATCAACAACAGCAGCTTCAGCAGGAACTGCGCTCGCCAAGGGCACCGGGTGGCCATGCCTCGCTGGGAGAATCACAAGCACCTGCAGCCGGCGCGACCGGCGTCATCGAGCAGCCATGACCATTTCACACGGCGACCTTCTCTATGAGGGCAAAGCCAAGCGCATTTATGCCGGCTCAAGTGACCAGCAAGTGCTGGTGGAGTTCAAGAACGACGCCACTGCATTCAACGCCCAGAAGAAGGCTCAGCTGGATGACAAGGGGCGTCTCAACTGCCGGATTTCAGCTTGTTTGTTCGAGTTGCTTGAGCGAGAGGGAATCCCCACCCACTACTGCGGAATCGCTGAAGAAACCTGGATGCTGGTCCAGCGCGTTGAGGTGATTCCGGTTGAGGTGGTGTTGCGCAACATCGCCACCGGCTCGCTCTGTCGAGAGACGCCGATTGTCGAGGGCACAGCGCTTGAGCCGGCTCTGCTTGACCTGTATTACAAAGATGATGGTCTGGGTGATCCCTTGCTCACGGATGCACGCCTGGAACTTCTGGGCTTCGTTTCCAGCGAGCTACGGGGGCGGATCGAGTTATTGGCAAGGAACGTGAATTCCGTGCTGATTCCTTTTTTCAAGAGTGTCGACCTGCAGCTGGTTGATTTCAAGCTGGAGCTTGGACTGAATGCCACCGGTGAGCTGCTTGTGGCTGATGAGATCAGTCCAGACACCTGTCGACTTTGGGATCTGTCGTGTATGGATGCGGAGAAGCGCATTCTCGACAAGGATCGCTTCCGGAAGGACTTGGGCGGGGTGATCGAGGCCTACGGGGAGGTCTGCAAACGGGTACAAGGGGCCTGCCCGACACCCCGCAACTGCAGTTAAGTTCACCGACGTTTGTGGCCGGCATGGCCGACTTCCGTCTCCCCAATGGTCGCTTTCTCCTCCAGCCGAACCAAGAACGCCGTTCGGCGAGGTGCCGTGGGATTTGCCCTCGCCCTTCCATTGATCAGCGGCCTTCCGGGTCAAGCCCAGGCGGAGCCTGACGGGTCTGAGGTTGAAGCTGTTCAGGCTGAAGAGATACAGGTGGATGTTGAGGCAGAGGATGTCGAAACAGAAGGTGTTGAAGCAGAAGGTGTCGAGGCAGAGGGTGTTGAGGCTGAGCTGACTGAGGAGCAGATTGACGTTGAGCAAATTGAGGTCACCCCTGCCCCTGCCGCAACTCCCGTCGCTGAGCCGATTGAAGAGGGGCCACAACAGCCCAGGGTGTTGATCACCGAGGTGATCATTGAGGGCATCGATGGTCATCCAGAGCAGGAACGTCTTGAGTTCGCTGCCTATGACGCGATGCGTGTACGCCCTGGTAGCAGGGTGACGAGAGAGGAATTGAAGCTTGACCTTGATGCGATCTACGCCACGGGATGGTTCTCGGACGTGCGCATTGAGCCGATCAACGGTCCGTTGGGAGTGCAACTGGCGGTGCAGGTCGTTCCCAACCCAGTGATGACTCAGGTTGTTCTGGAGCCTGAGGACAACAAGATTGAGCCTCAGGTGATTGAGGACACTTTCAGTTCCGATTACGGCCGCACGCTCAACCTCAATGAGTTGCAGCTGCGCATGAAGGAGCTGCAGAAGTGGTACGCCGATCAGGGTTATTCACTGGCCCGCGTCAGTGGACCCACCAGGGTGAGTCCTGACGGCGTCGTGCAGCTGAAGGTGCTGATCGGCACGGTGGCCGGTGTCGAGGTGAAATTTATTAATAAGGAAGGTGAGGACACCAATGAGAAAGGAGAGCCGATCAAGGGCAAGACCAAGCCTTGGGTGGTGAGCAGGGAGATCTCCATCAAGCCAGGAGAACCCTTCAACCGTACCCAGCTTGAGAGCGATATCCGTCGTTTGTATGGCACATCGCTGTTCAGTGATGTGAAGGTGACTTTGCAGCCTGTGACTGGCGAGCCAGGTTTTATCACCATCGTTCTGGGCATCGTCGAGCAGTCCACAGGCTCGCTTTCAGGTGGCCTCGGATACAGCCAGAGCCAGGGCGTCTTTGGTCAGCTCCAGCTTTCCGACAGCAATTTGTTTGGGCGTGCCTGGGACCTGGCACTGAACTTCACCTATGGCCAGTTCGGTGGTCTTGCGAACCTCACGTTCTCTGATCCTTGGATCAAAGGAGATAACCATCGCACCTCCTTCCGTACCTCCCTGTTTCTCAGCCGGGAAGTTCCTCAGGTCTTCCAAAGTCAGAACGATGGAGATATCGTTGCTCTTAATGATTATCAGGATAACGACTCATCAAAGACCTACTCAATCGACTCCAGGAATAACCCTGCGGGAAGCAAATTTGATAATGTCGATGAGGCTAGCGATGAGTTTTCTGATACCAGCTGGTTTGATTTTGAGGGTGACTCAATCGCGTTGGAGCGTATCGGCGGCAATGTGATTTTTGCGCGTCCACTCAACGGTGGTGATCCTTTCAAGAAGGTGCCCTGGCAGGTATTGGCTGGACTCAATATTCAGGCTGTCCGTCCCATTAACTATGCCGGTGATACAAGGCCCTACGGCATTGCAAGCAGAAGAATCAAAAACGATCGTGTCGACAAGGATGAGGTGATTTGTACTGCCTTCAATTGTGCCGATCAGAACACGCTCGCCAGTATTCGGATTGCCACCACCTACAGCACCCTGAACGATGGTCGAAATCCGACCTCAGGCAACTTCTTCAGTTTCGGAACGGAACAATATCTCTCTGTCGGAGAGAACTCCCCGACCTTCAATCGCATCCGCACCAGCTACACCCATTTTATTCCTGTTAAGTGGCTGAAGTTTGCCAAGGGCTGTCGCCCTAAGGAGGGTGAGCCGGAGAATTGTCCTCAGGCCCTGGCCTTTCAGATCAAGGCTGGAACCGTCATCGGTCAGTTGCCACCCTATGAAGCCTTCTGTCTGGGTGGATCTAACTCAGTTCGTGGCTGGTTCGACTGTGATCTGGCTGTTGGACGCAGTTTTGGCGAAGCAACCATCGAATACCGCTTCCCCATTTTCAGCATCTTTCAAGGCGAAGTGTTTATCGATGCAGGTACCGATTTTGGATCCCAGGCCAATGTGCCCGGCAAACCTGGTGAGTTGCTCGACAAACCAGGTTCGGGCGTCTCTCCAGGTGTTGGTGTGATCGTCACCACGCCCGTGGGACCTCTGCGTCTGGAAGTGGCCAGTCAAAACTTCACCGGGGAGTACCGCTTCAATTTGGGCGTTGGCTGGAAGTTCTGATGGTCCTGTGGCCTCATGATTACGACGGAGCCTGGACCCTGGAGGGTCCGGCCCGCCGCAGCGGCATCGGGCTGCACAGCGGTGAAGAGGTCTCTGTCACCCTGCAGCCTTCGACCAAGCCGGGCGTCTGGGTGAGCTGGCCGAAAAGCGGCGATGACCCGCTCAGGCTGGAGCCTTCCCAGGTGCGTGACAGCCCTCTGTGCACCACCCTGGAGCTGGGTGACCGAAAGCTCGCCACGGTGGAACACTTGCTGGCTGCTATAGCCGGGTGCGGTCTCACCCACGTACATCTGCAAATTGAGGGTAGGGAGATTCCCCTTTTGGATGGCTCCTCCCAGGGCTGGGTGGAAGCCATCGCCGAAGCAGGTCTTGCCCCTGCATCAACACCCGCTCCGGCTCGGCCGCAACTGCAGCAACCGATCGCCCTGCACCGCGGCAGCAGTGTGATCACCGCCACGCCAGCCGAGGAGTTCATGTTGGTGGGGGTGATTGATTTCCCCCAGCCGGCCATCGGTCGACAGCAATGTGCCTTAGCGCTTACACCAGAGAGCTTCGTAGCGGAGATCGCTCCGGCTCGCACCTTTGGCTTCCGTGAGCAGGTGGATCAACTGCGTGCTGCGGGGTTGATTCAGGGTGGTGCCCTCGACAATGCGCTGGTCTGTGATGGCGACCACTGGTTGAATCCTCCCCTGCGCTATCCCGATGAACCGGTGCGCCATAAGCTTCTTGACCTGATCGGTGATCTGGCGCTTGTGGGTTTTCCGCGGGCGCAGGTGCTGGTCTACCGCGGCTCCCATGGTCTGCACACCGACCTGGCAGCGGTCCTGGCCGATCGACCCAATGCTCAGCCCTGAACCGATTTGACTTCCTCCTCCGCCACCACCGCAGCTCAGTCTTTGCTCACTGCGGAGCAGATCATGGGACTGCTTCCCCATCGCTATCCCTTTGCGCTTGTGGATCGTGTTCTGGAGCATGTGCCTGGTGAAAAAGCAGTGGCCATCAAGAACATCACCCTCAATGAGCCTCAGTTCCAGGGCCATTTCCCTGGACGTCCGTTAATGCCGGGTGTGTTGATCGTGGAGGCCATGGCGCAGGTGGGTGGTCTGATCGTCACCCAGATGCCCGATCTCCCCAAGGGTCTTTTTGTTTTTGCCGGTATCGATGGCGTGCGCTTCCGCCGTCCGGTGATCCCCGGTGATCAGCTGTTGATCACCTGCGAGCTGCTGAGTCTCAAACGCAAGCGTTTTGGCAAGGTGAAGGCTGAGGCCAAAGTTGATGGTCAGCTGGTCTGCTCCGGTGAGCTCATGTTCTCGCTGGTTGACTGACCATGATGAGTGAACAGCGATCCCCCGCCGTGACTGCTGAGGACCGTCCTCCCCAGATTCATCCGCTTGCGGTGGTCGATTCCCGGGCCGAGCTCGCCACTGGTGTGGTGATTGGCCCTGGTGCCGTTGTGGGACCTGATGTTCGCATTGGGTCTCACACCTGGGTCGGCCCCCATGCGGTGCTTGATGGTCGACTCATCATTGGTGAACACAACAAGATCTTCCCTGGTGCCTGCCTCGGGCTCGAGCCTCAGGATCTCAAGTACAAAGGAGCTCCAACAGAGGTGGTGATCGGAAATCACAACACCATTCGTGAATGCGTCACCATCAACCGTGCGACTGACGAGGGAGAGCAGACCCGCATCGGCCACAACAACCTTTTAATGGCCTACTGCCATTTGGGCCATAACTGTCTTCTGGGCAACAGCATCGTGATGTCCAACGGTATTCAGGTTGCCGGACATGTTCTGATCGAGGACAAGGCTGTGATCGGTGGATGCCTGGGGATCCACCAGTTCGTGCAGATCGGCGGGATGGCCATGGTTGGAGGGATGACGAGGGTGGACCGGGATGTGCCTCCTTACTGCCTCGTTGAGGGGCATCCTGGAAGGGTGCGAGGCCTTAATCGCGTGGGTCTGCGCAGGCGGGGCCTTGATCGCAAGGATCAGGGGCAGGAAATCAAGCAGCTTCAGGACATTTGGTCGCTGCTCTATCGCTCGGATCATGTAATTGCTGAAGGTCTGCGACTGGCTCGTGAGCAGCCCTTGATGCCTTTAGCCGATCATCTCTGCTCCTTCCTCGAGGGATCGATCAGTCAGGGAAGGCGTGGCCCCATGCCTGCTGTCGGTGGTCGCTGATGGTGCGCGTGCTGATCAGCACTGGTGAGGTGTCTGGTGATCTTCAGGGAAGTCTTCTGGTGCAGGCATTGCATCGGCAGGCTCGTTTGAGGAGCCTTGATCTCGAGGTGCTGGCCCTTGGGGGACCACGCATGCATGCAGCCGGTGCTGAACTTCTTGCTGATACGGCTCCACTGGGCTCGATCGGTCTTCTGGAGCACCTTCCGCAGGTGTTCCCCACCTTGAAATTGCAGTCGCGGGTCAACAGGGAACTCAGTGCGCGGCCTCCTGATGCTGTGGTGCTGATTGACTACATGGGCGCCAATGTGCGTCTTGGCAAGCGTCTGCGCCGCAAGTTGCCGCAGGTGCCCATCACCTACTACATCGCTCCCCAGGAATGGGCTTGGCGCATGAATGACAACGGCACAAGCCGCCTTCTGTCCTTCACCGATCGCATTCTTGCGATCTTCCCTGAGGAAGCGTCCTTTTATGCATCCCATGGTGCGCAAGTCACCTGGGTTGGCCATCCTCTGCTTGATCTTGCTGGCCGCAACCCAGACCGCGCCGAGGCCTGTCGCCAGCTTGGCCTTGATCCGAATGAACGCCTGCTGCTGCTGATGCCCGCATCCAGGCCCCAGGAGTTGCGCTATCTGATGCCCGTGCTCGCGGAGGTGGCGGCACGTCTGCAGGCCCGTGATCCCATGCTGATGGTGATGGTGCCGGCAGGCCTCAGTCGTTTTGAACGTGAACTTCAGGAGGGGCTTGAATCCGCCGGTGTGCGTGGACGGGTCATTCCAGCCGCCGATGCGGATGCTCTCAAACCGTCATTGTTTAGCGCTGCGGATCTCGCGCTTGGCAAGTCGGGAACTGTCAATCTCGAGCTGGCCCTTCAGGGAGTCCCTCAGGTGGTCGGATACCGGGTGAGCCGCACGACGGCCTGGGTCGCTCGCCATCTGCTTCGCTTCCATGTGGATCACATATCGCCGGTGAATCTGCTGCTCAATGAGCGCCTTGTGCCCGAATTTCTGCAGGAAGACTTCAATGCCAACCAGTTGATTGCTCAGGCCATTCCTCTGTTGGAGAGCACTGATGAGCGCCAAAGGATGCTGAGTGGCTATGAACGATTGCGCCAAACGCTGGGGGAACCGGGAGTGACCGATCGCGCCGCTGCCGCCATTCTCGATCAGCTGTCTACCTGAGTTCGCCTGTGATCCGCATCGTGTTATCGCTGTTGGTGGGAGTTCTGCTTTTGATCTCACCTGCCTCTGTGCTTGCCGAGCAGCAGAGCGCTGTGCTGGCTGGGGGCTGTTTCTGGTGTATGGAGAGTGATCTAGAAAAATTGCCTGGTGTGATCTCTGTGGAAAGCGGGTATAGCGGCGGCAGTGTGTCCAACCCCACCTACAACCAGGTGAGTTCTGAAACCACTGGGCATCAGGAGGTGGTGGAAGTGCTGTTTGACTCGACCAGGATCAGTTATCCCAGGCTTCTCCAGTCGTATTGGCGCAATGTGGATCCCTTCGATGGTGATGGTCAGTTCTGTGATCGCGGCGACTCCTACCGACCCGTGATCTTCACCAGAGGTGATCAGCAGAACAGCCAGGCTCTCGCAAGTCAGTCAAAGGCGGCCAGGGAGCTTGGCGTGTCTGAAGCCGCTCTCAAGGTAGAGATCAAACCCCTTGAAAAGTTCTGGCCCGCAGAGGATTACCACCAGAATTTTGCAGAATTGAATTCAGTCAAATACAAGTATTACCGCTGGGCCTGTGGAAGGGATAAGCGCCTCGATCAGGTCTGGGGTAACGAAGCTCGCACTGGAGATTCCTGGACGAAGTAAGTTTTTGTTGAGACCAGGACACATCAACTCCTGGTGGCTTGATTGCGGGAATCTGAGGAAATTCTGTAGCGGTCGTTGCGCTCTGAATGAGTCACTTCGCAGTGAAGGTGCGGGTTTTACGCCATCGACGATACAGATTGGACTGCGTACCATTTACCGGTGAGTTGTGAAAGGTCTGTATGTATCTGCTGACCATCAAAGACGGTCTCGTGACGCGTCATGTTGGTCCGTATCCATCTCCGAAGCAGGCCTCTGATGACTTAGAGCGAGTCATGGCCAGTTGCTCGGAGAGGGCACGCTGGCAGATTCATGCTCTCGAGAATCCCCATTCCCTTTCCATGGTCGTCGCATCCTGAATGGGATTCGGACCTATTCGTTATTGAAGCTGTGTGTCTGAGGACTTTGTTCTACGTCCCGGATAACCCTGTAATAGGCCCGATTCGATCATCAGCCCAACGCCCGCATTGATCACAATCAGGCTGAGTGTCCCGTACCACCACCACGGACCACCATCGCTTCCAGCCAGCTGAAGTGTTCTGCGACTGACTGCTTCCCCGAACAAGCAGAGACCGGCAGGTAACAGCAGAACACCCAGCTGGGCGCGTACATACCAGCGAAAGGGGCTGGAGGCCATGCAGCTTGCTTCGTTGAGATTGAAATTTAGGCCTCGGCGGTTGAGGCCTGCTTCACCACCCAGTTCACCAGAGTGCGTACTCCGTAGCCTGTGGCCCCTGAGGGATTCAGTCCGCGGCCCTTGTCGCTCCACACCGTGCCTGCGATGTCGATATGGGCCCAGGGAATGCCGGCATCCACGAATTCCTTGAGGAATAGCGCGGCGGTGATCGATCCACCGGGACGAGGGCCGGTGTTCTTCATGTCGGCAAGGAGGGATTTGAGGCCCTTGCGGTAAGAGCTGTGAAGGGGCATGCGCCAGATGCCCTCTCCCGCACTGCTGGCGGCTGTTTCCAGCTCAGAGGAGAGGTCGTCGTTGGGGGTCCAAAGACCTGCGATCTCATCGCCGAGGGCAACCACGCAGGCACCGGTGAGCGTCGCCAGATCCACGATCGCATCGGGTTTGAGTTTGGAGGCGTACACCAGGGCATCGGCGAGGGTGAGTCTGCCTTCCGCATCGGTGTTGTTGATTTCGATCGTGGTGCCGTTGGACGCCGTGACGATGTCCCCAGGATGAACCGCGGAGCCATTGATCATGTTTTCGCACGCGGCCACCAGCATGTGCACCTCCACGCCCGCTGGGCGCAGTTCAGCGATGCTGCGCATCGCTCCAAATACAGCAGCGCTGCCGCCCATATCGAACTTCATCATGTCGATCTGGGCGCCCCCGACCTTGAGGTTGTAGCCCCCTGAATCAAATGTGAGTCCCTTGCCCACCAGAACGAGGCGCTTCTTCGCTATGCCGCTTGGCCGATAGGTCAGGTGGATGAATTTTGGATCCATGTCAGAGCCTTGGCAGACCGAGAGGTAAGAGCCCATACCCCGCTCCTCGCAGTCGGCACGTTCGAGCACGGTGAGGTCAAGTCCGTGCTCGTGGGCGAGGGCTGCCGCAGTTCGGGCCAGTTCCGCTGGGGTGACGCTGTTGGGTGGCGCCGCCACCAACTCCCTGGCCAGCTCCACCCCGGCGCAGACCGGATGAACCGTTTCCAGCATCTTTTGGAGGCCCGCTGGCCATTGGCCCAGCAGCTCTAGCTGGTCAGGTCTCTGGTTGGGTTCGGGTTTGCTGCGAAAGCGCAGGTCGCTGTAAAGAGACAGTCGTACAGCTTCAGCAGCGGCAGTGGCATCACCGATCGGGTCTTCAGATCCAATCGGCAGCATCAGGCCGAGAGAGCCGCCCTGGCCCTGTGCTGCTCGGGCGGCAGCGGCAGCGGCCATACGCAGGCTGTCCCGATCTACAGATTCGAGATCCCCCAGCCCTAGAAGCACAAGGGTCGTGCAGTCGTTGCGCAGCAGTTGAAGGCTGGCCAGATCACCGCTCTTGCCCGTGAAGGGCTTCTGCTTCAGCCATTCCGACAGCTGAATGCTGAAACGTTGTTCCATCGCCTCCACCAGGCCTTGGGGGTCGTCCTGAGGAATGCCAAGCGCCAGTACGGAACCGCTCCAGGCCTCAGGGGTGGCCGGAGAGAGGGAGATTTTCATGGGGAGCCGTTGCCTAAACCGATGCTAGGAGCTGTGCTTAGGCGGCTTGAAACGGCGTGGCCCATCGATCGCGCGATTCCTTGTTGAACGGTGGTTGCCAGCGGCGGATCAGGGTCTGTTCCAGCTGTCGTCGCGCCCGGGTGGCCTTGGGTACATCGCCCCAAAAACGGATGCTGGTTCTGCAGGTCAGGCCGCAGTCCACGCAGGCCTCTTGATAGGCCGAGAGGTAGGCCTTGCAATCGTGCTCTCCCTTCCAACGCCGATCGGCTGCCATGGTCTCTCCGATGTAAAGCAGGATCGGGTGTTGAAGACCTGAGGGTCGATCCATGACCCAATACAACGCCGCCCCTTGATGGGGGCTCTGCGGCCAGCGCCAGAAACTCAGCGGTAGCGGTTTAAGCGACAACGGTTGAATCTCGGCAGCTGGATCCTCGTGGTTGCTGAACAGGCTGGCCTGCTCCTGACTCGCACCGTCCGCCTGAAACAGAGGGCTCTGGAAGCTGTGGATGCGCTGCTGCCAGCTTTGAAGCTGCTGCACATTCAGTGCCAACTCGGCAGGTTCGTTGTCACGACCGGCTGGTGCCGGCTGTTCGAAAAGGCTTCCCTGGCGAGGAGAGGCAGGCATCGCAATCAACCTCGCGGGGGCAAGCTTGGGCCGGCAGGTCTGGACCCGAAGCGGACACGCCCGATCAGAGCTTCCACCGTTGCCGGGGGCAGACAGAGTCGCTCCTGTAAATCTGCGAGGTTCTGAAACGGTTCGCGCCGTCGTTCTGCGATTAGGCGTTCCACCCGCTCATCTGGCCATGGCAGGGTTTTGGCCAGCAGGGTGGGGCTGGCGGAATTCAGATTTAGCGGTGCCTGTTCCGGTAACTGCGGAGCATCCCCGTGCCAGCGGAAGATCAAATAGGGTCTCCATTGCTCGCAGAGCCCTTCTGAGATATCGAGCAGCTGAGCCAGATCCTCCATCTGGCTGAACTGAACACCACCCTGCTGAAGGCGCAGCAACTGATCCACCATGATTTCGCTGCAGCCCGGTAATTGGCGCCATTGCTCTGCGCTGGCTCTGTTCACATCGATGCACCAGTTGGGAGACACCTCTGGTTTTTGGTCGTACCGATTGTTTTTGCCTGTGCGACCAGCATCCTGAGGCAGGTCACCCATGGCCTGAAGCACCTTGCGGGCCAGTGGATCGAGCCAGTGCCGGCGCGCCATCGCCGCGTTTCTCCGTTGCAGCCTGGCCAGGACCCTAGGTCCAGCGGGGTGGCCTGGTGGGGACTTGCACCAACCCCTCACGAAATGCTGTGACAACGGCCATGGTCCGGTCTCTGGCTGGCAACTTGCGTAGAAGGCTGCTGACATGACTTTTGACCGTGTCAATCGACACCACCAAGGCGTCGGCGATTTCCTGATTGGTCATGCCACGGCAGAGACCACGCAGCACGTCTTCTTCGCGCATGGTGAGCTCTTTGAGAGGGACCTGATCACCACTGCTACGCAGTCTGCTGTGGTGCAGCACGCCACTGATCAATGGATCGAGGTACTGCCCGTCGGTGTCGATGGCGGTGAGCGCTGCGGCCACCGTGCCGGTTCCGGTGGTCTGAGCCGAGCAGATTCCATGGCAGCGGGCATCGATGGCATCCAGGATCGTGCGCGGGATGGGTCGCTGAAGCAGCATCAACACCTTCAGCTCGGGGTTGATCTCCTTCGCCCTGCGTACGAGGTTCGTTCCACAGCCGCCGTCAAGAGTGTCCGTGCAGAGCAACAGGTTGGCAGCGCTAGTTTGAAGCCTCAGTAGGCAGTCATCCTCGCTGGTGCAGGCAGCCACCAGAGGTCCCTGTCCTTCGAACCAGGCTGTCCAGCTGCTCAGCAGAACAAGGTCGGCGGTAGCGATGGCGGTGCGACTGCGCTTCAGCATGCTGTGGCCTTGTCGGGACCGTTGCTGCAGAGACGGGATCCGTTCGCTGAGATCCAAAGGAGGGAGAGGCTCGGGGCCGTTGCCGCTAACCCATTCATGTTGACGTGAATTAGTGGGCGTGGATCCGCACTGTTATGGGCAGCTCAAATTGTCCACAATTGCTCAAGTTGATGGGTGGACCATGGCGTTCTTCGACTCCGAGATCGTTCAGGAGGAAGCCAAGCGTCTGTTCGGTGACTATCAGCAGTTGATGCAGCTGGGGTCGGATTATGGCAAGTTTGACCGCGAGGGCAAAAAGAAGTTCATCGACACAATGGAGGAGCTCATGGAGCGATACCGCGTGTTCATGAAGCGCTTTGAGCTCTCGGAAGACTTCCAGGCCAAGCTCACCGTGGAACAGCTGCGCAGTCAGCTAGGACAATTCGGGATTACCCCAGAGCAGATGTTTGAGCAGATGCAAGGCACGCTGGAACGGATGAAAAGTCAGCTGGACCAACCGCCCAGCTGAAGCGGCCCGTACGATTCAGCCCGCAATCGCTCTGCCTCGCCCATGGCTTCCACACCGTCTCTGCCGGCATGGCTGTCGCGTGGCATGGCCGATCTGTTTCCAGCAGGAGTTGGCGATGATGCTGATCAGTCGTTGGCGGCGAGGTTGACGCAGGCAGAGATTGAGGGAAAGCCTCTGCGTATCAAGCTTGGTATTGACCCCACCGGCAGCAACATCCACCTCGGGCACAGCATCCTTTTCCGCAAGCTGCGTGCTTTTCAGGATGCGGGGCACACCGCAGTTCTGATCATCGGCGACTTCACCGCCCGGATCGGAGACCCAACTGGCAAGAGCGCCACGCGGGTGCAGCTCACCGCCGAAGAGGTTGAGGCCAATGCCGCCACTTACCTGGCGCAGCTGGGCGCGGGCCAGCCGAAGCAGACAGCTCTGCTTGATTTTGAGACCCCTGGCCGCCTTGAAGTGCGCCGCAACAGCGAGTGGCTGGAAGGTCTTGACTTGCCTCAGACCATTGGCCTGCTGGGCACAGCCACCGTGGGTCAGATGCTGGCCAAGGATGATTTCTCCAAGCGCTATGGCAGCGGTGCACCGATCGCCCTGCATGAATTCCTGTATCCGCTGCTGCAGGGCTACGACTCCGTAGCTGTGAATGCGGATGTGGAGCTGGGCGGTACTGATCAGAAGTTCAATGTGGCCATGGGACGCGACCTGCAGCGCCATTTCGGATCAGGGACGCAGTTCGGCCTTCTGCTGCCGATCCTCGTGGGTCTTGATGGGGCGCAGAAGATGAGCAAAAGCCTTGGGAACACTGTGGGTCTTGAGGAAGACGCACTGTCGATGTACTCCAAGCTCGAGAAGGTAGGCGATGCCGCTATTGATGACTATGTGACATTGCTGACGGATCTGAACCCGCAGGCTTTGCCGGCAAACGCGCGCGAGAAACAGAAGGCGATGGCTCTGGCGGTGACCGCCAGCCGCCATGGCATGGAAGCAGCCCAAAAAGCCCAGGCTGATGCGGCGACACTGGTGAGTAGCGGCGGTGATGCCTGCGCGGATGTACCCGAGGCGTCACTGGCCGCGGTGAATTTTCCGGCCAAAGCGTTCTATTTGCTCAGTGCCGTTGGAATCTGCGCAAGCAGTAGCGAGGCGCGCCGCCAGATCAAAGGCGGCGCAGCTCGGTTAGAAGGGGAAAAGATCACTGACCCCAATCAGGAATTCGCGTCGGCCGCGGAACTGGAGGGCAAGGTGCTGCAGCTTGGAAAGAAGACCTTTCGCAGGCTGGTGGGCTGATCAGGCCCCTTTGGCCTTCATCAGCGCTCAATCGCGGCTAAGTGAATACTTCAGGGCTTTTGACCAGGATGGAATCAGTTGGTGCAGCTGCCTTGGCTTCTTCGCTTTCTGCTGATCCCGCTGAGCGGATCATCGTGGCCCTTGACGGCATGGACCCAGAGCAGGCACTGGCCTTTGGCGGCCAGGTGAGTGAACTCCGTTGGGTGAAGGTTGGTTTGGAATTGTTTGTGCAGGCGGGGCCTGCAGTAGTCAGCCAGTTGAGGGATCAGGGGCTGCGGGTGTTTCTGGATCTCAAGTTCCACGACATCCCGGCGACCATGGCTGGGGCCTGTACTGGGGCAGCGGCGCTGGGTGCGGAGTTGATCACCGTGCATGCCTGTGCTGGCCGCGAAGCGCTTCAGGCCGCGCAGGCTGCAGCAATGGCCAGTGCCCACAGTGCGGGGCTTGTGACTCCGACACTTCTGGCGGTCACTGTGCTCACCAGCTGGGATCAGCAGCGACTTCAGCAGGAGCTCGCCGTTCCCCAGGGCATTGCCGAACGGGTCTCGTCGTTGGCTTTGCTGTCGGCAACTGCAGGCATCGGTGGTTGTGTGTGTTCTCCGCTGGAGGCCGCGGCTCTGCGTGCACAGCATCCATTGCCGTTCTCACTGGTCACACCAGGAATTCGCCCCAAAGGAAGTGCGGTAGGTGATCAGGCCAGGGTGATGGGGCCTGCCGAGGCAATTGCTGCCGGTGCAAGCCAGCTGGTGATCGGTCGGCCGATCACAAGGTCAGCAGACCCTGGCGCTGCTTTCTCCGCCTGCTGCGAGGAGCTGGTGAATTGATCAGAGCCTCAGTCTATAAAGCATCGAAGGCTGACCAGCTGGACTCAAGACTTCTGGCCCACCTGTGGTTCGGTGCCGTTGATCAGTCGCTGAATATTGCTGCGGTGCCTCCAGAGCACTAGTCCCATCGCCACCAGGGCTACCACCAGATTGGCGTTGCTGGACGAACCGGCAGCCATCAGCAAAGGCAGGCTCAGCGCTGCCACCACGCTGGCGAGCGAGACGATCCGGCTAAGGCTGAACACGGCCATGAAGAGTCCGAAGCAGGCCAGTCCAACCGGCCAGGCCAGACCGAGAAACATGCCAAAACCGGTCGCGACTGCCTTTCCACCCTTGAAGCCCAGCCATACCGGCCAGATATGACCGGCCAGAGCCGCAAGGCCCGCCAGTACTTGAATCCAGTCGTTCACAGCCGAGGTTTGGTTGAGGGCTCTTGCCAGCAACACCGCAGCAGCGCCTTTGGCCACATCCACAAGAAACACAGCTAGTGCAGGCTTTTTCCCGACATTCCGAAGCACATTGGTGGCGCCGGTGGAGCCGGATCCGATCGTGCGTAGGTCGATGCCCTTGCACCATTTGCCGGCCAAGAAGCCGCTGGGAATAGAGCCGAGCAAGTAGCCCAGCAGCAGCGTAAGGAAGGGCATCAGAGCAGGTTGTCTTCGTCGTCGTAGGTTTCGCCTGGGCCGGCTGCAAAAGCCAGCCAGAGCGGGAACTGAAGCACGGGAATGTCCACCACCCGTTCCGCAGCGTCGATCAGGATCAGGGGGACTTCGCCGCGTTCTTCCAGTCGGTCCGCCCGCTCGACGAGGGCATCTCCTCGTTCAAACAGCACAATGCCGCTGCTCGGGCCGAAATCTTCCCGCCCTAGCCCGAGAGCATCCTGCAGACCTCGTCTCCAGTCCCCCAGGCGTTCAGGCTGTCCCGCTAGGACCAGGGTCTGGAACTGATCGCCGTAAAGCTCTCCGATGATGGCGATCAGGGCCGCCCCCAGCAGCACGTTGCGAGGACGACTGCCTCGGCTGGCCTGGGCTCCCCTGCCTCCCTGATTGAAAAACCAGTCCTCGAGCAGAGTGATGTCGCTGTCGTCCAGGCTGCGGCGCAGTTTCCAGGGTTCGGCATAGAAGTCGGGCTGCTCTAGAAAACGCCTGAGGTTGGTTCGGATCAGCTCCTCATCGGGACGGAAGGTGTCGGCCAGAGCCGGGGAGCCACCGGCGTTCGCCATGGCCTGTTCGGCGGCGGCTTCGGCTACCTGAGCATCCAGTGGTGAAGGCTTCACCACCACGGGCTGAGCCACGAGCTCGAGCGTCTCCACCGATTGGGCAAGCCCCTGTAGGGCTCCACCCAAATACTCCTGAAAGCCCTTCACTCGTCTGGCGATCGCATCGGACTGGCCTGCAAAGCTGGCGGTCATCTCCTGCTCCAGTTGCCCTTTGCGCTGCTGGAGGCTGTCGATCTCCTGCTGCAGTTTGTCTCGCCGAGACTGAAGATCCATCAGTGCTAGCTGGATCAGCGATTCAGACGAAGGTTCCACGTCATCGCTTGCGGCGATGGATGCCTCGCTGTGCGCCTCTTTGGCTTGCGGCGCGTCCTGGAATGGCGAATCGTTCTCGTCAGGCATGGTCGGCTTGTCCTGAACTCATTTCAGCGGATTGAAGGGCTCATGGCCCAAATACAACGTTCTCGTTGGCTTGCAGTGATGGTTCTTTGACCTGTATGTCGGATTTGAGAATGGGTTTTGCAGGCTCAGGGCTGGGGAGTCTCCAGGGAACCCACCCGCTCTTCCAGCTGCTGGCGTAGCTCAGCAGGATTGAAGAGGATCGGTAGGAAGTGGATGCTCTTGATTTCGCGGAAATAAAACAGGCCTGGCAGCCAGGGGGCAAACAGTCGCCAGCTCTGCCATTCGGCGTAGGGAAATCTGCGCAATTCCTGCTGCCCACGCCAGACCACCAAGGTGTCGCCGGTGAACTCAAGACGCAGGCTGTAGGTCTGAACGAACAGGAAAATGCCGAAAAGCCCTACCACCACGGTGGGCCATGGGGTCAACGGCAGTGGCAGCAGGCAGAGGCTGAGGAGAATGATCAGCAGCGCTAGACGTGGGCTCGGGCTGATGCTCACAGGGTCTTGGTTAGGGCTAGAGGTTGTTGTGGTCATGGAATGAAGAGGTTGCTTCAGCCTCCGAAGAGGATTTGAGTCAGGAGTACGTCCATCAGGGCCACGGTCACCAAGATCATCACGACCGCGCCGGTTGTGCTGGTGCCCACCTCCTTCGGCCCTCCCTGGGTGGTCATGCCCCAACCACAGGCCAGCACAGCGATCTGCACTCCGAAGACCAAAGCTTTTACCAGCATGAAAGGAAGGTCATCCGGCACAAGCCAGGTGCGGGCTGAGGTCCAGAACACCTCAGGAGGGATCTGATAAATCTCCGTGCTGCTGATCTGGCCTCCCAGGAGCGCCACCGCAAAGAACAACAGGCACTGCACCGGCGCCATCACCACCATGGCGATCAGGCGGGGAACGACCAGGTATTCCACAGGATCGGTGCGCAACATCGTGATGGCATCGACCTGTTCGGTCACTTTCATAGTCCCCAGCTGCGCCGCATAGGCTGTCGCCACTTTTCCTGTGAGCAGGGTGGCCGTCAGTAAGGGCGCGATCTCACGAGCCAGGCCAATCGCCAGCACGCCGCCAACTGTGGTGCTGGCCCCCATGTTGCTGAGTTCCTTGGCGACCTGAATGTTGAACACCGTGCCCGCAGCCAGTGCAGTGATGATCACGATTAGAAAGCTGCCGGGTCCGGCCTCCTGCAGCTGATCCAGCAGGTCGATGGTGTTAATGCGGCCCTGGGCGGTGGCGGTCACCGCCTGTCCGCCGATGATCAGACTGCTGCCCAGCCTGTTCAGCCAGCGGGGCGATTTCAACTGGGTTCGGAATCGAAAGGAGGTCATGCGCGTTGCAGGTGGGCACCGCGGTCGGGCCAGTGTCGTATCACTATCAGGCCAACCATGACCAGGATGGCTGGGATCAAACCCATGCTCATTCGAATGGCGAGAAGAGCATTCTGGGGCTGTTCGATAAAACTGAGTGCGCCGTCGCACATTTCAGTGGAGATATACCCGGTGAGCTGAAGCAGCGCGCCGAACATACTCATGCTGACTCCGATGATCAGCTTCTGGCCAAACACCATCCAGGCGGTGTAGAGACCAGCGGGATGGGTCGGGTCAGCATCAATCGCATCAGGCAGCAAAGACCAGGGGATCAAGTAGGCGGTGGACGCTCCAAGGCCCACCAGCATGATCAGGCCGATCAGGGGAATTAGTTCCCCCGTCGTTCCTCCGTTCTGCATTGGCGGAAAGATCGTTGAGAGCAGGCAGGCCATGATCCAGATCCCGGCTCCCCATCGCAGCGCCACAATCCTGCCGCTCCGGTTGGAGAGCAGGCTCCAGAGCTGAAGGCCAACCAGGGCGCTCAGCTGGAAGGGCAGCAGAATCCAGGTGGAAAGGTTGGGGGGGACCCTCACGACCTGGACCAGCCAGATCAGGGCGACAACCTGCATCAACTGAAGGCCGAACCAAAGCAGGAGGTAAAGCCCGAGAACCATCAGAAAGCGTGGATTGGAGCGGATCCTCTTGATCTGTTCCAAAGCTGGTTCAGCCTGGTTGCTCGGTCGCTGAGCCCGCTTGGCGAACGGTGCAAGGCCCCAGCAACAGGCCAGTGTCGACAATGCAGCGATGGTGCCTGTGATGCGTCCCATGCGTAGATAACCATCGGCGCCGTCGGTCAACACGATGGAGGCCACGATTAGGCCACTGAGCCCGGCGAGAATGGAGCCGGTGAAACGGGCTGCGTTCAGTCGGGTTCGAATTGCCGTGCTCGTGGTCAGCTCTGTGGAGAGTGCCGCATAGGGCAAATTGACGCTGGTGTAAGCCGACATCAGCAGGATTGCCATCACCACGTAGTAAGTGGTGCGCTGAAGTGTGTTGCCTTCCGGGACCCACCACATCGCCGCAAGAGCAATGCCAAGGGGAAGAGCGGCTCCGAGCATCCAGGGAATGCGTGGACCCCAGCGGCTGCTGGTGTGGTCGCTCATCCAGCCGATCAGCGGATCGTTGATGGCGTCCCAGACCTTGATCACCGTGAGCAATGAGCCGGCGAGGATGGCGGGCAGGCCTGCGGTACAGGTGAAGAACGGAAATAGGTAAAAGCCAAGCTGCGTTGCAGCCAGTCCCGTGCCTGCATCACCCAGTCCGTAGGCGACCATCAGGCGGCGGCGGGATCCCCCGGGAAGGGTGCTGGTGCTCATCAAGCAGAGAGGGGCAGACGGACCGCCATAATGAATGCGCACAACACCTGCGATCACGCCACTCAAGGCGTTGGTACAGATGTATTCGTGCGGGCGTAGTTTAGTGGTAAAACCTCAGCCTTCCAAGCTGATGATGCGGGTTCGATTCCCGCCGCCCGCTTAACGTTCTAATCCCAAGCTCCACAGAGGTTCGCTTCTTAGAGGTTGAGAGAATTGGCATACTCTCGAGCAATCATCACCACCAAACTTCTGGCTTCAAGGGGGACGCCGCTCGGACTCCAGGGGTCCAGTGTCTTGGGAAGGTCCTCACCTGCAGGAAGAGCCGTGTCGATCAAGCGGTGCCAGGGAGATGCCGGCTTGGGCAGATCAAAGTGCATGGCCTTGAAGTAAGCGTTGAATCCCGCCCAGAGCACGGCCCCCTGTTTGCCGCGATGCAGGCTCATCGCCAGGCAATGGGACCAACTGGCCCAGTCAGGTTTGCCCAGTTCCACGCCATGCCACTGGCGCCACAAGCCATCAGGATCACTGTTGCGGCGCTGCTGCTGAGGCTGTTCGCTGTGAGCCAACAAAGGGTTCAGTAGCTCCGCCAGTTCTGAGCGTAGTGTCAGCAGTCGCTTCACGAAGTCGAGCAGCTCCCTGTCGCAGTGCTCCTCGGACCAGATCATCCAGCTGAGCGGAGTGTCCTGGCACCAGGTGTTGTTGTTACCTCCCTGGCTGCGTCCAACCTCGTCGCCCATCAACAGCATGGGCACACCGCGAGCCAGAAGCAGTGTGCTCAGCATGTTGCGTTGCTGCCGCTTGCGCAGGGCGGTGATCGCATGGTCACTGCTGGGACCTTCAACGCCATGGTTCCAGCTGTTGTTGTGATTTTCCCCGTCGCGGTTGTCCTCACCGTTGGCGAGGTTGTGCTTGCTGTTGAAGCTCACCAGATCCATCAGTGTGAAACCATCGTGGGCCGTCAGCAAATTCACGGAGCGGCCCAAGCCCGCCGGTTTGCCGTCATAGAGATCAGGGCTGCTGCGCAGGCGCTGTGCCATGGACCAAGTGCTGTCGTCGTCGCCTTTCCAGAAGCTGCGTACGGCATCACGAAATCGGCCGTTCCAGGTCCCTATGCGCCGAGCCGGGAAGTCATTGAGTCGATAGAGACCACCACAATCCCAGGGTTCGCTCACGAGTTTGAGCTCACTGAGCAATGGGTCGGCCTCCATCGCTTCGAATAGTGCGGGCTTATCCAACGGCTTCAGTCCTTCGCCGCGGCTCAGGGCAATGCCCAGATCAAAACGAAAGCCATCCACTCCCAGTTCCAACGCCCAGCAGCGCAGCGACTCCAGAATCAGTTCCCGGCTAAGTGGCTGGTGGGCTGCAATTGTGTTGCCACAGCCACTCACGTCCTGGTAGTCACCCTTGTCGGTTTGGTGGTAATAAGTGCGATCGGCGAAACCACGCCAGCTCAGAGTTGGGCCATCAACATTGCCTTCGGTTGTGTGGTTGTAAACGACATCGAGCAACACCTCCAGGCCGGCGTCGTGACAGGCCGCCACCAGATCACGCATTTGATTTCTTGCCTTCATCGGGTCATCACCGCCGACATAGCCCTGATGCGGAGCGAACCAGCTCAGTGGGCTGTAGCCCCAGACGTTGTCTCGCCCAGGGGGTGCATCCTGCGGATCAAAGGCCTGCACTGGTAGCAGTTCGATCGTGGTGATGCCCAACTGCTTGAGGTAGGGGATCTTGTCGATTACTCCCAACAGGGTGCCTTTTCGATCTGGGGTCACGCCGCTGTCGCTGCGTTGCGTGAAGCCTCCAATGTGCAGCTCGTAGATCACTGTCTGCTGCCAGCTATGCCGAGGCCTGGGGTGGGCATCGAAATCGAAGCGGTCCCGCTCGCAGACCAGTCCCTTCAGGCAGCAATGGGTATTGGGTGAAGCACCAATAGCCGCTTCGCGTTGATAGACCGACCAGCCCGTGATGGCCCTGGCACAGGGGTCCAACAGCACCTTCGCGGGCCGGAATCCATGGCCTCCAGGTGCGAGCGGGCCGAACACTCGATAGCCATAGCAGCAACCTGCCGTAAGGCCCTCCACCTCCACATGCCAGTAGTCGCCAGATCGGTGGTTGCTGTCGTTCAGATCAATCAGCTGTTCGGGGCTGCTGGCCTCAGCCGTAGGGAAAATCAGCAGTTCCACCCGGTTGGCGCCTGGAGCTGCCACAGAGAAATTCACGCCATGGGCGGTGATGCTGCTGCCAAGAGGCCAAGGTTTGCCTCGTCGGATCGCGCTCAAAGATCCACTCCCAGGAGGCAGGTGAAGCCTTCAAAGTAGTAATAGCTCCGGTGACTCATCGTGTCTGTGATGACCTCCTCGCTGGAGCTAGGCCGTCCTCCCCTACAGATCCGGCCCGATCTTTGGCTGTTTCCGCCCAATCGTGACTGTCGTGGAGGCTCGTCCTGGTGGCTGGATGTGGATCCTGAACCCGTTCTGATCGATTGTCCGCCGCTGACCCAAGCCACCCTGGAAGCTTTGCGGGAACTGGCGCATGGCCGATGCGCCCGAATTCTCCTCACCAGCCGCGAGGGGCATGGACGCCTGCGTCGCTTGCAGGAGCGCATGCAATGGCCCGTGCTCGTTCAAGAACAGGAGGCCTATTTGTTGCCTGGCGTTCAGCAGCTCGAAACCTTCTCCGAGGAGACTGTCACCCTTTCAGGCCTGCGACTGCTCTGGACGCCTGGGCCCACTCCCGGTCATGCCGTTGTGCATGCTCCGGTGCCGGTGAATGTGCTGTTCTGCGGACGTTTGCTCGTGCCGGTTGCCAAGGATCAATTGGCACCTTTGCAGCACCGTCGCACCTTCCATTGGCCCCGGCAGCAGCGCAGCATCCGTCGATTATGTCGTTGGCTTCCTTTAGAAGCTTCTCCACGACTGGCTTCTGGGGCAGGTCTTGGGGCTCTGCGTGGTGGTCATCTGGCCCCCTTCAACAGCTGGGATCAGCAGTTAAAAGAAGCATTTGACACGGTCTGATTCACACAAGATTCGGTGAAAGCATTGCGGCACGGTGTTTTTCGGTTGCCGCACAGCGATTGTCTCCATACGATTAGCGCGCTCAGGGAAGCCGTGCGGATGTCGACCTCCGCATCGTCGATCCAACCGCTTCCGCCACTTTCCCCCACCCAATGAACAAAGCTGATCTCGTCAATCTGGTTGCCGCCCGCACAGAGCTCACCAAGACCGATGTGTCTCTGGTGGTGGACGCCGCTATCGAAACCATCATCGATTCCGTTGTGGAGGGCAAGAAGGTCTCCATTCTCGGTTTCGGTTCATTTGAGCCTCGCGAGCGTTCTGCCCGTCAGGGTCTGAACCCCAAGACCGGTGAGAAGATCAAGATTCCCGCCAAGCGCGTGCCTGCCTTCACTGCCGGCAAGATGTTTAAAGACCGCGTTCAGGGCTGATTTCCTTCCACATCCCTTGATCGGGGTGGTCCTCTGGGGCCACCCTTTCTTGTGTGAACCTTTCTGATCGTCTCCAGGCTGTTTTTGAGCAGGGTCGCCAACGGCGTCTACAGGGTTATCGCGGACGTTTTGCTCCGACTCCCTCTGGTCCCCTGCATCTGGGCAACCTGCGCACGGCTCTGATCTCTTGGCTACAAGCCCGTCTTCAGGGCGGTGAATGGTTGCTGAGGATTGATGATCTCGACACTCCGCGCATCAGGATCGGCGCGGTCGAGTCCGCTCTCGAAGATCTGCGCTGGCTTGGATTGCACTGGGATGGCCCAGTGATCATGCAAAGCCAGCGCCTCTGGCTCTACAACTCCTGCCTCTCGGCCTTTCGGCAGGGCCAGCTCCTCTATCCCTGCCGATGCAGTCGTCGCCAGTTGGGTGCCGGTAATCGCTATCCGGGAACCTGCAGGGAGATGGAGAGGGGTTGGGGAATTCAGGACGGACGCCTGCCGGCCTGGAGGTTGAAAGTAAAGGCCGCTGATGAACCACGCTGCGGTGATTTGGTCCTGCGCCGTGCTGATGGATTCATCGCCTATCACCTTGCAACGGCAGTGGACGAGCTGGCACTTGGCATCACCGAAGTGGTGCGGGGCGCCGATCTGGCTGTGGTGTGTATTGCCCAGCAGGCGGTGATCGCATCGCTGGAGGAGCAACCTCCCAGTTATCGACATACACCGTTGCTCTGTGATCCGGAGGGGCAGAAGCTCTCCAAGCGTGAACAGACCGCGGGGCTGGCCCCTCTTCAGGACCAGCAGTGGACGTCGCAGAGGGTGGTGGGCTGGCTGGCTGGTTCGCTAGGGCTGGTCAACCAGCACGCCTCTTTATCGGTGTACGAGCTGCTGCAGGAGATTCGCTCCAGGCCATTGCCGTTGCAGGGTTGTTTCGATCAGTCCATTTCTTAAGGAAGCCTTTGGGATCACAGGGGTCTTCCGCTCCCACACTGAAGTTGCATTTCTAGCTCGGACATGGCGATCTGCTCCAGCTGCGGCGGCAGTGGTATCAAACGCATTAGCGAGCAGCGCTTCAGGACTTGTCAGAATTGTCTGGGCAGAGGAGTGCTGCAGTCGGTCTCCACCTCCTCCAACTCAACGACAGCTCGTTCCATCGTTCACTCCTTTGAAGAGAGAGCTGTGAAGCCCAAAGAGGTGGTCTTCAAGACAGCGGCGACTTGCGTTTCTGCCAAATAAAAAATGTGGCTGTCGCCACGACAGCCAACAGCGGTATAGCTGTGAACAGTAAGAGTGCGACCGCAGTCCAGTCGGTATACATCCGATCTTCGATCGAGTGAATTCATTCTTTCAGTTGATCTCAGGATTCGTGCCAAGCGTTTGGCCTTGAATTCTCTGAAGTGCTTCAGGTCCTGTCTCGGTTGTGTCTCCTGATCAACAACTCCTTGAACAATTTGGTTAGGGCATTGATGCCTGCAACTGTCTCCTTTGTTTTTGGCAGCGTTGAAGCCCCGGTGCAGGCAACGTCGCTGGAGGTCGTGCAGCCGCTTCTGATTGCATGCTTCCGCAGCGCCAATGCAAGCAGCTGTGATCGAGCTCTTGTGCTGATGGAGGCGATGCAGCGCCGGGCCGCCGAGCGGGAGATGTATCCCTGTCAGACCTTGCTACTTGGACTACAGGCGGAAGTCTTAATGGTGCAGCTTGCTGAACATCGTGGTCAGAAAGCTTTCGAGACTTTGCGGGAGAGTGAGCGTCTTTGCTCAAGCCTTTGATCTGAAGTTCAATCTCCTTCAGAATGGAGGGCCATGCATCAAGCGTCGTGAGCGTGTTTCTGATGAGTGTTGCCGCTCTGGTCACGATCAACGCCAGTCTGGTCAGTGCCGTTCGGGCACAGGTTCGTTTCGATGACTGCCAGCCTGTCGCGGGTGGAGGAATTACTTGCAACACAGTTCCTTACGGCAACACCCGTGCCGACATGATTGACGGCGAGTTCGGCCTGATGGATCAGGCCAGTCCTGGATGGGCGGAATACAACCCCTATGAGGGGTATGACGACATGCTGGGTGGCAACCAGACCTGATGGCTTAAGTGCACAGTCCTCACGAGTGGATGTCTTTGAGATTGTCAATCCGGATCCATCAGTTTGTTTAAAAAGTCATGCATGCGTTCCACAGCTAGTTTCAAGTTCTGCTCTTCACTAAGCCCTGACCGTTTTCGTGGCTTGAAACTGTGGTCACCATCTGGAATCCAGGCAAGCTTTAACCGCTCGGAGAGCTCATAGTTTTTCACTTCCTCCCTGCTGCCCATCGCATCACGCTCTCCCTGAACAACAAGAGTCGGTGTCTGCAGATTCTGTAAATACTCCACTCGTAATGTCTCTGGTTTGCCTAGGGGATGAAATGGATAGCCAAGACAGATGCATCCCAAAATCTTGTTTTCGCTCCACAACTCATCGGAAAGCAGGCTGGCGATCCTCCCTCCCATGGATTTGCCTCCGATGATCAGCGGTTGATTGGCGACTAAAGACTGAACTTGTTCGACATAACACTTCAACAGGACCTCTGCTCTGTTCGGTGGTGTTTTGCGGCCAGTGATGCGTCGCTGGGTCATATAGGGAAATTCGAAGCGGATGACCTGCCATCCCTTCTCCGCAAGGCCCTTAGCCATCTCGTTCATGAAAGGGCTGTCGATACCGGCTCCGGCCCCATGGGCCAGCACCACCGTCGCCGGCCCCGTCAGAGGGCCACACACCAGTGTGTTGTCCATGCTGTTCTCAGGCGGAACGTCTGTTTTTGTTCAGTCAAGGTAGGCATGGCCTGAATGTGTCGGTCTGGAGAGGGATTAGGACTGTTTTTTCAGGTCTGTTCCAAATCGGTGTCTTGCTGAGTGAGCAAGATTATTAAGCGTGATGGCTAAATTCTCATGCTTGTCAATCAACTAATACTTTTCTTCAGGATGGTCGAATCGCTTCGCTGTACACACTTATTGATTTGAAACATCTGCGCCAGAGGTGCGTAAAATCATGGGTCGATACGTAATTTTATGTTGCTTGCTGAGGCATCAGAATTGGCGATGTCGATGAAATAAAGGCGGGCCGATCAAATTGGATCGACCTCGAAGGGCAAATGACGCTTGCTTTTCTGAAAAAGTCACATTGCTGCTATCAATTTGATTGATAAAAATGAGTCGATGCAAGTGCAGCATTGAGGCCGAAATAGTGCATCAATCAATACTTGGAGGAGAATGCCTCCTTCTAAACTGTTTGAAATGAGGTTGTTGTTGTGTTCAATTACAAGATCCTTTTGGTGGCCTCTCCAATAGCTTTCTCAGTTGTCAGCACGGCATTCTGGCTGACTCGATGGGAAATTATTGTTTGGGGGAAGCAGTTCTTTGGAGTGCCATCGATTCAGAATCGTAAAGAATGGATCGATAGCCCTTTGGCTCCTTTCAAGAGAAAAGATGGAGGCTACCCTGTCTTTACAGTCAGGACTTTGGCCGTGAATGCATTAGGCATTCCAACAGTGTTCTTTTTGGGAGCGCTCGCAGCGATGCAGTTTATCCGTAGAGCAACGCTTTACTGACCAAATGGATTCATTTGAATTTATTGAAGAAGTTGTCTTTGCCGCAGTTTATTTTTCGGCATTGATTTGGTTTTCTATGTATTTGGTTTCAGGTTACATTTATTTGATGGGGTGATTCTGTCGCTTGGTGGTTAGGTATGCGGCAGCTTTCGTTGCAAGTTTGTTTGTTGGTGTGCTTTCGTTTGTCGCTATGCCGTTAAAGCTTTATTGAAGAGTGGCAGCAATATTTTCGATTATATTTTGCTCTTGAAGAGTGTAGATAGCCCTATAAAGTGCTGAGTCCGCACCTGCTTCGCCGCTGTGAATTCTGATTAGTGCTTGTCGAATAAGTTCTGCAAGAAGTGCTTGAGTTTGATCTTCCAATGTTGGTAGAGAACTCTTGTATAACCATACTTCGCGCATGGAATTTGATTATTCATCTTGGACCTGCTCGGGCAATCAATGAGATTCAAGGCAGTGAGATTTAGCTCTTGCCACTGCTCGATTTGTTTCGCCTGGGTGGGTCATGTTGTCAGAGTGCTGCACTTGCTTGCCGTAGGTTTTTGAATAAAAGGAGTGCTTGATGAAATCGCTTAATCGTTTTGGCAGGCAGTTATTTCGACCATTCCTTGCGATTTTATTCTGCGCATTGCTGATGCTGCCATCAAAAGCATTGGCGATTTACCCAAGTGGTGGTGGTCTTCCAGATATCGGTCTTGACCGAAGTCTTCAGGGAAGTGATCAGGCAACAGAGGCCTTTAAAGAAAAATATCCTTTTTACGAACGAGATGAGGATGGAAAGCCAATTACCAAGGAATTTGTTAAATACGATTTGTCTAACTATGACCTGTCTGGACTTGATCTGAGAGGTGCATTGTTTAGTGTTGCGACTCTGAAGCGTGCAGATCTTGAGGGAGCAAATCTAGAAGGAAGTATTGCTTATGCAACTCACTTCGAAGAGGCCAATCTCACTAATGTGAATTTTAGAGATTCTGTGCTGACCAAGAGTTTCTTTATGGCAACGACCATTGATGGAGCTGACTTCTCGGGAGCGATTATCGATGATCCTCAACGTGAGGCGATGTGCTCCAGAGCCGCTGGAGTTAATCCGGTCACTGGTGTTGAAACCTACGACAGCCTTGATTGCTTGAGTTTGGATATGCGCTCTGCAAAGTCGTAGTTGCTCTAACTACTTTTAGAGTTGCTTTTATTCTCTGTCTAGATACGGTTTTTAATCCTTGATTATAATAACGTGTTCTTAAGATGTTAGCTGTCTCGTAGATCATTGACGTTGCTACTTGACTATTTAACCATTCGATCGAGGCGAAGCTGGCGTTGGATAATTTTCTGAAGGTGCTCCACTTTTCTCTCAAGCTCCTCCACTCGTTTTTGCAGATTTTCTCCCTGCGGATGATTGCTAGCTGAGATGTTCTGCCTTCCTTCATTCATCATTTCTGTGTAGGTTAGAGCCCTATTTGGTTTGTGTTCTTCAGAAATAGGTCTTGCATCTTTTGTTTCGTCTGGCATCATTGTGTTTAAAGCATGAGAAAGTCTAGTACCTTTAGGTCGAGGCTTGAGTGATGGCGTTATCGGTTTGTATTGTTAATTGGGCGTGAAACTTAAAGCATTTTGAGAATATTGGCTTTACTAGTGCGCGAGACGCATATTGCAGGCGAAATGAAAAAAATAAGGTTCAGCTAATACTTGTATTACCCGCTTTCTCAAAGGCTCACCACATGATCCAATCATCAGAAAGACTGGTCTTTTTTTATTTAAAAATCAATTTCCCAAAAGCTCAAATGAGGTATTTGCTCATCAAGCACCTTTTCTAATGGAGGCATCATCAAGTTGACTTTTCATCAGGGCAAGCCGTTGCGTTCTGTTTGTTCCAGTTGTTAATACCCCCGGATCTTGCTGCGTGTTTCAGCAAGGGCTTAGCAGCAGAGATTAGAAACCCTTCTCAGGAGTCTCAAATTCTCTGAACAGGGCACCGGCTTCTTCAGTGCAATCCTGCTTCATTAGCATGCGAATGCGTGCCTCCCACCATGGCCCAACTCTGGCCTCAGCATGTTGCAAAAACACTGGATCAGTGAACCGAAGCTTTGCATCTTCAGATTCTCCGCAGTGGCGTTTTGACAAGGCTTGTCTCTGTGATGGCGAAAAATTACTGCCATGCTCAGAACAGGATGTATTGATCAGATCAAGCTCAAGTAGCGATTGCACTAGCTGGCCTCTGCTGCGTTGCGCTGTTTAGGGTGATCATTTCGGGTGTATGTGGCTGGGTACCGCTTGCATCGAAGCTGTGAGGCGCCATGCTGCTGCTGTTGTTCAAGGTATGAGTGATTGATTATGAAGTGCATCCCTGGGATTGGGGTTTTGGCGTTGCTCGGTCTCAGTTTCAACAGCTTTGCATTAGCCAATATCAAAGACGAATTTCAACGTGCTCAAGGTTGCGACTATTTTAAGGCTCCATATGTCAGTGATGTTGGTGTGTATAAAGATGCGAAAGTGCGCTTTTGCATTAGCGCTGATCAACAAGAATTGATCTATGTCATGGCTATGGGTACCTCATGGGTGGTTCCTTTTAATCGTCAATATCGTTCCAAAGGCATCCTGAGCTTGAATACATTGGAAGATAACCGCCTTGTTCTTTATCAGAAAGAAGATGGTGTTGTCACGAGAAAAGTTTTGGGGCGCAAGCGCGGCTCTTAATCAGAAGAGTCTTCCATTTAGCTCGCAGCTCTGGTAGGGCTTGTCCCTGTTATGGCCCTGCTGATCCTTTCGCGTTGCTGCGTCGTCTTTGAATGCTTCGTTGGTTGGCTATTTGACAGTCTTCTTGGCATTGCGATGAAAAGCTTGAAAAAAAGAGATCCACATGGCGTACCAAGCACGGAATTCTCAGGCTCCACGGCGAGGATCCATGCCTCCGAAGCCCCAGGATTCGATCAACCTGAAAATTGCCTCCTCAACGTCCTTCACTGAGGAATGGCAGCCCAGCCAGCCACAGCTTGATAATCAAATCAATGTTGCGATTGAAGATATTCGCACGATTCTTCAAACGCTTCAAAGTGACATCGGAGCGAGTGACCGTTACGTCTTAGGGCTTCTGGATGTCGTTGCCGACGATTACCGCGCACAGTTGCCATCAGGGAAATCCTGATTGACTAAAGCTGATGCTTGATACAAGCGGCCGTTAATAATTTTCACCCAGTCGCCAGTGACGTCAAATGATTTTCGCTTTCGGTTGAAATGATACTTGCTTGGCAGGCATTAAGGAGATGATGTCTAATTAGTTAAGGTGAAAGGTCCGTCAGCCATGGTGATGCTGAGTGCTTTGATTGGTGTTTCGCTTATTTTCTGGTTCACGGTTGGATTTTTTAGTCATGTCAACTGGTTCCAAAATGCTTTTAGGCGCGAAGCTGAGAAGATCGACCGTCAGCAGATTGGCAGCCAGAGTAAAAGCCAAATTTTGACTGGTTCCGGAAGTCTTACTGCCAAAAAGGGGTTCGTGCTTGCCTATTGGGACGATATTAATCAAGCGTTCTCTGCAAGTGGCTCTGATCAGGCTGAGCGAAGTCCGGTTGTTTTCGATATCGCAGCCATCAATCTTGTTGCATTTACTTCCATATGCATGCTTGTATTTGTTAGCAAAGGTTTATTTCACTCTTTGGGTTTGACGTAAAAGCTAAAGATTTTGATTTGTTCTCGGCTTGGGGTTTTGTCTGCTACTCTGAGAGTCAACTAATCGTCTAATCGTCGAGCCGCTCTAGCAATACATTGCACTTATAATCCATTTTTATGTCCCATTGCTGATTATTTTTGATTGCTTCGAATTCGTATAGGCCGTCATCATTCTCCTTATCGATAATATTAAATCCCCTTGCTGTTAGTTTCTGCGAGCATTCAGAGATTGTCCGAGGTTGAGCATGAGCGATCATGGCTGTCATGCCAATCAAGGCTGCCACCGCCAATATTGTGGTCTTGATGAAACGTCTCATTGATGCTCAATTGATTCTAGTCGACCCATAGCAATCTTCTTCTGCTTGTGCCAAAGGCTTGAGAATCCGATCGATGAGTGATCAGATTTCACTTTTTCCTGCAATAGCCGGCGCCGATATTCATCCACCCTGACTTGCAGGCTTCTCCATTCGTGGGTGCAACCTCATAATAGATCGGCGAAACACATGTTGTACCAAGCGTGTTGACGTAACCCAAGGGGCATTGATTGTGTCCCTGAGCTTTGGGGATTTTTTTCTGGGCTAGAGCAGTACCCGGTGTCACGAGAAGAGTCAGCAGGATTAGGAGTGATGGACGCATAGAGAGCCTTGGCTGTTGTTTGAGACGTGTTTTAAGTCAGACCCACCGTAACTGCCAACAATCGAAGGAAATCCGCTTCTCCTGCAGGCAGGCTGGTTGAGCGAGGCTCTGCCGTGAGTTACGGGTGAGTCGAGCAGCCCTGTACGCTGATCGACTCGTTGGACAGCATTTCGAGTCTTGCAAGCGAGCTGCTCGGATTCGCTTTAGAACAGTTTATAACTCTTCAGCGTCATTTGTATGTCTTGAAGCACTTAAATGATCCTTTTTGTTTCCGCTTTCACGCAGCGATCTGTCTTGTGTCTTGGCATTGCCTCTGCGGAGTGGCCGGGGGTACTGTTAATTCATCGCAATGTTGAGTCATTTCCGGATGTGGAACATGGTTGGTTTGTTGCTTGGAAATCTTGAGCTGGATGCACTGACTTCAACTGTTTTTGTCATTGCAACAGTTTTTTTCATGGCGAGTTTTGTCTATGTTTCTCGAACCAATGACATGATTGGTTCTTTGAAATCATTGTTGCCTAAAGGCAAGAGTAGGAGGCCTCTGCCAGGTCCGGATGAGCCACTCTGAAGTTAAAACGATAGAACTGCATCATGTCGATTGCTTTTGCTGATTTGCCATCATTCTGAGCTGATATGTTCTAGAAGCGTGTTTTGCAGCGAGCGGCGTGAATTTGTAGCTCGCTCTCGAAAGTATTGTTTGACGTGCTGTAAGCGTGAGGTGCTTTGTTCCCTGTGCCCAAGACCCCTGCTGAGCAATTGAATCCCCGCTGATCGATATTCAGCTGAAAGGTCTCTAATTGCAGGCCTTGCTGTTCCTCCTGCTCGGGCGTTTGCCTTTCCAAGGGTGGCATCGGAGGTGTGACTGGTCCTGAAAGAAGCAATGCAAGCAACATGCAGCCATTTCTGTCATGGCCGATTTTGTCCTATGTCAGCGGTGATTGGAAGTGCTCCAGGTACTAGCCGGCGATTACCTCAAGCCATAGCAGTCCACTGAGACACAGTGATGCAATGGCTAGTGAAAGCCAGTTGTCCTTCAGAACGCGTGTCATCCATTGTTGGTATCTGCATCAATCAAACGAGCTTTAGCTCAATGAGCAAGTTTTTGAAACGTGCTAGCTGAGTCCTGAACATTGGTTCAGTGGCCAGAATGGTCTCTGCTGCTTCGGTTGCATGTCACAAGAGATCCCACTTCAGGAACAGGTGCGTAAATGGTTTCGCAGTCATCTGCTGGGTCGTGAGGTGGAACTCCAGGAGCTCTATGACCTCCCTCAGAGTGAATTGGACCTGCTGATGGCCGAAACGGCAGAGATCCGCTCTGACGGGGAGAACCGTGCTCGCAGCCATGGCCGCTGGTGCACTGCGGGATATATGCTGGAATTGGCCCGGATCATTGATGCCAGAAGAGCCGAAGTTTGATCAGGAACTGTCTTTCTGCGTTTCATTGCGGGCTGCGGTCCATCACCTTGTTGAGCACGGCTGTTTTGATGCGAGCCCGGTCTCGTTCCACGTAGATGGCAGCCCAGTGATCTGGCTTGTCCTTGTCATGGATGGCCTTGATTGGACCATCAAGCTTGCGTAGCACTTCATCTACAAATGCTTCCGGGGTGTCTCCAAAGGTGTCGTGCTTGCTAAGTAACTTGTCGAGCTTTTTGAAGAGTTGTGTGGCTCTGGACATGAATCAGGGCAGAAGTTGTCTTGATCATGACTCTTCGCGGGACAGTCGAGCTGATTTGATCTGAGATCGCTGATTGTTGCTGCTGGGAATAGCTGTTCAGCAGTTTCGCTGCTGATCAATTAGAAGGAGGCTGTCCGGTGTCCATCCTCATCCATGCCCGATACTTCATCTCAGCCCGCCGGATTTAACCCACTCGCCATGGTCGATATGTGGCAAGACATGCGCGCCCTGGTCGACCAGTGGGAATCAAAATACAATTCAAGCCCTGCAGATGCAGCTGTTGCTTTTCAGGAATTCTCAGCAACCCTTGTGGATCAAGCCAAGAATCTCTAGGAGCGCAATGATCTTATGGCTTTTCAGCTTTAAAAGCTTTGCCGCTGTCTGTTGAATTCTGCCCCTTGTGCGTGCTGAATAGTCACTGGCTTGGCTGGCTTGTAGGGCGAACGCTTCATTTCAGGCCAGGCTGACATTGAATTTTGTAGAGGAAAACAAAATTCTCCACTCCCAACTTACCGGCACCAACATATTCGCGGTTTAGGTAGGTGGCAATCTCAAGAGGTTGTCCTTCTGCTTGTATAACGGATTAATAGGTTAGGCGCACTGAAAAGCCTGTGTTGATAATATCGTCGATAATCAGAACAGATTGATTTTTGAGGATTTCGGTGTAACCTCGCTTAATTTCGAAGTTAATAGTTTCCCCTTGTTCGTAGACTGCATTTTCAGTGAATATGCAGCGACTGACAAGTGCCAGTGCTGTGTATTGAACGCAAACCAACCCTCCAGTTTTAGGTTTATAGATAGTGTTAGGTTGCAAGCCGTGATTCTTAATTTCTTGGCTAATTAATTGGCCAAGTTGATAGGCTAATTCGGGCTTCAGATTGATAAGACCCTTCACTACCCATCTAGCGCCACGGTCGCCTGATGTATGCACAAAGTGGTCATTCTCGATCAGGGTTCCACTTGACTCGAGAATTATTCTTGTTGTTTGTTATGTCGGTTGGCTAGGCATCATCACGGCAAACGAGCATGCCCCCAGATTGCCAATTTTTTAGGTCCCAACCATCTCAGATTCGCTCGATCGTTTTCACCTCCTTTTTCACTGTGCTGCCATTCCAGTCAATCCAGGAATGTTTAACAGAGCTGGCGGTGAATCATCCACTGAACATGATGATTTACGCCTCGATCGTGAAGCAGCGACAATTTAAGTCTTGGCCAGACCGATTGCCGAGTTGGCGAGCTCATTACCAGAGAAAGCTGCCCTTCGGCAATGAGTATGTGATCTCAGGCACATGTTCTATGCGATACACATACTGAAGACAGGAGAGGCGTCGAGCACTTCTCCTTTGGTGATAGGTAGACGGAGGCCGGGAAGGCCTCCTTTTTTTTCTGACAGCTTTTTGTGGAGAATCGATTAATCCTCGAATCCATCCCAGCCTTCTTGTCCAATCCCGTCCAGTCCATGCAGGACGTGGGTTACCTGGGTGGGATGAACCCAGCGAATTGCGCCGTCTTCAACGTCTGCCACCTGAAAAAGCGAGTTCAGCTTTGAATGTTTCCCCCATCCCTTGCAGAAAATCACTTGCCCTAACCACCAGTTCCTTTCGATATCAACTCTCTCAGTGGTAGGTGTCAGTTCTCTGACGATGATGAACTGACCAGGGCGGATCGACAGGAAAGCTGAAGCCGCATCGATGACGTTTGAGGTGGGCGGTCCCAAGGGAGGATAAATCGGCATTGAAGTACGTTTGTTCTTCCTCTGGTCTAACCCTGGTTCGTCGCCCATGGAAAGAGTAAAGACACGCACTTGCAAGGATTAGGTATTAGTCCTTTTCGGCCCTGCAGATGTCCTGCCAAGGCGGTTTTCCGCCACTTGTCGCAGTAGAACCTGCAACTGTCTGGTCTCGCCTAGTCCGGCGCTGCAACTGGATGGAAGCGCCGGAGTCGCAGTTAGGCGACCAATCGCGCCTGTCGACGATTGGACTGACAACCTGGCATGGGTTCACTACCGGCCCTTGCATCACATGCTTCAGGAAGGCGGATGAATTGAGTCAGGATCTTGAACTTGTGAGGCTCTGGGCTTCAGTCAACAGGCCTCCAGTTGCTGGTTGTTCACTGGCTTTCCCCAGGCCATGGTCTGTTCGCTGTCAGACCATTGTTCTGACAGTGTGTTCAGCAGATCGCGAATCGCATGATTGGAACATGCCGTGTTTTGCACAAGGTCATCCAGAATCTGTTCGATCTGATCACAGGCTTGATTGACCAGTTTGAGCTGCTCCTCAACGGGCCAATGCTCCTCCATTGCCAGTGTGGTGTCTTCCATTGGGCCGTGATGGTGGCATTTCCACCGATCGTCACCATGATGAAGCCTTCTGTCGACCCGCATCTCTACCGGTTCGCATGCCTCGAGAGTGGTGTTGCTCTGAGCTCGCTACCAAGGAATCACAACGGGGCCAACACATCAGGCTGCGTTGTTGTGGCCTTCTGAGAGCTTCCTGTGAGCTTTGTCAGCTTTGCGAATGATTTTTTGAGCCTGCTCCCTCGTGAGGCATTCCTCTGCTTTGATCTTGAGCCTGACAAGTTTGCGGTGCTGTTTGTCCGGATTCATCTATTTCACCTGCATTCAGTGACTCATCGCTCAAAGGCCTTAAGAAGGTTAAAAGGCGGTTAAGCAGACTCATCGTACAGCTGGCCAGAGCGTGAGTGAGTGGTCACTGAGCATTGTTTGATCATTCAGAGGTCAGAGCATCAGACCATGCTGATTTTGATGTGATTAGGTCCCTGACCATCAGGCGTGAACGCCATCAGCCCTCCTTTAAACACGTCAATAATCCATCGAGCTTCAGCTGCCTTGTCATGTCTGTGAGCGAACGTTGCCCTGGTTTTTGACAGATCGACGATCAGCTTCTGGGAGTCAAGGATCCATAGGCTTCTGCTGTGAGGCTTAAAGCGTCTTGAATCGGCTTCAGTTCATGCATTGATGAGCCTTGAGTGGAACCCAACGCTGACTGGCATCTGACCAATCCTGGCTCTTACGTGAGTTGATCTGCTGTGGCCAAAAGCCGAGAGATTGACTAAGCACTTGCAAGCTGATTCGCCATCAGGCCTCTGCGGCTCATCGTCGTCTGCAAAAACGATTTTTAGGGTTCGCAGATGTTCGCAGAAGTTCGCCGCACAAATCCGACGCTTTACTATTTATTTTTCTTTTAAGGCACAAATGTTGCAGGTGCATCGCTGCTGTGCATTCGCATCTCTGGCCCTAACATTTGCACACATAGGCATGCATCTTGTTGCCTTGCCGCTGGTTGCATTCGCCCATAATCCGTCAATAGAATTAACTTGTCGGCGTTAATCTTTAAGGGCTGTATTTATGCCAATTGTAAATGTTTGGCGAAGCAATCGTTACAGCAAGAGCTTTTTGAGCGGCCAATATTCAGTGAGTATTAAAAGGTCTTCATGGAGCTTGCAAATCAAGATCTTTCCGCATATCTAATGATTGGTTCGTTGGCCGTTTTGGTCCTGGGAACCCTCCTGTATGGGATTTACACCGCATTTGGTGCCGGTTCTGTGCAGTTGACAGATCAGATTGAAGAGCATGCCAGGCTGCATAAGCTTGGTATTGCGCATTCTCATCAAGGCCAGGGTCGGGCTGTTGCCCATGGTGGGCAAGCTCACGCAAGCCATGATGCAATCAATTCTTGAGTGCCTGAGTCCCTCCATGCTCACATCGAATATCATTCGCCTTGGCCAATGACGCTGGTGCACCTCGGTTCCTCAGGCTTTCGCAGGTGATTGAGATGACTGGTGTTGGGAAAACATTTATTTATACCCATATGGAAAAAGGTACTTTTCCTAAACAGATACAAATCAGTGCAAGGACAGTTGTGTGGTTAGAGCAAGATATTATTCGATGGATGAAGGAAAAAATGCATCAGGGCTAAAAATATCTAAAAACGATCGTTGATGTTGTCGTGATTGTTTCAGGGGGATAGATCTGCTCGGATCAGTATCCTTGTACGCATTTCATTTGCTATTACCGTCTAGTCCGACACTGCAGAGGATGACAGTGTCGGGCGTGCTGTAGACGACCAATCGCATCCTGTCGAGACCGCGATCAGAACTTCAAGATGGCATGTAGTTCTCGATTAGTCTGCATCACTTGAATCAACAAGCAGGATGAAATGACCTAGACCGATTCGTGGTTGATTTCCTTCGTTCACGGTGCTGATTCATGCTGAAACTCGGTGGGCAAGCTTGTCTCCTTCTTCTAGGATGCTGAAGCATGCTTCGCTGTTAGGAGCTCTCAGGCGAATCATCTCCTGATATTCAGGTGCCTCATAGGCGGTTTTAGCTGCCTCAACGCTCGGAAATTCCACCAAAACAGTCAGGTGCCCAGGGTTACCTTCTCTCACATCAGTGTGAGCGTCCCGGATAAACATTTTTGCTCCACACTTCTGGAGATATGCTTCGGCTGCGGCTGCATAAGCCATGAAACCTCTGGGATCGTTAATGTGGCCTGTCGCGAGCCAGTAGCCCTTCGCCATAGCTTGATGAATCGATTCTTTTGATTCTGGCGATCACGTCTGATGAATGCGATTCTTGTTTTGGTTTGGTCTTTCTTCTAAACAATTTGGCGGCCTTGAACGTAGGCTATTTGTTGATTGCTGATTGAGAATATGGGTAAGCCATTGATTTATGATCAAGAAACAACCTGATCGTTATCTCTCAATATCTGACAGGCAGAAAGAGAGGAGCAGTAGTAGTGCTACGGCAATCAGCATCAGCTGTCTGGATTCATTTCATCATCCCGGAAGCGGAAATAAACCGCGAGCACGAATGCCCAGAACAAGGCCAGAAACGCGATCATTCTCAGATGGGTGGTGTGTTACCCGTGGATGCAGTTGATTATGAATGGTGATGAGTATTTATACTGTGTTCTGCGAAACCTTGGGTTTTGTGTAGGTCTTTGTCGTGCTCCCTTATCTATGGCCGTTCTGACGACTCATGAGATTCAGGATTGACATTGCTTCTGGCAACCAGTCCGGATGTATCCATTGAAGCGTTGATGGAGAAATTCGTCACTCACCCATAGACCTGAGCCTCAAGGGAGGCCAGAACTGATTCAGCAGAGTATTGGCAATGAAAGTTTTTCTCGCCCTCCTGGGGATCGTCGGCGTTGTAATCGCCACAGTGCTCCTCTCCCAGAAAGAGTTTTCAGACATCAAGGATTCACCTCAAGCAGAAACGGATACACCTGAGGCTGTTGAGCTCAGGCGGGAGTGAGCGCTTGAAGCAGGGGGGCTTCCTTGCTTTTTAGTTCAAGTGCTCTTAGAGGAATGGTGTGTTTTGCTTTGCTGAGTTTCACCCTGACCAAAGCAAGAGCTCAATCCCTCATCAAGGCCTGTTTGGCGCGATGACCAGGGGCTCAGTGGTTGTGTTTTCGATGATGATGGAGTGACTTTGACGAGTAGCGATTTTTTCCAGAGGTTCGTGGATTACTAATCCTGCTCCGAAGATGCAAAGTCCTGCAAAGGCGATCGAAGCAGGAAGTACCCAAGATGCAGGTGCTTTTGAATGAGTCCGATCCATGTGTGATTGCAAGCTACTGAAATATTGAAGCTGTTGGTGTGGACCTTAAAATGAAAAATGGTGCGTTTTCATGTAGCAAGTCAACAGGAATTGTACGTCTTGTTTAAATATCGCGTTGGTGTGAGTTAGAATGCGTGAATTAAGGGCTATGAGGATTAAGAACGACCTTTCATAATATCCTCGTATTTAAAAACTTTTGCACTTTTCGAAATTGATTATGATGTGGTGTAGAATATCAGTATGAGTAGCGATGCCGAGTGAAAAAGTATGGAAAAGCGCATGTGAATCGTCTCTTTGGAGTAACAGAATCAATGACCGGATCGAGTGGGAATATTACCGAAAGCAGTATTGTGGAGGAGAGGTCAAAATCATTAAGGCTGGTGAGTGCAATTTGGTTGATTTTTTTAAAAACTGGTCGCCAAGTGATATTTCTGACCTGGGGTTGATTAGGTTGAGTGATTTGGTTATTAAATCAATGAACGACAAGCAAATGTATGAATATAACGTTACGGCAAATCGAGATTTCTTGCATAAGGCAAGGGGCCGGATTGCACGCCGCTTTGAATCTCGTATGTATGACGAATGGCTTAAGATTAAAGTACTCAACTCTGGGGTTGAACTGAAACAGTAAAGGGTCGTGCATTGTTGGCTTTTTATGATTTTGGCAACAGAAAGTAATCTGATTCAGTTGATTTGATCAGAATTAATCACGTATAGAGTTTTTTACTCTACAACAATTAATTGGCCAATGTTGCTCCTCTTATTCGTCTGCGGGTTGGCTTTTATGTTTTGGTCAGATATTTGTATCTGTTTTAGTGGGCTGATATCCAAAGATATTGAGCATTAGATTGCGTAAATTTGCCGCAGTTTTCAACGCTGTCAACAAGCTCTTCTCCTGGGCTGGACTTTTCTTGATGACATACTGGATATCTTGTATGACCATGTGAATCATGTTCATCGCAAGAATGCACTGAGCGTCCTCGCAATGCTGCTGTCTTGTGTCTGTATACATTGCAACAACTTCTTTGATGTAGTCTATGAAAACAATTTTTGAGAAGTCTTTGGCAAAAATATCTTCAGCATTCCAGCCCAACTGTTGTATCAGTTCGCTGCAATTTCTTAGGGCTAAGTTGGTCTGCTTACTCTCTTGGATCTCTTTCTTGATAAAATGATAAATATTTGACAAGCAATATTGCATTCCAAAAATAAGGCTGTCCTCCCGTTCTAAATCGTTTTGAATTCTGGACCAGACAATCCTTGCTATTCGATCGTCTGGCGTCATTCTCGATAATTCTGCTAACTCGGTCGAGCGATTTGCAAGCTCTTCATTCAGATCATGATTCATGGTGGAATTTAATGGTCATGAGTTGGGTGGGTGAATTCAATTATTATATTCTAGAGTGGAAGAGTCAACTAACTCAGCTAAGTTATCAATACGTCTTTGTAGAAAGCTTGTTTTGGAGGCAATCGTTTTATTCTATTTTTCGAACGATTGAATGGTTGTGTCCAAGATAGGTCAGTTTTACCAAGGAATGATCAATCTTCAGTCAAGTTGTTTGGCTAGCTGCTCTAGGAATCTTGCCCGTGAAATTTCTTTCTTCACCCTCACGTCACTTAGCCCACTGAGCCACGAGACTGTTGAACGTCTCCAACGACTGAGGCTGCTCTGTAAAGACTGGTTTTACGTGGTTGAAGTCCATAAAAACCCTGTCAATCTTTGCCTGCTGCATTTTGTAGAGTGCATTCATTAATATCAGCATTAATTTAGCTACCAAAAAGTTTAATTCGAATCGTGGATCTCTCCTTAAACTATTGCAATTGATTTAAAACGCCTGATGTTTCAGCTGAGTCTCTCGCCAAAGAATTCCTTATGGATCTGGCCTCGATAGCCGGCATAACCTCGTCGTTTCCTCTGCCAAGGTGGTCGGGGGGTAACGATTCGCGACCGAAACAGTAGGAACGCTGACACACGAATGAACCATGAGTATTGAGTAGGGGGACGCATGAGAAGCCCAATGGTTCTAAGCCAGCTGTCAGGTCTTATTCTGGTTGTTGTTGGTGCAGTCCTGTTTGCAACTGCTCTTCAGCTCTACACCTTCTGGGCGAGCGAAGCTGTACTGTTTTCTGCCAAGCAGAGGTTTGACGAAAAAATCGAGATGCTCAAGCGTTCGATTCCAAACTTCTCTTTTCGACGACGTAAGGCCGCTTAACAGCTGCTGATTGCGGAGGTTCTCACCGTTGTAATCAGGATTACAACGGTGAGTAAAACTGACTTGTCAATTTTGATTGTTTTGCACCATCGGTTTCAGTTGATCGCCTATGACCCTGAACCATGCTTGTTATTGGGGTACGGTGCTGTCGCTGTTTGGCCTGACGTCACCATATGACGTTGTTTCCATGAGTGATTTAAGCCCGTCTGACTCGGGCTATTCTCGCATCACTCCTGAGATTTTTCTGGTCGTAACTGTGCAATAGTTGAACATGCCTCAGGATTTATTATTGAGGCTTTCCATGACTTCTGTTAAGCGTGTGATGGCTGATGTCAGTTGAACCTGAGGGTCAGGTTTTGACGTTTCAATGACTTCTTTTTTCCGCTTCATTCTTTCGACTGTTCTCACGACCAGGAAACAGACAAAAGCAATGATAATAAAGTTTATTGCTGCGACAATAATCTCTCCCCCTGGTAATTGAGCTAATGATTGAACATTCGCTTCTTTCAATGCTGGTTCAAGTGCATTGGTCATGATCAATTCAACAGTTGAGTTAACAACTTTCCCAAATGCACCTGCGATGATGACAGCAACTGCAAGGTCGATAACATTGCCTTTGTTGATAAAAGCTTTGAAATCTGAAAAGAATGTGATTTTTTTTGGCATGCTGCATAGAGCGTCTCCCCACTGCTTTAGCTATGGATTTTCAAAAATCCCATTGTTCTTTATTGATTATTTTTTGTTCCCTTTTTGCTTGCAGTGTTATAAATTTAGAGGCTGGTGATCCTTGATCCTTAACTTAACCACTTATTAAGATGCTTATTTGAGATTAAGGTGTTTTTGAACTCTTAATTGAACGCTCTGGTTCGTGATTAGATGTCTAGAAGTATCTTAGAAGGCTTTGTCTAAAGGTGTAATGTGCTTAGATATATTTCAAATTGACTTTATCTAAGCGATGATATCTTTTCGAACCATGCTGGTAGATTTCCTGTTAAACATATTTCTTGGTCAACTTTGATCGAATCGTTTTTCGTCACAATAAACCACTTCTCTCTGGCATTCACTGGGTCATCCTCAAGATAGAGCTCTGTTGCCCCTCGGCTTTTGCATTTGCCCGTCATGAGCACGGTTTTATCTGCTGCATCAGCAACTGGGACAAGTAGGACTCGTTCGGCATTGAGCCCATAGAATTCATCAGTTACGACGTTGTATTTTTGTATATCTGCATTTGATTGTGTGGGTGATGAGAGTAATAGGAATGCAAATAGGGCTGAAATCCAGGCATATCGGTTAAGTGCTTTTAGTGCTATTTTCAATTCACTAATCAAAGTACATTTACTTGCTGATGGTTTCATTGCTTTGTTTTAGGCTGACTGTTTACTTTTTGGAATAGATCTTGTCCAAATAAATGGCTGTATCTTCGACTTCCAGCATTAAATCATCCATTGACATGATCAGTGTCCATGCTGCAATAGCAGCGTCTTGATCAGTAACATAAATTGCCAAGAGCCTCTTCCTCCATTGTTCCGGCTGAGAGTCGTAGTTGGCTTTGAATTCGTAGAAACTTGGTTTCGAGATGTTCATGGCATTTGTAGTCGTTGATTAACATTGCAGTCGCATGGCTGACTAGTGTATTAATACTAACGAGCGTATCATTGTGATCACCTGTTGGCTTTTGTTCTGAAGATTGGCTCTTTATTGGTTAATTTACCATCCTTGTTCAATATCGTCAGCTGATTTTGCAATTGTTTATTTAATATTGTTTGGATTGAAAAGGTGTCACTTGGTCTCGTAATCCATTTTATTAATCTCTTCATTGCTTAACTCTGTTACTTGTTGGCTATCAAGTCCCAGCTGAACGTCAATTAAGTCGTCTGTTGTGATGGAAAATCCTGTTTGCTCAGCGAGTTCTACGATGCAGCCCTCACATTTAGATTCCTTGATTTTCTGTTGAAGTTCTGGATCGGCCTTGACTTTTTCCAGGAATGCTTTCAGTTGGTCTTCGGACATCAATAGCACAGTCTGTATTTTTTTATAGCAATGACCAGCCCCTTCGCCTTCTGCGTGATTCCATTTGCAAATATCTGCTGCTTTGTGCATCACTCTTATTTGTAGGACCCTGGGCGTTGAAAACTTATTTTTGCTGTGTCTATTTCAATGAGTGAGTTATTGTTTTGATGATCGTTGGTCTTGTTTCTCTTGATCGACGACGTGCTGTTATTCATTTTGTCTGCTAGTTGCGTGAGCTTTTGATTTTTTGGAATTGACTCTGCTCTTTTTGTGCGGTGGCTTTGGAGTATTGACTTTGTTGATACAGTTTATCAATATTCCAATGATTTGTTTTTAACACTTCACTCGTTTTATATGTGTTAACAACCTCTTGGTTGACGACCATCCTTGTATTCTTCAGAATTGAGCAAGCATATTTAGATCTAGGTGGTTATTAAAGGCCAATTGAATTCCGGCCTCCTTGGCGTCACGGCAGATATTCAACTTTTTGCGGTTACCGATCTTGATGCCATTAAGCCTGAGCTTATCGCAACGACCCGCTCAGACCTGTCTGGACAATTCTTCTTTGACGTTACATCTATTGACCAGGACAAGACCTATTACTTGATGGCAAAGCAAGGGGAGATGCAGTGGGGATCTGTGTTTCTGAATAATTCGGGCTCTCGCAAAATTGAGTTGGAAGTGAACGAGCGCACGACACTTGCTTTGGCGTTCACGCTGAATTCTTTCATTAGCGGAGAACACATTCGAGGCAGTGATACGAGTCAACGTGTAGCAGCTTATACCTATAACAACCTGATTCGTCAGGATGGATCGCTAGATGCGACGCTGCTCAACAACCCAGTTTCTGCGCAGCGTTTGAATTCACTGGCTAATCTTTTTGCTGCTGCAAAAAAAGACTTAAATGTTCGTCAACAGTTGTTTGCGTTGACCACTGTTGATCAACAAGAGCCCACTACCACCCTCGAGGCGGCTATCAACATTGCGCAAAATCCAACGCATAATGCTGAACGGCTTTTTAAGCTTTCTCAGCAAGTTCGCAACATTTATGGAAATGATCTGTCAACATCTGAACCGCCTACATCTTGGATTTTGTTTCTTGAGCATTTTGCTGCTGAACAAGAATCTAATTCGCCGATGTTTGGACCTGGAAATATTGCGATTGATAAAAATGGAGACCTCTGGATCGCTAACAATTTTAATCCTTATGTGAGTACCCAAGGTGTACCTTTCCCTAGTAGAACCGCTATCCGTCTTGATCCTGGCGGGCGGATGGTGAACGGAGCACCCATTCGGGGTGGAGGGATTTATGGTTCTGGGTTTGGAATCGGGATTGACACTAAGGAGCAAGTTTGGATTGGTAATTTTGGCTTCGGTGGCTCGAAGATTCCCCTGAATGGTAATGGCAACAGTGTTAGTTTATTTGATAAGGATGGCTTGCCGCTGTCCCCAGGTATCACCCCAGAGTTGTCCTTGCTAAGTAGTCGCTTTGCGACAGATTCTACCCTCGTATTCGGCAGAGAGCCTTCTGGGGGATTTACCCAGGGAGACATGCTGGGTGTGCAGGGAGTGGTCAGTGATCAGCGGAATAATATTTGGATTGCTAGTAATCGCGATACTCGTAATTTTCATGACTTTGGTGGTCAGCGCAGCAAGTTGGTCGTTTATCCGAATGGGATACCTGATGATTTTGTTGAGCTTAGTTTTGATCAATCAGGTCTTTATGCGCCTTTTGACATTGCAATCGATTCTGATGGCGATGCATGGGTCACTTTTCAAAAGGGTGGAGAGGATAGCCAGGGTGGTGTGGCCGAGTTCAGCTTTGACTCTGTTACCGGTGTGAGGCTTGAACGCGAATTCGTTGGTGATCAATTTAATTCACCTTATGGTATTGCTATTGCTCCTGATGATGGTATCTGGATTACTAATAATGGTGGTAGTCCTTTGCATAGTGGTAATCAATTGATCCGTATTGATCAAGGTGACAGTAGCTTTAACCAATTTGAATTAGGCTCTTCATCAGGCCCATGGGGGGTTAATATTGATGGTGCTGGTCATGTTTATGTTAGTGGATTTTCGAGTTTTTCTGTTTTTGTTCTTGAGGGGCTGAAACAAGATTCCTTGTATCAACGTGGGGAGCTCCTCAGTCCATTAGGTGGATTCAACTTTGATGGAGAACTCGAACGCCCAACGGGAATTGAGATTGATACTCTTGGCAACGTCTGGGTTTGTAATAATTACTCGAAAGATCCCCGTTCCTACGGTGCTCATAGTGTTTTTCAGATCATTGGACTTGCTGAACCGGTTGTTACGCCTTTGATTGGTCCCACAATGTCACTGTTGTGAGAATATTAATGATCCCAGCATGTTTTGCCTCAGCAACAGCAGGGTTTTGTATCCGCTGAGCCTTTAACTGGAGTAGTTTCTGTAATCCAGTGGATCTGGTGTTTCTCGGTGGTTTCTTGGCGCGCTAGTACGAGCATCGGTACAGTTGCCACCCCTTGTTCTATGTGCTCTCGGTAAAGGCTCACAAGTTCGCGATATCGCTGTGCAGTCCAACCATGGTTTGTGTTGTCGCGACTCTGCCAGTATTCATGCAGGGCTCGTTGACAATCGTCCATTCCAAACTCCTGCCAGCACCTCTGTTGAGCCAGTAATGGATCGCTTCCCTCTGCGATGAGTTGCTGGTAGTGCGTCAGTTCAGGTGCCTCATCGCGTCCATCTGGGGGAATGTATCGCAACAGTTGGTTGAGCTGTATGCGGTCGAGGCGTAGCCAGCACCGATTTCGAAGAAGGACCGGCAGCTCCCATGACCAGGCCCTAGCATTGCTCACATCCACTAGTACGTCACGCAGCCCAAGGCGTTGGGTTTCGGTGAGGCCTGCCAGAGGCTGAATGTTGATTGTCAACGGACCCTCACCGAGCTTCACTTCCATGATCATGCCTTTGTTGTATTGCTTGCCGTTGCTTCAGCGCACACCATCGTTTGCATCATTCGAACATTGCAATGAGCTGCTGACTGTTTAACCATAAAATCACAGGTTTTGATGAGGTGGTGTTAGTGGTTTGCTCACTAAAGATGACCTGCTGTAAATATCCCACGTTCACTTTGATTTCTCCACGATTTGAGCTTAGGTTGGAGATTGTTCAGGTTGCCAAATTTTTGAATTTGGATCCCATACCGGCTTGGAGTATGAACCATGTAGTTCATGTTGTGGTCGCGTGACCCCAAGTTTTTCATGACACCCCTGGACAACCTGGATCGATTCCTGGTGGTATTGCTTCCAAGGAAGAAGCTTTTGTCCATTCCAGATTGGTGGTAATCCTGTTGCATCGAAGATTTGATTGAATTCATCAAAATATTTCTGAAGGTCTTTGGCTTCCAGTATTGTTTGCGGATTATTTGTTTGTGATGATCTTTTGAACGGCTCTTGTTCCGTGCATCTTTCGAATTCCTGCGTCAATGTTGTTTGCTTTTTCCACTCTTGATGGCCCATGAGATCATCAGGGCTAACAGTGCAATGAGAAATACTATGTTCAGAACTAAGATCAGTTGACCTATGCGATTTTTGGTGTCATTTTCAACCTGGCTACGCATCTATCATATTTTCATTAAGTTTCCATTGCTGGAAAAGCAACCATTGTTATTCAGCCTCGTATGAGTGGAACAACCTTATTGTGTTCCATCCCTGCAAGGCTTAGGCGTGTTGTTTGTTCGGCATTGACTTGTCGTATTTCCCCACTATCGGTATCAACAATGTTTAGCATCGTAACACCATGTATTTCTCTGAATTGATCCGGATAGCCAATAATCAAGCCAATCCACCAATTTGTATCCGTGGGCTCAGGATTCAGAGTTGACTGCACAAGAACGAAGTCTCCGGCTTTCACCCCGATAAATGGTGGACGGTCATTGCTTGTTGGCATGGTTCTCCAGCTCTGCTGATAAGAACCTCACACTCTCATTTCGCCAAAGGCGTTACGTGCTTTCTAAGGTCTTGAGTCGGCGTGGTCCATAAGCATTAGGACTTATTCGATGATTGTTTTTTTGGACTTTGTTGCCACGCTTTCCTTCGTTTGGTTTTGTTTTGAAAGCTTGGATAGTCTCTAACCATCTCCGCCGCCCAGTAATGACAATCGTGTCACGTTCACTTTTGAATATTCAATTCACGTTCTTGTGATGCGCGGTTGCTTTGGCTGAATACTTCAGTCTATTACTTCATTCCTCAATGATAGCTGGTTCTTCATCATGGACCTATCCCTTGATTGCACTGATGGTCTCGGGCGAGTTATCTATTGCCATCACATTTGCTCCGATTCTCTTGTCTATAATGGAGTTCTTCTAAGTCAATCCGTATGCTCACCAACGAGGAAAGAAATGATTTGCTTGCGGTTGACAGGCTTGAATTCCCTGAGGACCCTGATCTTGGTCGCGTTGATACAAGAAAGGCCACCATCCTTGGTCAGGCTTGGGTGAAGTTACTTCGTTCTGGGCAACGTACGGAGAATTCTTCTTTGGGCTTGTCTTCCTGACAATCGCTCGCTCAGTTTTTCAGATGCTTGTTAGTATTCTTTATTGTAGATATTTATTTCAGCAATGACTGGTGATAAGCAACTTTATGCTCATCACCGTTCTGAGTATGGATCTTGCCAACTGCCTGTCAAGAGCTTTGTTGAGAACCGGCCTTGCTCGGTTCCCCATGTGCTCTGATCTCGTCTGCTTCTCTGATGGCTTCCGCAGACTTGCTGGGTCAAGGGTTCTGTTGCTCAGCAAGTTCATGTTCACTTGGCCTGATCAAGGTCTCGACGAACTCTTTGCTCTTTCAGTGCTGGCGCGTATGCCTGATGAAGCAAGGCCATTTCGTTTGGCAAATTGCTCAGCACACCGTCCAGCTCCAGTTCGAGATAAATCGATGGATTTGAGGACAGCTTCGATTTGTATGTGTAATTTTTGATGGAGGACCGATCGAAGATCATGGCATTTGAAGCGAAGGACAAGACAGAGCGGTTCATGGATGCCGCCAAAGAGCGGGCCAGGGCTGCGCTGCATGAGACTTCACCCAAGCTGACTTCGCTTGAAAAGGGGATGCTCAAGGCGCTGAAAAGTCGTCAGCGCCCTGTCAAGCATGCTCAAAAGACCACTGTCCGCCGTTGACCGGTAGTTCAGCAATCGATTCAGCTGCTGTGGTGAAGCTCAATGCTCACCCTTTCGCGCTCAGTTGAGTTCGAGGAAACTTTTTGCTGATTTGACCTGCGGTGCCTCTTCTGACTGGTCTCAGTAAGGCAGCCTTTACAGGCAGTCTTTGTGTGAGCAATCAAGCTTTTGATCGGCTTATGGCACTGAGCCGCAGTTGAGTGGCAAAACGTTCATGAGTTTTTGGTTGCAAAGTGCATTTTATACGTGATACATTCATATACGATTCCAAAAAATTAGTTTTAAATTTTAACGAGGGTTTGGGTTGGTGGTATTGACTTTTTAGAAAAGATGGAACTAGTATTCACCCAATTTAGTCCAGATAATTAGCAGTAACTTGTTTTAATTATTCATGATTGCTATGGGATGAAAATTCTAAGAGTTTTTATGAGTTTTTTGCGCTTTTCTACTGAATCATCGTGCTTTAACGTATAGCGACTCTGCGATGAATCAAGAGCAGATCGGCGATATCGAGCTTTTCCATTTCCTCGAGAAGTTCTTCGTAATTCATGGCTGAAGTTGCCTGGATTGAGCCTTTTTGAGCAGCCATTGCATTTAATATGAATTTACGTGTCAATATAGCCTGTATGTAACGGTCTGTAAACAGTCAAATGTTGCGAAGCGGGTTTATGGGGTTTTTGCGACGACCCATGCCTCTTCAGCGCAGCGGCTTTTCTTGGTGGTTGAAGGCGATTTCAATGTCACATCGAGAGCTATGCAATGCATTGTGACCTCTCTCTCTTAGGACGCCACTGCTATCTACCGAAGCGATAAAGCGTTTCTAGTCCGTTCGCACACCCCATAGGTGAGTAATGGTGATCGCTCGTGCTGATTTCTTTGCAGGGCTAAAACCCAAAACACAACCATTCCAAGTCGTGCCTTCACGCGACTGTCAGTTGTTGATGATTGGGAGACAGGATGAATGTCTCTGGAATTAACGTTTTGAATGAGTGTTCTTAAGCGATGCTGGATTAATACCACGGTTGCGCAAACCCTGATGTGTCGTATTTGCCTCTCGCCGAAAGGATCTATGAAATCCCCCTACTCAAGGCGTGTGAAATACAGTTTCTAGGTGGGAATATTCGGATTTTTATTGTGGGATAAATCTTCTGAACAATTTGGTTTGGGATTATTGGGACTAGCCGATTAACCTGTAGAAGGGGTGTTCTCTTTCGTCTTGGTAGGAAGTTGATTCAATTATAATTCGCATTTAGTTGCCATGTCTCTGCACCTGTCTTAATCAAGATTTAATGGAGAATCGGTAACTCTTGAGTTTTTGCGCCACCTCATTGGTTTCTTCGATTATTCAATTTATTTGAAGCCTGAACTCATGCTGCGTAAAGACTTCAGTGGCAGCGATGGCAACGAGCATCAACCTGCTTGAAGGTTTGTCCGATCACGACCAATTTGAGCAGCCAGCCTGGCTCTTAAACAGGGATGGCAGCATCAATTGCCCAGCCTTGCTCCTTGAGCCTTTTAGCCTCATCTGAAGCGTGTTTTGTGGGCACTTCAACGAGACGGAATCCTTTGCCTTTGGTGCAATACAGCCTGGTTTGTCCAATCACAGTTGCGGCCTCCAAGTTTGGACAAATTCACTTTGCTGCATAACGCCTAATAAGGAAGGTCCTGAAACCGTACCTGGTAGTGCGGTTCTCCCATCTCGCGAGCGACATTCCGTGGCAATAGACCGAAAACGTCCCTATCGGAGCTACCCATGACTACGACAACTCTGCCGGTGCATGAAGTGAACCTTGCCCAGGACAGGGGTCAGGTGTTCACTGAGGCCACAATGATGAAAATGCAGGCTGATCAAAAAAAGAATCTGAAAGCGGATCGTCTAGATCACAACGACGGTTGGGGCGAGGCTTTGCTGAGCTGTTTCGGTACCCACCATCTTTGAAACTGTTGGTACTCAAGACCTCAAACCTGAGCCATTGATTATTGAGCGCGCTCGCTCTGTGGATTCAGATTGATCAGTTTCGTTGTACGTATGAACAGAGTTCCTGATTGAAGTGACACCCCAATGATCAACGAGAACAGCGATGACCCCATCAGCCGCTTGACCGAGCACTGTTTCTAGCCGTTGGTTGTGCTCTTCGCTGGTCTCGCAGCCAAACGAACTGTCCTTTTTGAGATCGGCGTTGCTGATCCACTCCATGCGGGTGCGTTCATCCTCGGTGCAATTGGCGCGAATCCACATCACAGCAAAAGCGATAAGCGATTCCCTTGCTGCGGCTGCTGTCTTGTGTAAGTCGGATTCCATCAACAGCCCGTCCATTTCAAGTTTTAAATTCCAGAACATGGGAGAAGCTAAGCCGTTTCTCCAAGCTGAATCCGATCAGATGATCCCAGAAACGGTCGCATGTTCTGGGTATAGGTTGCAGTTGTTGGAGTGTATTCGTTGATTTAGCTTCGTGATTAACCGTTCCGTTGCGGTCATGTTTGCATAACCACCAAAAACCCAGCCACTCTCGGTAGGGCTTGGCTCAGCTGGTTGAGGCTTGTTGTATCAGGTTTTTCAGGCACACAGCAACTGCTACTACATTCATCCCAATCACTCTCAACGTCTGGCGGGCTTTCGACCGAGCTGAACGAATAAACGAAACGGCTGAGAGCATCGAATGAAGACGGCCAAGCATGGGTCAATCTCATGGGAACAAACCGTGAAATAAAAAGCCGATCCAGTTAGCCAGAAGCACATCGATAGCGATTGCCGCTGTAATCAACAGTTGCACTGGCAAAATCTAAAGCTGCTTAGTGGGTTGGTCATCCTTTGGAGCTCTTGGAGCGAGTCGTCACCCTTCAGAGATTCCATTTTTATTTTCAGAACGGCTGCCAGCTGTCAGTGGTCTAGTTTTGTGCGTGAAGCTCGAAACGATTAATCTTGTTCGTTGAGATCCTGTTGAATCATTTACAGCATGACTTTTTTTCTTGCTCTTCTACGCAAAACCATCTTGTGCACATAAGTTATGGTCAGGATGGCCATTCACTGCGCGGCTTTGATATGTTTGTCATCAGTCGCATGCTCTTTCCCTTCGAGTTCTTTGTTCTAAACTGTTAAATTGATTCCTGTCTCCCCCCCCCTGCCGCCTGTTCAAGCATTAGTAGTTCACTGGAATATCTATTCCTACGATGCTCTTGAAAACCGTTTAGAAGCGGAAAAGTTACCAATTCAGCAACTGCCTGTGCGATCGCGTTTTAGGGCTTATCAGCTTGGTGAGATATTATTTGTCCATCCTTTACTGCGCTGTTCGAATCATGGTGTATCCGATCTTCCCAGGCAATGTATTCGCTTGATTGAGGATCTTTACCAGCAGCACCGGCCTGAACGTCTCCTCACTCTGCAAACCGGAGGAATTCCTGTTCCTGGAACTGCCAAGATCAACAGTCTTTATCGCATCACACAGATTCAGTTTCAGTCTTCCTGCTTTCCTGTTAAGGGAACTGGCACCGACGGTCCACCTCCAGCGATGATGTTGTATGACCTTGGCTGGCTCAGTAGCGGATTGGAGCAGCCAGTATGCAGTCAACGCCCTGTACTGCTTTCATCCAATTCCCTATCTATTCCTTGGCTTCAGCGAAAAGGAGTGATTGATTCATCGACGCGAGTTGAGATTTTAATTGCTGTCACAGATGTCGATGCTCAGGATGCAGAACAGTCCCACAGCCAGTATGAATCCAATAAACAACTGGCCGCCGATGCTCTTGTTTCATTGCTTTGGAATCAACTTGACCTTTGACTCAGAGGTCTCCCTTCGGCTTTTGCACGTCTATTTGGCTAGTCTTGATTGCTTTAGAGATTTGTATCTTGTCGCTTTGTTGATGAATAATTGATTGCAATGAAGCCAAACTCGCTATTTAAATTTGCAATTTCTCACAAAGCCCTTGTCTATAATCTTGGTGCCCTTAGCTCTTATTTTTCACAGCTTTGCTTTCTTGCGCATGCTGTTTACCTCTTGCTGCACCATCTTAAGCCCCATTGGTCTCTGGCGAGTTTTGCTTTCTTTAGCCTTACTTCGATTGTTTTGATGGCCCCTTACAAGTGGGACAGAAAGTGGATGCGTTATAAGAGCACAGTTGGCATGGTTTCTTTTACTTTGATTCTCAGTATATATGCAATCTGTTGGATCAGAAACTAGATACCTCCTATCGGTAATAGTTATTCTCAGTCATGCTAAGTTTTTCTTGTTTATCCAGACCGCCGGCTAAGAAGTTTTGATTTTCTGCTTTGGGATAATGATTGTCTGGTAAACATGTCGCTGATGCATTGATGTTGCCGTATTGATGTAAAATAGATTAATGAGTCAGCAAATGATCCAGAGGCTCCCTTTTATCCTGTTTGCGCTCGTTCTAGCAGGATGCAGCTATCCATCTGAGCAGAAAGCAAAAGAAGCCTGTGATGAGTGGCGAAGTAGGACTGCTGAAGTTACGATTACCAGTTTCAGAGATGAGCAGCCATCTAAACCGGCAGACCGAGAGAAAGAGTTGGAGATTGCGTTGAATGAGATAGAAGAGGAGGATTTAGGCGCCTACAGAGATGCCGATAGATTCCGAGCAGAAACAAGAGCATTCCAGATTGATTTTTATGATGAGTTAATTCAAGAAGACCAGGAAGGCCGCGAAATGATTGAGCATGCAGTCACTGCCCGGTGGTGCAGACAAGACAGTGTTAACGAACAAGTTCTCGGTTATGAGAATAAAACAGTGATTACTAAAGCCTGGAAGAATAAGCAAGGAGCGAAGGGTAAGGGCGAAGTGGTTAAGTACTTTCGTTACTGATTAGACCAGGAGGTTGAAGTAAGCATCGGTGTAAATTCATCAAATGAGTCATTGCTTTCCAGTCGGTCTCTTGTTGAAATTAATCACTAATTTTTGCAGTAAGCTCCCTGGCCCATAGCGCAAGTATAGAACCAAGAAGTAATCCTGAAATGTTCGCAATAAAATCGAGCCATTCTCCTTGGCGATTCACGTACGGCTGAATTGCTTCGATCAGACCGCTGTAAAAGGCGAAAAATAGGATCAAGTATTTCCATCCACTTGGTCTTCGCAAAGATGCAGGAAAAGCCAGGACTGCGTATGAAATAAAGTGATGTGTTTTGTCTGATCCAGGAGCATCAGCTAGTTCTTCTGGCTGAACCAGTGATAGAACTGTGATACTTGTAAAAGTGATGATGCTGATGATAAACCAGTTTTTTTGGATAGTGTTGATTGCATCAATCTTCATTGTCGTTCTATGGTTTCAATTCGCCTGGAAGGCGCCAGTTGCTGGCATTGCTTCATTCTGTTCGCTGGGGTTGGTTGTCATTCCTTGAGCGATCGCTAGTAGGCCTACGAGAACACCTAGAGCCAAACTGGTCAGTAAAAGTCTGTTTGTAGTCATTGACCTGAAAATTACCCAATCAGCCTAGTCGGTCAGTTGGTAGCCTTTGTTGAATTCCAAGTCTGTTATGAGTCAGTTGTTTGCGGAAGTCGTAAGAGTGGTTGGTCTTGCCATTTGCTTGCAGTTGTATGGACTTGTCCATACCCTCGCCGCTAACTATGGTACTGATGAAAATAAAGCGAAAAAGATTGAGAGAGATGGTTTCTTTTCGAGACATACCTGGAAAGTCGCTTTGGGAGGCGCTGTCTTCTTTTGGGTTTTGATGTTTAACTGGGGTAAAACCTGCCTGAAAACTTAGAACATTGTTCTTTGCTAATCACTGAACTGTTCCTTTTGTATCCTTCGTTGTTTTTGTTTTGAAAGCCGTCTCGTTCCTTGGCGTACTTGTCTTTTGTGCTTCTGCTGCCTACGCTGACGATTATCTGCATTTAAACTGCGAAGTTGAAGTTGTCAATACAAAAACCGATTTGGACACTAAAAAGATCTTAGAAGAAAGCACAAAAGCTGGATCGATTGTTTTTAAGGTTGATCTTGAAAAGAGTAGAAGTATGGGGGCTAGCGCAACTGACTGGGAGGATATTCAGATTGTCGATGGTGTTATAAGAGACTTGCGTAAGGGTGAAGTCGATGGATTCAGATTTGAGGCCAATCGTGCTGTGTGGATACAGCCTCCAGGGAAGTTTTCTGTGAATACAGTTGCCTCTAGCGATAAAATCTTGGTCACGATCATTACTGAAGGAGAATGTTCTGAGATTGATGCACTCGTTTTCGATGAAGCAAGGTGATGCGCCGATTGGCTAGGCATCGATCTCCAGCTTCTTGCTTTGACGAACCACGATGTGTTGGGTCTTTGCAGCTTGTCCATGCAGTATGAAAAGTTATGTTGGCTCTGGGCCGATAGGGTGTCTGGCCAGATGCGCTTGCTGGTAGTAGAGACCAGACAGCAGACTTGCTGAAGCCTGGCTTGCCTTGGGGTTGATCACTTCTGCTTGTACAGTTGATTGAATTCGTTCGATTTAGCGAGGTGAGTCCTTCGGAATTTCGTGACGAGTCATTGGCTCGATAGTGGGGACCGAAACATCTTTTTTGTTTTCGCGTATTACCCAATACGTTACAAAAGTTCCAGTTACGAGGATAAAGACCCCTGCAGCACGAATCATGTGGTGAGTGATGTCGTCAGGATGTCGTGTCCATTTTTTCGTCATGTAAAACAGTCGCCCAACCCATTCTTGTGGTGATTCTGTTGTTGGTGCTGTTAATAATTGAATGATTCCTTAATTGCCATCACTTCGGCCCATGCAGGCATTCAATCTGTGGCATTGGATCCCCCCTCGTTCAATGCCTCCAGTAATGCCATGCTGCTTCTTTCACGCAGGTGTGCAGTTCCCCTGAAACTCTTACTTTGCCCCGCCACGTTCTTTGCTTCGTTGTAGCATCTGTGGGTAGGCATCAAGGCAGTTCGAGATCGACGATGCCGTCCGCGCCTTTTGGCTTCAAAGTGAGGTGAAGTTCAGACATCTGATTTATTCCAATGGCAGAAGAGACCCGTCAAATAACGATCACCAGAGAAGAAGCCGATCTCATCAACCTTGCGTTGGAACTTCTTGTGGACTCCCGCGTTGAGCAACTGAAGGAACTGCTGCTTCACCAGAAAGCTCGTTGGCAGACGGAAGAGGGGCGTGCAACTGTTTTTTCTCTGCGTGACCGCGCTCTTTATCCAGAGCCACGTTGGGACGATCTTCATTGAATACAGGACAACCCTTCCGTTCCGGATGATGCCTGCGCAGCAGTTGAGGACGGATCACGAGTGTCCCAACCGCTATGGAGACTTGGCCGCCTCTATCTGCTGTGTGACGTACCTGTCTCAGAGCCTTGTGGAGTACTGCACTTGATGCGGCCACCTGTCTGCGGTGATCTGCCGCTAGCCTCCTTCCCACTGATCCATCAGCAGCGTCGGCTGGCCTCATATCGCTATGTCTACACTGGTGCTGGTGATCAGTTCTCTGTGCCACGGAGCAATCCAGCCGCGGATGCTCATCAATATCGGCAGAGGGAAGATCGATGCTTCTAGAGGGCAGATCGAAGTGGTTAGCAAGAAGTAACTATTTTTCCTCTTTCTAGTTTTGCAGAGGGTTTGAACTTATTTGTAATTGTTGGCGTCAGCTGATCATTGCTCGTCTCGGTTTTATTAGGACTCATTTCAGCTCGCGCCCTAGTCGCCGGGACTCACTGATCTCTGAAACCAGCAACGATAAGACTGATAGCTACTTCTGCCCGAGTTCAATTGCTTGGAAACTTGTGAAATCAACCCAAAATTGGTTGCTCTAACCAAAATCTTAAAAGAATTTCTTCATGGACTGCACCGCACCTTCTAGTGTCTTGAATTGCATTGAGCCGATTCCTTGTTTGTAATAGGTATAGATAGTTTCAAATGCACGGCTTCTTTCCCAGAGTTGGAAGCGTTCACCATTTGAGAGGGTGAAGTTCCATACATCGGCTGCTCCAAGTTTGTGATGATGCTCGGTGGTGCTTGTGAGTCCTTCTTCGATTACGGAGTCAATAAAGTTCTTTGTTTCTTCAGCAGATAGGTAGCAGAGAGTTGTCATTGCATCTATGGCGCTTATCCCCATTGTCTATTGTGTCGCTCGCCTAGACCAAAAGTGCTTGACAAGCATTCGGTGAGAAGCTGATGAGTTTACTTGTGCATATGTTGTTCTCCTTTAGGTGATTTCTGCGTATTGCTTATTCAGGGGATTCTTTCTGAGCAGGGTGTCGTAATCCAAAAGCCCCGCACATGGCGGGGCTGATGGTTGGTTCAATGCAAGATTCTTTTTCTCTTCAGTTGCGTCAAAATTCCTGATCATGCTTCAGAAACGCAATTGAATCCCAAAGCCTGCAGGTTGCCCATAAACATACCCTCGACCGAATCCATAGGCTGGAATGATACGTGGATAACGATTGACTTCGCGGCGATATTCTCTCCGCGCACGTCGGTAGTCACGAGTCTCACGACGAATTTCTCTGCGGAGTTGCCTCAGCTCATGCCGTCTCTGATACTCGTAGCCTCTGGCTTCTGCTGCAGGTGCCAGTGCACAAGTTGTGGCTCCAATCAACCCGGCGCAAAGAATCGCTTTGGTTGATTTGTATGTGTTGTTGAAAGTAGTCATGGCTTTAAAGGTGTGAATGATGGGGTGTTTGTCCCCTTGACTCCTTCAAGATCACAGCACTTCTGGTGAACCCTGCTAAAGAGCTCTGGTGCCTACCTCAAGAGGTTCTGGTGCGCTTCTGGTGAATGTCTCAGATACCGTGCCCAGCTTCAGATCAGCTCATGCGGACGCGGTCGATATATGGGTTCTGGGGAAACAGCAAAAAAACGAACTTGGCGAGGGGGGTGGAGCTGCAGAGGTTGTCCCTCCGCTGTAGTGACGATCACTTCACCGAACCAAAGCCATAGTCCCCAGCTAGGTTGCTTTTGGGTGTTAATTGCACCTGTTTGGATCAGCCCCTTTCAAATCTTTCAGGGCGCAGGCTCCACTTGAGTCAAATCTCTATCCAGTCTTCTATGGGTGACAGTTGCCCGTTGACAGCATTTCGTAGAGGCTCTGCTCATGAACTTCACGAATGGGTTTGCTGGTGGCTGGGGCCAACGCGGTAGCAACGATAGTTTTCGAAAAATCTGACCTTTGTGCAAGCCTGGACCGGATTTCGACTCATATCCTCCTCAAGAATGCAGCGCAGTGAGTCAAGACAAGATGCTCATTTCAGTGTGTCGTCTGCAGTTCAGCGCGTGACCTGGTGGTAAGCCTGATGTGTGGAGGATTCTCAGACCTTCTTTGCTGAGGTCCCCATTCGATGATGAAGTGACGGCGCAGGAAACGTGGCTGCCGCGATGGCTATGTAGCAAGCCTTGATTTCAGGCTCACAGGAGGTCAAAGTGCTCTCGCTATGTACAAAGGCTTTGCTGAACTCCCTGATGGTTCTTTTCCGGAGGACCACCTCGCAGGAGCTCTGAGATATGGAGAGGAAGATCAACGTAAGGGTAAAAGAGTAGTCGTCAGCTCCTGCTGAACTTCATCGAAGCTCAGCGGGCCTGCTTTGGCTCAGCGATGAGCTGCTGCTGACCACGATAAGTAACGACATTCACTGGCTCAAGGCAAATGCGTTGTGCTGACACTGATCGCTGGGTGAGGTCCACAGATTTTTTCAGTAGATCTGGAGACGCACCTACAGGCATAACCGGATAGTGGGACGGCAGTCCAAATAACAGACGGGTCGTGCGCGCTGCCCTCTTGATTGTTGATTCAGACCCTTGCTATGACTGTTGAACCGGCGTAGCACCCATGTCCCTAGAACAACTCAAATCTTTCCTTGATAAGGCAAAAAGCAATACGACCCTCCAAAACAAACTCAAAGCAGCTAGATCACCTGAAGAAGTCGTTATTATCGGCAAGGAAAATGGTCATGAATTTACTCTGGACAAGCTTAGTCTTCTCAACGACTCGGACTTGGAAAAAGTAGCTAGGGGGGGATTCAAATGGCATGAAGAAAATGTGCCTTTAATGGGATATCCCATTGATGCTCTTTGACAGAGAAATCTGACGCTTGCTTTTTCAAATCTATTGAAAAGACCTGAGGCCCGTTCGTCTGGACTAACTCAAATCTTTTCTTCATAAGCTGGAAGGTGATCAGAGTCTTCCGGGGATGTGTTTAGCTGTTGATTCTCCTGATGAAGTGGTCGCAATTCTCTAATAGTGTGGCCACCATTACTGTTGATTGGCGAAATGAACTCAGTGAAGAAGAATTATAAGGTGTTTCTGTTAGGCGATTTCCAGAAGCTTGTGAGGGCTAAAGATTATCAGTCTCTAAGCTGTGTTTTGGAGTGCAAATGGTAAATTTCGATCACCCGGTAATTGAGGCGAAGTGGATTTTGTATTGAACGAGATTTCTTGTGTCAGTCGCTACTGCAACGGTCTGCGAGTAGAAAATGGATCAATAAATGTTCGGAAGCTGCACCCCAAGGTGCAAGGCAAATAAAAACCCCAAGTTTTTGCAGGGGCTTTGAGGGGTTAGATTCCAGATTCACGACCCCCTAATCAATACTCCCTCCGCTTTCTCGAGGTTCCGCATTCACTTGGAGAGAGCCGACCTGATCCACAGGCCTCCTGTATCACCTCCCATCGCTTGATTGGTGTGTTTGCTTCACGACTATGAAGCAGCACATAGACGGCTGGGGTGATCAGACGTTGCTTCAAAAGCTGTTGATTCGTTAGGGCAGACGCTTGAATCCCATGCAGTGATGTGATGACTAGCGAACAGCAAAGCGCTTTTAGAGAGGTGTGAGACATGGGTTCAAGTTGGAATTAATCATGACTTCGGCCATTGGCTTGAAATCAGTGACTTGAGCGGTTCGTGGGGTATTGCCCCCTCGACTCCTTCAAGCTCGCAGCCCTACTGGTGAACCCAGCTACATAGCTCTGGTGATGAGCTCAAGAAGCTTTGGTGAGCTTTTGGTGAATCGATCAGATACCACTTCCAGGTAGGAATCAGCTCATACGCAAGCTGGCGGCGCCAAGGCTCCAGGGCAGTTAGCGTTCATGGTGTTTAAGAGCTGCTGGTGTTGGCTGAGAAGCGTTGCTACAGCAACCCCCCTTGATGGATTCAAACCATCGACCTACGGAATAGACAACAATCCCCCCCCCGTGAAGCAAGAATGTTCGATGACAGGTTTTTAATGCTTGGAGGCTATTTGTGATGAACCTCAATCGGGCGTTACTTCCAAGTATGTTCGCATTAGATTTTGGCTCCTGTTAAGAGACGTTCACGCGCCTTCAAGGTTTTGTTGCCCGTCACTCAATCCTTTCGCTTTGATGACTATCGTGAGATTGAAAGGCCCAGGGATGCCTCGGTTCTTCTTTGGTCGCTAAGTCAAAAAGACTTGACGCCAAGTTTGGTGTACAAGCCATCCTGAACCATGTCGTTCAGCTGAGCTGCTGACAGTTCAAAGCTCATCGGTTCAGACCAACGAGGGCAACGATGCGCAGACGGTCGGCATGAATCGCTATTACCCACTTCTGCGCTGAGATTCACTCGCAGACTCCAACGCACACGAAGGTACCTGGATCACTGAAGGCAAGAATCATCAAAACGGCCACGATGCTTCCAGCAATCAATACAACAGGCCAGATTTCATCTTCAGGACGCATTTTAAGAAATAACCATCGAAGCCTGATGGGAGAACTGTGCTTCCCATGGAACTTGCCAGCCAAGATCCTGAAACCGAACCTTCCAGGGCGGCTGTCACCGCTTTCGAGAAGCATCTAGCGGCCATAGACCTAAAGGGTTCCACCTGGTGGTACTCATGACAGCAACAGCTCTTCAACCTGATCTCAATGCGGTGCAAAGCCGCCGCCTTGCAAAAATTGATTTGGATGAGGCCATTTATGAGGCCGCCGAACAGCATCCTGATATTTGGCCACGGGGACTTATCACCAAAATCGCCACGGAGCTAGGAGTCACACCGGCCACAGTTCGTCGTGAACGGACCATTCTTTTGCCAGGAGTCAAGAGCGCGCCTGAGCTGGGCTGGTGAACAGTCAGGCGTTGGTTTGCCAGTTGTTCAGGCACGATGCCATTGAAGCCTTGGTAAAACTGACACCCATGATGGTTTGGCGGTGGCTCAATCTCCTGTTTCACAGATCGAGTATCAGCTTCCTCTGGAGGTGCTGGCTCCAGGGGATTGGCATGGAGGATAACGATCAGCTGCCAGTCTGACCGGCTTGTCTCAGCTAACTGAGGTGGCTAAAGCGAAATCAAGTAATTATCTGCTCATGAAGAGATCACTGTTTGCACTGCTGCCTTTAGCTCTTGCAACAGCAGCGCCTGCCGTCATGGCTCAGAAGGAAATTCCCAAAGCTCCTGGTCACGACCAGTGCCCACTTGGTTACGTCAACACCCTTGGCAGCACTTGCGTGTCGCCCATCTACTACGAGGTAGCACCCACTTACGGTGAAGCCTGCAAGTCGGGATGGATGAACATCGGCGCTGGTTACTGCAAGAAGAAGACCCTCGGCATCTTCTGACCATGTCCGCTGGCTGAGAGGTTCAGCTCGATTCGGATCGTTGCGATTCAGTCGTTAAACGAACAACGCGGACTGGATGCTTGCGCGTAAATGGTGTTGGAACTTTCAACACCAAACAGTGGCTCCCGAAAGGGAGCCTTTTTGTTGGCAACACTCTTCTCCCCGCGATGTCGCCGATGCGACTTGCTTGCCGGTGCCCAGCCTGCGGAGTTTGTTGTTACGAGATCACCTGACTTGTTTCGTTTCGCTGCCTGATGCTGGCTTCCTGCGCAGCGCAGTTCGCATTGCTGTTGGCCTGACTGCTGTTCTGATGTTGTCTGATCCGACTCACGCCGGAGGCTGGGGAGACTTTATGGATCAGGGCTATGGCCAGATTTTCCTGATGAGTCGATCGACGCCTACGCCGCAGGCAACAGCAATGAGGAGGGCGATAGCTGGGTTTAGACCACGCAGGAAGCTGACGACGAGTCCAGATGTTGCGCCAACAATTAACGCTCTTTTGATCGATACCTTCTTGATGCTGCCCATGGCGTGAATGTTGTGATGCTGCACATTGTCATTGTTTTGTCCGGATAGTGGCCAATCTTCAACTGATCAAAACAAGTTTCGCCCACTTGTTGATTTCAGCTGGATCGACTGGCAATGGCCAGAATCCCTGAAGCGCTTTAGATCGAATGGCAGGCCCACACGACGAGATCAATAGGATTGAGCGTGAATTGGATAAAGAGGTAGGCAAGTTAAAAAAGCCTCCGTCGACTGGCAAGACAGCGAAGCATCAAAGTCTGGATGCCGTCGTCGCGACATCTGGACTTCTTGTAGTTGTCGCTATTGCAATCGTTTTCGGAGGACGCCTCAACGTCACGCAACGATCTGCATTGACTGGGGGTGTGTTGGGAGTTGCTGCAGGCTTACTCGTCGGTTATGGCATTGGAAGGATGCGCTAAAAGCGTTTCAAACAGCACCTGATGTTTCGCTAACCTGAAGCTACTCTTAAGGGCGCCAGCCCCTGGTTAAGTGTCATCCGCCGAAAAACGGTATCGGCAGGCTTAAGAATTCACAGGAAAGGAAGAGTTGTAGCTTCAGCAACGAGATGCCGTCTGCAGATGCCCAGTGGGTGATTTTCGCGAGCAGATTGCTTGATGGTGGCGGTAAGCTTCGCCACCTTAGAATAATTATAAAATGAAGAATCATCAGTGTTGTTGTGGTTGCTAGGTTGAGTTTGCCGGAATACGTTTGGGTCGCTTCATGGAAGACAACCTGATTGTTGTTTTGTAGGAGTTGTTGGGATAGCTACGCGACCTAATGTCAGATCTCAAACTTTTAATCTGACAATGGCATGAAGTAAATAGAGTGATTCTGCTCGTTTAGTGTTGAACCATATGTAGCTGATTGGGATTTGTAAAATGTATCAATTCAAAGACATAAGTAATCCGGCATTGGCGCCGGTGTTTTGAATGTGATAAGCCCAGTTTCCAGCTCGCTGTTTGGAAATTATGAATAGTTTGTCCTCCGGTAGCACCAATTAAGTGAAGCAATAATGATTGCTAGGAACAGTAATATTTCTACCAAAAGCGGCTTTAGATCTTTTGTTGGAGCTATGAAGAGAGGGCCGATAGACAGCCATTCAACGCGGGAGTATGTTGACAAAAAGATTTCGAGTATCTCTTTCCCATCATTGATTATTGAGGCAAAAGACTCAAGGAATTACTGAATCAGTTGTTGCTCTGAGGAACAGGATGCGATATTCAGTGGATGGCCAAATGACGTAAGATTTTCAAAGAAAAATTTATGTCTATCAGTTATTGGATGGTGCGGTCGTCTTTTGTCTCTGGCAAGGTAAGTGACCGGATGAATGCTGCCGAAAACAGATGTCAAATCATCAAAAAATAAACCTCTTTAGGTATTCATAAATACTTTGCTAGCGCATTAATAGCTATCAGGCTTGTATAGCGGGTCAGACCGGGCTAGCAAAATAATATTGCAATGCTTGGAGTACAGAGTTTGCAGCTTGCAATATTTGGCTTGAGATTGACACCAATCTGGACCCGCCAATGGTTCGTGATGTCCGTTTTCTATAGGAATGTCCACGGCTTGTATCTTGGAATATCGCTAAGGACTACTCAGTTCTTTGCTTTGGGTACGTCGTCTCATAGGGATTGATTTAACCTAGAAATCTTTAATGTAAAAAACCGTTGTCATCAGATTTAGCCTGATTGTGATATTGCTTGGTGCCACTCCTCTCTAAAAAGACGGTTTGATCTGCTTCAGCCTAATTGCGCTTGAACATGCCATATGAATCACATCTTGACTGACGTAGTGACTAATCAGAAAATCTTTTGTGGTTCTCGCCTTAATCAGCTCCCCAATCAACACCATCTAATTCGTCTATGCCCAGGCCGTCCGCAAGGTCAGATGGTGAAATTAAAAATCCCAACTCTTTGGCAATTTCTGAGATGGCATCGGGATCTGTCGTGGATTTAATTTTTTTTTGGAGATTTGAATCGGTTTTGATTTTTTTCTTGAATGCTCTGAGTTGCTCTTCGGACATGGTTCTCGGATCCTTTCCGTAGTCATAGCAAAGGTATAAGGATGTGTCTTTGCTTGTAAATTTATTGAATTCTACTGCTCCAGGTGTTGCGACTTGTTTTAAGGCTTTTAGTCGCATTTAATAAGTGAAGTATCTGTATTCGTGAGGTCTTCCGGCACAGGATTTAGGCAGTCCTAGTCCCGCAGAGGCCTGTTGATTAGTAGTTTGAGTTTTGATTGTGAAAGCTCAGCAGACCGCCGCCTAAAATGTGCCTGCTGGTTCCTTTTATTGGGTCAGTAGGTTATGTAAGCGGTGAATTCGTAACCGTATTTTTTGATAATAGTAAGAACCCGTTGTGGTGAGTTCATGGCCTCTGGTTTTGGCTGATTTTTGAGGAGTAGGGTTCAGGCGAGTAATCAAATACAATAATATCTTTAATTGTTGGAAGGAACACCTCTTTCAATGCAAGGTGCTTTGTTGCAGCAGGTTGAGACGATGTGCCGGTATAAGCATCTCTTGAGGCGACAGAGTCAAACGTCACTACAACTGAATGAGTGAAACCTTTGTTTAACTCTTCGGGACTATTGTTCGTGCCGAACTGGACTGAAATAATTCCTTCAACTCCATCTGATCCATTCGGTAAGTCCTCGAAAAGACTCCAAACTTCAGCAATTTTGTCGTCACTTGTTTCTTCAGTAAAGCAAATTAACAAGAGGTGACAGACCAATGCTTCCGAGTCCATGGTTGAAACAGTCCAATAACCTTGGTAACAACTTTACTGATGTTTCAGACCATCTAAGCCCTTCACAACCTCATGCCGACGTTTCTGATGCTGGTGTTTTTACTTCTAACCAAATACGTTTTAGTCCCATCGTTTTGCACGGATGGCTTGTGACAACCCTGCCCAGTGCTGTGTGTGCTTGGTGTGTGTGTGTCGGGAGATCGATTCGTCCAACTCAACCGCACTGCTGTTCCCATTCGGGTCTTATATCGCTTTTTGCTTCGCTTCCATGGTATTGGGATTTTTCTTCTGTAAACGGTATTTGAAGCGCCAATCAAGGTTGTGTGGCTAAAAGTTAATACGTTTCGTTTGGATGCTTGTTGTGACTACTGAACAGCTGTTGTTGGTCGTGATGGCTTTTGGCGCGGCTCTGACGACTCTTTGGGCATGGCGTGTGGGAACTTCTCAAAACCAAAGAGAGAAGTCGTGATTACGCCTGTCTCTTCAGTTTGGGCCCGGATTCTTAGTTTTTTCTTTGGCCGCCAAGTCAGAAAGAGTTGACCTCACGATCTGTATCAAGCCAATCTAGAACCATTGCACTGGTTGGCCGTTTGGCAGTGATTGATAGATCACCGATTCTCCGCCTCAGCACCGTAGAGGCTCCCTTGCGGTCACAGTTTAGCCAACGTCTCCATGCACGGTCTATTTGCTCCAGACCCGCCAGCGTTTGAAGGCATGTCAGCCCAACGTCGGCCATGGAGGGAGTGGTTAACCATTTCAGTGTGGCGTCTAAGTGCAGCTGTTTTCGACATCGTTGCCAGTTCCCCAATGAGGACAGTCCTCTGACTGAGCGGTATCGCCAAAGAGTGGCGAGATTTGTCTTTTTTTATTTCTTAGGAAAGGGGGGTCTACAACAGCGTCAGCAATGCCCTATCAGCCGCGCATACGCAGTGGGTTGTGATTGCCACCAGGCTCCTCCGTGGTGGGGGGAAAAGCGGTGGTTTGGCGGCTGCTTAGAAACAATGTCTCGAAGCCTGGGGCCACCGCTATTCGTCCCTAGGTCTTTTGGTCAGACCTTATTCATGCCCTCTTCCAGCTCGACAAACTCCTCATCGCTGAGGCCGGGGATGATCTCCGCTGTGACGCCGAGGCCCTTGGTCCAGGGATAGGTGTGCTTCTGCACTGCTGCCAGGTTGTCGGCTTCCACAAGCAGCACACCTTCACCGGTCTGAGGGTGGATCTGGCGTGCCAGCAACTTGAAACCGGCGAATTCATCCATGGGCTTGCCGCCCTTGATGTAATCAACGATGGCTTTGGCGTACTCCTCACTAGCGGGATCGGGAGCGGACCACTGGATCATGAAGCGTGCCATCAAAAAGCTTGCAATGGTTGTTCAATCATCGCCTGTAAGGACACAGGCAAGGACTCAAATGCATAGTCCCGCGCTGATCTTCCGCACTGTGGCTATTTTCAGTGCGTTCAGTCCGGCTACAGCCGGACTGTCATCTGTTTGTCGTCCTTACGTTCACACCACTTCTCGCAAGCCATAAAAGCCATGACATGGTTGATGATCACCTGGTTCAGCTAGTCGGTCAAAGAATCACTGCTGCACAGGAGAAGATCCCGTATTCTTCTATGGAGCAGATCCATGAATCGATCTCAGTCCCTGCAGTACATCGAACAACTGTCAGGGAATGGGGTGCTTGAAGAAGCCACTTATCGCTATGCCCTAAGAGTCGTTGACTTGATCAGTTGTGCCACGAGCGAAGAGCTGTTGCGCTGTCAAACATCTGAAGAACTATCGGCCTGGATACGGCGAGATGCACTCGCTTCTCAAGCAACGCTAAGCGAGGAGGCATTCACAGAGCGATTTGAGGTTGGGCACGGAAGTGCCTATGGATGCATTGAACAGATGCTGAGCTGTGTTGACTACGAGTTTGTTTTCGACCTATTGGCCTCCATGCGTCAGTCGGACTAGCAAGTCAGGCCCCGTACCTGGCTGAATAAGCTCTGGTTTGCTGAGCAGGCTGTTGGCTGATTTTTCACAATGGGCAATCTCACTTTTAAGTGATTGATTAACCACTCTACGCTTAAAGATCACGGTAATGACATGGTTTATTGCTGTGATATTCGTGTTGATGGGTCTTGATTTTCTGGAGTACCATTTGTGAAATGTTTGATTGATTACTTTCGTGGCCTTGTATTATTGTTTTAGTTGTATCCGATGCCATGGTCAGGGGGTTGATCTGGGGAGTTAGTACTGCTTTTGTTTTTAGCATCTATATTGTTTTGTCTAAATATCTTCTTTCACATTTTTCTTCGCCATGGTTGTTGCTTGCTTCGGGGGTCGGAATTGTTGCCTTGATTCCATCTGTTCTCAAGCGAGGTCATGTCTATAAAAGTTGGAATCGCAAGCAGTGGAGGCTAGTTATTCTGATGGCCTTGTTGAGCGGGTTGTTTAATTTTTCGATCCTGCTCAGCATTAATTATTTGCCGGCATCTATTGCAACAATGTTTGTCGGACTATCGTCTGTGACACTGTTGCTTCGAACGTGTAGTATCGAGGGTCGATTGCCTATGCCGTTAGAGTTCTTGGCGGTCTTTTTTGCTGCTTTTGGTGCTTTTCTTGTTTTAGGAGTGAAGCTTCAATCGTTTTCTTTTATTGGTCTAATGTTTGGTGCTTTTGCGCTAATATTTGGCACAAATGCTGTGATATTGACCGGCAGAATCCGTGGAATTATTAATGCAAAAGAAGTTGTTTTCTCGAAGCAGCTTAGTAAGGTTATTTTTGCGTGTTTTGGCCTTATTCTGATTTCACGATTGCCTGCTGCGCCCTATCCGACATTGGCAGTCCTTTGGGTGTTGCTGCTTGCCACTGGATGCCTGAAAATGCTGGAAAGTTTTACAGCTTCAAAGACCGCATTTGCGCTTCCCCCTGTGACCTATAGGAATATATTATTGCTTAACTTGCCAATTGTTGCTTTTGTTGAGTCTTGGATGTTCGACATTCACCTCGATGACTACCAGTGGATTGGTATATTTTTTATTATGCTATCGGCCCTAAGTGCGATCTTTTCTGGTGAGAAACGCCTTAAAGCGCTCTGAACAGTCCATTGTTCGTTTGTCATTCTCCTCATTCAAGAGATCTGTCGTTTCGTGTGCAGTTATTCTGTGCGCCGGTTGCCAGGCACAACTACCTTGAACCCTGCGAGACCAGGTATCAAACAGTCGGGTGGAAGCGATGCTTATCCAGGTGATCAGGAGACCAGAGGTCTCCGCCATTTCACTTAATATGAAGTGGCGTAAGCCAGTGCAATGAATTTTAAAGAGGGCGAACTAATCGCGATTTTCTTCGGATCAATCGCAATCTTGCACGCTTTCCCTTTTGCTTGGGAGAGTCATCAGATCAACAGATGCGTCGACTATCAGCGAGAGTACTTGCGCAATCGTGATTTGCCTAAGAACAGAATTCATGCAAAAGCAGTTAATTACTGTCAAGGAGGCCAAGCCGGCAATACTCAATAGCGGGCTCAATGTCCAAGTATTAAGAATCGAAGTGATGCCCGCCCAAGTGATAACGGATCAACACTGCCAGTCGGGACCAGTGTGCTGGTAAAGTATATTTTGCTTAGAGGTCTTACCCTTTTGATGTTTACTTCCTGGCAGTGATTGTTTTGGATTCAAGTTTGTTAAATTTCCCTAGGAATTGCTTGCTCCTTGCGTTGTTTTGATGTTTCTGGGAAACAAAAGATTGTCCAGGGACAAGCTTTGATTCCCAAAAAAACCCGCTCTTGGCGGGCATTCTTGATGGTCCTTAGCTTCAGTTGTCAATCGTATAGTTTTTGCAGATAGTTCCGTGGCATTGGCAATAAGATCCAAACTGTCCTGCACTTGTAGCTTCAAGCTCTTCTTCTGAAATTCTAGCGGGAAGATTGAGGTTGTTAGTAGAAATCGAAAAACCTTCTGTTTGCGCAGCATTAACTACTTCTTTTGTTGACTTTGCAGCTTTAATCTTCTCTTGAAGGCCTCTGTCGCCTTCGAGTTTTACGAGAAATGTATTGAGTTGTTCTTGAGTCATGAGTTTCTCCGGAAGGGACTTCTTGGTTCTAGGCCTGTTGCACCGCAGGCAGCAGAGGGGCAGCCGACCTTAGAGGTACGGTTTCGAGACCTTCCCCGGCGGGTTGCACGGGAGGAAAATAGCCGGCTTCGATCGTGTTTCCTGCCATTAGCGATGATGTTTTCAAACCAGTCCTCTCCGTCGCGCGAGCTGCAGCACCTGATGCGACCCCGTCGACAGTCCCCCGAGGCGGGACAGACAGTCCCCAACTAAGAAATACCGGTTTTGCCGACCTTTTAGCTGCGGAATCCTGCGGGATTGCCGTTGGGCTGTGAGCTTGAACAGTATTTCAAGCCCAGCCTTTTGACGTAATGCGTTGGTTTCACAAGTGGGCTTTTTGATCGCTTGGCCAATCCAGTCGCAACGAAGCCTGGGAAACGCTGCAGAAGTCAGGCGTGTGGAAACGCTGTGAGCTAAAGGATTCGCGCAAGGATGGTCGGAGAATTCAGAGTTTGCTATGAGCTGGTTAGTTGTATCCACCTTGATGAATCAGAGTCAGGACGCTATGCGTCATGAGAACGACCAGAAGCACCGTTCCGATGCCAGTTCGCTTGACGTTCAGGTTGAGCGAAATCGCAGTGTGAATCATCTGTCAACCAATACGGTCAGTGATGAAGCACTCAAGAAGGTAGACAGCCAGACAAATGAACTCATGAAAGACCAGGGGCCAACCCCATTCCGCAAGGAGATCAATTGATATGAGTAACGAACATCATCAAAGTGGCAGACGCCCAAATAAAGCTGATCTTGAACGGCTTGATCCGGTTCATCGCGAGAAAGAACTGCTGAAGCAAGCTAGTGCAGATGAACGACATAGCCACCCGAATGAAAAGAATCGGGAGCACTCTCACAGTGGAGAGAAGTTTGTGGAGGAAGTGAAGCGCCTTGATGCTACAGAGTGATTCAGTTCTCTAATGCAGATAATATGACCAGTCACTCGTGATCTTTAAATGTAGCGATTCGTGTGGAGGTCAGGTCATGGCGGGGCAATTGTTAGGCTCTGATCAGGGGAATGCTGAGATACCAGGCAATCGATACCTGGCAGACCATGTAGAAGTCAGTTGTTGAAAATGTCGCCAACGGAGGTGGAGATGGATCACCGCCGGCTCATCGTGTCGAATGTATTAGAGCAGTTCATTTAAGTCCCATATTTTTTAGTTTCTATGGATGCTGACGTGCATTAGTCGTAATCTTAGAGTTTTGTTGATCCAGGCGGGTCGCCTTCATTCCGAATATCTGGACAAGCGACTGACTAGCTCTGAACTTCTCCTAAAGCATGATGCTCTTTAGTTTTGGCGTTGAAGCTTTAGAGGTACCAATGTAAGATTTGTTGAAGAGATGATCCCACTGCTTATTACTCTATGCCTTTATGTATCAATCAAAAGGATCCAATTATGCCAGCTCATTGGAACTGATTGCTGCTCAATGAGATTTGGCGGAGTAAATGGCTCGAGAAAATATATAGATTTTAGTTTTCTGCCTTTAGGCATTGTTGAATTCACCTGCGCCACCATTGCTCCATCCTCTCGAGGCTCCATTGTTCCATCCACTCAATCCGCCATTATTAAATCCGCCCAAGCTGCCGTTATTCCATCCACCTGTTCCGCCATAAATCTCAGAAGTGTCTTGGTCTGATAATTGTTTGCTTAATTGAGAACTGTCAGAATTAAAATCATTCAATATTTCTAGCGCAGAAATAACGAAACCTAGTTCCTTGGCGAGTTTGACCATGGCACCAGCGTCTCGACATGATTTTACTTTCTCCTGAAGATTTGAATCTCCTTTAACTTTGGTGAGGAATGCTTTGAGTTGTTCTTCTGACATGGATATAAAGCTTGTGCACTAGTCATAGCAACGCTCTGCTGGGCGAAGTGCATCTACGGTGTTGACACTAAAAACTCGCAATTGTTGGGGCTTTATGTGGACTCCTCAGTAACTACTCAAAGTTGAAGTGTTTGCAAACCATTTGGCCGCCACTAGCTGGGTTAAAAGTTGTCCGATAGGTCTCATTAACCCCAACGGCTTCAGCTTCTGCGCTTGCGTGGGTATTAGCTTAATCTGGAAAGCCGATGGGGTGACCCCCTCCTTGACTGTATCTTCTTGCCGTTGCTCTTCAACGGCTCGATGATCTCCCTCTATCGTTTCCGCTTTTCTCTCTTCTTTCGGCAGCTTGTCCCACTTTTCCCATGGGTAAGCAGTTACTCTGACTTTAACGGTAGTCCCCATGGTTTCTGGGAGTGAATGTTGAGCTTGCGAGCTCTTTGACTCCTTCAAGTTCACAGCCTTTTTGGGGAACCCTGCAAAACAGCTCTGTATGGAGAGTGCAGAGTTTTGGTGCATGTCTGATCAATAGCTCAGAATTTTCTTCAAGGCTGGCTCTAGTTCATCCTCAAGCTTGTGAAGCCAAGGCTCAATGGCAATAAAAACCGCTGACTGCTCGTTGATCGCCATTGACCGAAGAACGGTTTCGGTTTGCTGATAAACGCTTAGCAAGGAAAGGACCGCACTCTCACGAATGACATTCCGGCTTCCTGTGCTTTGTGAGTCATCGTTCACACGGCTTCAGACCATCGGTCTGGGGTCGTGTGAATATTGCCATCGTGCCGGAAGCTGAAAAATCTGCTAATTCAATTCTCAGAGCTGATTCACCCAAGATGATCCTTGTTATGTCCTCCACCGGCATGTTTGGTCGTCCAGTCGTGGAAGGCTTAGCGAAACGTGGTCTTTCAGTCAGGGCGACAGGACGGTCTGAAAAAGCGTTGGCAGCTTTGGATGCACCTGGGGCTGAACTCATATCCGCCGATATGGATGATCCCTCAACCTTGCCCCAATTAATGAAAGGAGTCGACAAGGTGCTCGTTAATGCACCAATGGACGACAAAAAAGAAGTTCGACTGAGAAATGTGATCGAGGCCATGATCCAATCCGGTCATGGAGCGAAGATTGTTCTGCTAACTGGCGGTGTTGAGCATGACGATGAACTTGGCACGGCTGGATTAGCCACTGAGAGATTGATGCGTTCTTCTGGACTGCCTTGGACGGTTGTCGGTCCTCAGACGGTTATGGAAACAAACTTCAAACCATTTCGTGAATTGATCCAAGCCGAAAGCATGCTGATGTCATGTGTCGGTTCGGCAAAGGTGGGTTTTGTGGCCTTAGAAGATGTCACAAATGCATTCATCAATGTTTTGGATTCGCCAAAGGAAGCACATGTTGGTTGTGAATATATGATCACTGGGCCGGAAGCGGTGACTTTTGAGGATGTTGCAACTGCTGCCACAGAAGCTCTTGATCGCCGAATCATCTATCAAGACATGCCTAGAGATGAGTTTCGGAATCTGATGCTTACAGAAGCTGGTTTTACAGAGGCAGATGTAGATATTGAGGTGATGTGTCACCTTGATGCCTTTCGTGCAGGTAAAGCAGCTCGAATCACGGATGACTTTACCAGTCTTACAGGAAAGAAACCAAAATCAGTGCGGGAGTGGTGGATAGCGAATGCAGACTTTTTTATGAGCGCCTAACTGAAGATCGAGAGCTTGCATTCATTATGCATTAGTGAATACCTTAAAAGCTTGCTTGAATCTGCTCAGCTCCTCGACAGACTGATGCTGCGCCATAACGCCAGCGAAGGCTGGGAAATGATGTAGAAGGAAGGCGGTTGGAACCGTTGCTCCTCAAGTGATAGTCAACTTTTGTGTGCTGTCGTCGCTTTGGTGATCTGACACTGTCCATTACTTCTGAATTTGCTTCCAGAGCTGATGAACTCATATTCGTGATTATATTTTAATGTGCTGCGATCGACTTTGAATATATAACTCGTGCGTGTGCCGTTTTTATTCCTACCTTGTTCGTGAATTGTTAGTTCCGCAGGCGTCACATTGAAGTGTCTTTCATTTCCATCAACAGTTGCGCTATTTGTATCAAAATCCAAAATGACTTGCCGTGTGAACAATGTGTATGGAGAACTATTCCATGTTGATGTTGTATCTTTACAGGTGAGATGCGTTGGCACTGCCTCGGCGCTCGTTGAAATCAGCACGTCGACTGCGAAAAACGCCGCCGCACCTAGAAGGCTGCCAACAGCAGATCCGACAACGACACGTCTGAGGCCTTCCATTGACTGATCACGTCTGATGGCATCGTCGCTAAAAGGCTGTTGAAGGCGCATCCCCAGAACGGGCCAAAGTTTTTTTGTCTTTACAGCTCCACCTAATGCATCGCAGCGACTACACCCTGATTGACTGCAGGCTTCGCACGTGCAGAAGCATTGTCCTTATGGGACGTCTTGTTGTCTGGGAGATGGTTCCAGTAGCCACACTCCAGAATTTCACTTCTACTTAAGCCTATGTGTTCGGCGACGGTGGTTGTCTGTGCTGGGTCTAATTCTGCAATTGCTGCTTGGGAGATCTCCACTTCCCAGCACTGGTGCAGCCCCAAGGATGTCTGATGAGCTTCTGGTGAATGGCTCAGATTGGTCGTCCAGGCGGAAATCAGCTCATGCAGAAGCTGGCGAGGCCAAGGCTCCAGGGCACTCAATCCTCACGGTGTTTAAGGGCAACCGGTCCTGGCTGAAAATCCACGCTGTAACTAGACGCCCTCTCATGGATTCGAACCATCGACCGATTGTTCTGCAGGCAGTCGCACTTTCGGTTACAGAGCAAATGACTTTGCCAGACCGTGCCGATGGCGATCAAGGACCGACCATTGGTTGATCGCTCTTTACCGAAGAATGGTGCGGGTTGGTTGAAGAACACCCAACAGGGAAAGGTTTGCAGGCTTACGAAGACTTGTCCTACGTATTGCTCAATGGGCCGTAGTGGAGCCCTTTAATCATTTGTATGACTACTAAGTGTTGGTGGCTACAGCCTGGGCAGACAAAAATCGATAGTTAGCACGCCGTTCATACCGCCCTCGATTAATGGCATCATGATTGGGGACAAGTCTAGGTGTGGCTTTGATGTGTCATACAAAATGCGATAATTCTTGTTTTCAAAGATAATAAACAAAGCATGATTGTAACCTCTGGCTAGAAATGTCGCATCAGGCGGAATGCCGAAGGCGTCTACAATTTCCTGTGGGAAATTAAATGTCTCCAAGGGTCCGGCGTATGCCAACTCAATCCCCGGGATTCTGGTTTTGAATGATATTACCTGTCTGTTCACGTCTGATACTGCTTTCGGGCTTACGTCTTTTTTGATTTTCCACAGTCCAATGTGAATGATTTTTGTAGATGTCATCATCGATTCATATGCTCTATCAAGCGTAGTCCATGTTGGATTTTTTTCATGGTTCGATTGCATTTGGCTTGCGTATGAAAACTGTTCACCTATGGATTTTTAGCTGATTAATGTGAGTGCTTTTTGGATGGCATGTTGGACGATCGAGTAGCCATCGCCGAAGTTGCTTCGAGTGTATGCCCTGTTGCGCCACGTTTGAGACTTATGTTGATCACACCAGCCGAGGCCTGTTGGCGTCCTGCTTTCTGGCAGGAAATCGATGCATTCATGGCCCTAGAGCCTATTGCAGATGTCAGGAGTACACCTTGATTGATTCTGGCTGTAAAGCTCTAACCAATAGGCCGCATCGGCATTCTTTCGATCAACTGGCGGCATCGTCGTTGCGCCTCTTTGTTCTGCCCAGGGCTGTGGAGTGGTTCTTCGTCGGGGAGTTCGGACCTATCTGACCTTCTTCAGAATCTCGGTTTTTGTTGACGAAAAAGCCTTGATCTGCGCTTGGCTGTCAGCACCACAATCATGTCAATACAGCTTTCACCAGCACCACTACATTACCTGGGAAGATCATTGTGCAACTAGTAAATTTTACCAGGGATTGACTGCTCCTCTCGCCAAGTCTCAAGATTTAATCGTGACAGCCACGCATGGATACAATCGAAGGATAGAACATACTTGGGAACTACGTTGTAGTCTTCTGTGTTAAGGAACTGAAAGGCAACAGATTGAAGAGTACTTCTTCACGATGTGAAGGACTTGCTCTTGTCTTTCATGACTTTGTTTTTGCGCAGACCTGCAGCACGGTTGCTCCGTGTCAGTTTATACCTGATTTTTGGATTGGAAGATGCAAGAGGATAGGGAGCACTTTTTACAATGCTCGTCTTGGATGTTAAGCAACAGTTGTTAACGGTTTTGGTATTAAGCCCATTATCGATGGCCAGTATTAGTCCAAAGCTCAAGGCAACAATGAATACACCTACTGCTTCTCAGCTTCTTTGCCGGTCGACCGATGCATCTGTGCAAGCTCATCAAAGTAATTTTTTCGAGCATCGTTGACCTTAGCCTCGACTTCTAGGGCAAGATGCACGAGGTGCCCATTCAGTTTGCGGAGATTGGTCCCTGATTGGCGAGTCATAGGAAAGCTTTTGATTGAATTAAAATTAAAACCGATCAACTAGATCCTAGGCGTGTCTTAATCGAAGTTAAAAGTTAGTATTAACTGTATTCAATAGAACCCTTTGTCCAGAGTGTTTGGTTGTGGTTGATACGAAAGCTGAAAGCATTGATTCTCGTGTATGCGAATGATCCCGAAGCAATTAAAGATTTTTGTTGATTACTGGCTCGATCAGGCAGAAGCTTTAAGTGAAACCATGTCTCGATCCATGAAAAGCCACAAGCGCTACACCGTCAGACACCGCGAGACCAGTAGTCGAAGAATCGAAAGCTGTTTCTACGCCGGTGATGCTTTCGAAGCCCGCGTTCTGGCTATGGAGGCGGTTCCCTTTATTAAGGCTCACCCCAACTCTATTGAAGAAATTCGCTGCGAGGAACCAAGGCAGGGTTAGATGTATTCCAAACGTCAAAGCAAAAAAACCTTGTTTTAGAACGGTCAGGGCATTGATTTCCGTAAAGGGTGCTTGCATCAGTGAAGGTTGGTTTGATGACGATGAACCGATGAATGCCAGCTGAGTTATGAGATATCCCGCCCCTCCAGCACACGCCGAGCTCCGTTCTAGTTATGTGTCTGTGCTTTAAAGCAAATAATCATATTGTGAGTTGCGATAATTGTAAGTACTGATACAACACCGTTCGATTGACAGATGCCATTACAAATGTAATCGTATTACCTCGATGGATCGCGAAACTCTTTTGGCAACAACTAGTCGGGGAACGGCTTTACACAAATTCAGCGACGGCTTCATTGTCTGCGACCCTGAAGGACAATGTAGTTTTTGTGCTGACTTATACAATGCTGAAGAGTTAATGCAAAAATTAGACAGGAAATATGATCCTTCATTCCCTTGGATCGCATAAAATAATTTATTCATCAACGGAAGAATAAGAAACTACATTAAAACCCTGGCAAATGTGCTTTTGACGACTCCACTTTCTTGGTGGTCTACAAAACTGTTATGTCCAAATGACAGAGGTGCTGAAGAACCGTAAAGCCAAGAAAAAAGGAATGGTACGGGGTGGCCCGCAGTCATCCCGTTTTTCTTTGGCAGCAACAAATGCAGAATCACCGCCGCGTCTTCTGAATCGCCGCTGGCGATCAGTTTTACCCAGGGACCTTCCAGTCGTTCTAGATCAGCCAAGCCTTGCAGACATATCAATCCAACTTGCGGACTGGTGGTTTCTGGTGTCGGCGCTGAATCACAAGCACTTAGTTTGTCCAGCATTCGCTAGGCGGTTTCGTCAACGTGTCGGGATGCCATAAAAGGACCGCCCGCTAGTTGATCGGCATGTGCCGAAGCATGGCGTGTGTTGGCTTTACTGCATGCAGACCAGGTCAGCCTAATGCGTGTTCTTATTGCGCAAAGAGTTCCGTGATGTGTTTCACTCTTTCAAAATAGTTGTTAGCTGTCCTTTTTTCCTGCATAAAAAACAATTAAGTGAACGTCCTTATTGCCGATAGCTCTTCCCATGTGCAGCCTATTCACAACTTCAATTAAGGCATCTCCACTCTCATACCTCCTTTTTGTTCTATTTTTCAGATATAAATCGAGGGTTCTATCAAGAATCACTGCGGCGTTGATGACTTGATGATGGTGCCAAGGTAGAGTCATGCCTGCAGGTATTTTATCCTTAAAATCGCGATTTCTGGTTGGCCTTGCGGATAGTGTGGTAAAAGAGTTCCATCCCATTGTCTTATTGGCTTCGCAAGGCTCTCGACCTTGATACCAAGACTTTCCGCTCCATTAACGTCATGGGCTCTTGATATATGGGCCTCTGGCGTGATTGTTAGTAAAAAAACAACTGTGAGTGCAAGTCGTTTCATGCGTTGCTTTGATATGAAGTGCAGTTTGGCTATTCAATTTTCATCGGAGAGCTGAGCAATCTTTTCTATATGGTCATTTGTTGTCAGACAATTTCACTGTTATAACCCGATTGAAAACTAGGAGACCCTGCAGAAGTGAAGTGGCTGGAAGCCTTCCCGCCTAGTGGTGACTTTGCTTCAAATGGGGGATACTGTTTCACCAGCACGACTCGGGGCTATGTCGAGGCGAACCCTGCAGACAACAGTTCACTGAGGCACGGCTGATGAACTTTCTGAAAAGCATGGGGCTGTTTCTGCTGATACTCGGCTTCTGGTGCGGCAGCGTCCTAGGAGCCCTGTACTTGATCGAACGTCATCGCCTTCAGGAATCTGGCGTTTTAGAAGGAAATAGCCCTAATGGGTGATGTGTCCCTGATCAATGGGCGTGAGGTTTTGCTCGGTGGAATTGTCTGATCGACAAGACAACCAAAGCCTTTGTGATTGGCGCTCACAGCGTCGTCATTGCTACCCCGGTGGCGTGGGTCGGTTCGTAATTCAGGTGGGGGTTATCGCTCTGGATCTTTAAGGCGCTTTGCCTGCATGGAAGAACGCCAGGTTCTGCTTTTCTGCGGCTGTACCCGCTTCCCCGACAAGAAAGTGCTGCATGACAAAACCATGGGGCATACCGGAGCCGATATGGACTTTCACCCTTGATCCCCTGCTGTTGGTTTTAGTTGTGAAACCAAGGCCATCGTCCCTGAGTGGATCGTGTTTGCCCAGATTCACCCGGATCGGTGTCAGGCTGTTGAGATCGCCATGGGCAGGACTTGCGAGGGGCTGGCTCCATTGGTCAACCCTTGGGCATAGAGGGCCCGTTGAAATGCGAGTAGTTCAATGCCGTTGTAGGGGGATGCCCACTCCGAATTCGATCATGGACTGATGACGTTCCAGTTCAAGGTCGAGCACGCCGTAGATCAGCACCAGTCCCTCAGGTCGCCTTGCCTGAGGCTTAGCTGATGTCATGGGTGTCTGCGTTTAGAGGCAAATGCCAAGTGCTGATAGCAGTCCTTGATGCAGCAATGCTTCGGTTCCAACAAGGGCTATGAAGCCGAGCATCGCCATCCTTCCATTGAGAAGTTCAGCTCTCACCTGGCGCTCACGACGCATTTGCGCTGCGGCAAGGTCTTGCCAGTAACGCTCATCAGCCAGGAGGGTTGCAGTTGTCATGGGTTTCTCCCAGTGGGACCTAATTGTTCTATGGCTGCTCGATCACGATTGGTAGTGGGCCAACCGTCTTCTGAGGTTCGGTTTCAGGACCTTTTCGGACGGGTACTACGGGAGCACATTCACTGGCCATGACCAGCTGCAGCTCTAGAGGTTGCTGGTCTAACCATTGCTGCAAGTGCAACGAACTGGTCTCATATTCAGGTGAAGCGAGTGATCACTCGGTTGGAACTGGCCTGATAATCACGAAGGCGGAGGACAGAAACGAAAGTGAAGCGCTCCGTCTACGAGTTTGTTTTCCGCTTGTTGTTTCTTGAACTCAGCCATAGTGTGATTAGTGCCCCTGCATGCAGCCCCTCCTCTCTCCCCGAACGCTGAGAAAGGCTGATGAGTCGTCGGTGGAGACGCTCAAATCTGCTTCAGGGCAATGCAGTTCACATCTGATGCTTTGCCCTGTAAACCGAATATTTTTGTTCGGTTTTGAGTAGTGACTTTGATGCTCAGCAGGTCTAGATCAGAAAAGCCACGGAAATTCACGACATGGTTTCGCGTACTGAATTAAAAGAGGATGCTTTCGATTTGGCGTTAGGGATTCTTCAAGTCGCCAGAGATCCTGAGCATGGGTTTAAACATAGTAGGCATTTCTCGCCAATTTTTAAATGGGATTTGCAAAAAGAATGGCTCAATAAATTCTTAACTCATCCTCAAATTCAGAGTCTTGTTGATGAGCGATTCGGCGTTGCATGGCCATCATTTGATGATATGCATGCAATGCCAATTGGAAGCTTGGGATTCTGCGCTCAGCAAATGTTTAGGCAGCTCGGCATGAATCCATTTCCTCCGGTAAATAAAAACCTGAGGAAGGTTGCCGAGACCAGTGAAAAGGAAGACTACTTATCCCGCAGGCTTAGAAGCTTTCATGATATTCACCATTTAATTCTTGGTGTTGATACTTCGGTAGCTGGGGAAGCGGCTGTGCAAGCCTATTACGCTGTTTCACAACAGCAACCAGGAGTCGTTGCGGGTCTCTCTGCTCTGATGACTCACAGTTTCATCTGCCCCGATGAACATCGCATGATCTGGGAGGCGATTAGCTTTGGAGCTCAAGTGGGTCTCGCTGGAGTCTTCTTGGAAGGGTGCCGTTGGGAAGAGGGTTGGGAACGGCCATTAGCAGAATGGCGATCTGAACTTGGTGTCACTCCTTTGCTGGAGAAGTCTCCTTTTCAGGATGAAATACATCGGTGGGAGACTCTTTCTTCTTGACAACTCAACATGAATGTTTTGAGCAATACAGCCTCTTTCGATCCGTATTCCTAGGCGGCCAATGTGGCAGTCAAGTCATCCACGACGCAGCCGAATTGCCGGAGCTGGGTGTTGTTTAGGTGTGGGCTGGATGAGCGGACTCTACGGAGCCGCATCGGTCCCGGGAGGCATCCGGATCGAGCGCACTGACTACGTTCCATTTCGGGTTGCCGATTAGCGCGTTGTGTTTGAAGAGCCCGCAGACCTGAATATCGGCCCTGAGACCTGAAAGGTGCTCAGTGGAAGCTGATGCCCACAGGTTTGAGCTGACCTCCCAAATCATGAGCAAAAGAATCAAAACGACTGCAGCGGTGTTGCTTGCCCTGCTCGGCTTCTCAGCTAGAGCTTCCATAGAGAATCTTCAACCTTACCCATGGCTTGAGGAAGAGTCTCGCGGCTACCTGATGGCTTTATGCCGTATGCAAGAGGCCGGTTTAATCATGCCTCAGCAAAGCACTGTGTTTGTGACGGGGTACCGCGACCATTAAGTTGTTTTCAATTCGAAGTATTTAAAAAGAGTATTGCGGAATTACATTGGTCTCAAAATCTGTTCTTTCTCGAACAGGGCTGTTATAGAGAGCCAACACCTCATTTCAACTGATCCATATTGAGTTCCCTGGCTTTGGTAGATGTGTTTTTATCACCCTTTTAGCGGCTAACTATTTCAGCGTCTTTGGCTGAAAAATACTGCGCTCTGTCTTGCCAGGCATGGCAACATGATTTATAGACTTTTTAAACGAGCATGTTGTTTTTGCCGAAAAAATATGATTTGCTTGCCCTTGTCTGGTTTCATGCTGGCAATGTGTAAATGCAAATGCCGTTTAGTAGAAATCACTTGCAATTGTCAAGAAGAATACTGGTGCAGGTCTTATTTTGTGTAAAGCCACCGCCAGCTACTCCTTCCAGTTCATCGTCTGAAAGTTCTGACTGAGTTTTTAAATCGTAAGCAGAAATCATAAACCCAGCCTCTTCTGCAATCGCAAGAACTGCATCGGAATCAGCTACGGCTTTGAGCTTTGCCTGAAGACCGGTATCACTTTTAATTTTCGCGATGAACGCTTTGAGTTGCTCTTCTGACATGGATATCAGGTCTTTTCAGCAGTCATAGCAATGGTCTGTCTTTCAGGCGCTTGCCTGCGCCTGCCTGCCCCGTTTGGGGTAGCCCTAAAAACAGCTTTCCACACGTCTTGCCCAATACTCACACTCGTTATTGTCATATCGCCTGGTTTGATCAATATGCTTTGCATTTACCTTTCCCACGCATGACCCCTTTCCGTTAACTCCAATCTCTCAACCTTGTGTGAATCAATCAATAAGTAATTTTTCTTCCTGCCTCAACCTGAGTCAAGACTTTGCAGCAATCACTCTTAACACCCTTTGTCAATGCATCAAGCCTGATCTGAATTCCGTTTTGTTACTCATCCTTGTATTCCGCTTGCTATCGCCGCAACTCAGCAGCATGCAATTACCAGCAAATGCCCTGTCGTCTTTGACAACAACACCCTTTCTAATTATTCCTGTATTTATTGATCAAGCGATGTTCCATCATCTTCTCTATAATCAAAAAATTTGATGATTTTCATTTTCACGGGATTTGGTATGTCGTCATAGTTTTTTGGTTCTATTGATGGGTCTTCCATTCCAGTGATATTTGTTGAATCGTAATTCTTTCTCCCGTCTACGCAGATTCGGTTGTTGTCCTCAAGCCATGTACCGTCATCATGAAAAGTGTATTTTGTACCGTTCCTGAGCCAGTTAATACACGCTTTGATGGCATCTGTTTTCAACTCATAGCGTTCGATTGAAGCTGATTTTGAGTCTAGAGTGTAGAAAAGTAATGTTAATTGAGTTAGGGCTAAAATAGTTGTTGTAAGGAATTGTTTTTTCATGCTATTTCTCAAGGTATTGCTAAGTTTAATTTACCTCTTTTGTTTGATGCGTCCATCACCACACCCCATGGATCATGTTCCACTACATAAGACCTCTTGGTAATGGTTGGCCGCGTACCTCCAGGTATCAATTCAATGGTTGATCGCAGAAGGGGCCAACAGCCCTCGCTTCTTTGTGTTCCTTGCCAATAACAGCTCCAGCGCCCAGCACATTCTTCACCTCCGACTCGCCCTTAGCCATGGTTGGCTTTCATCGCGCTCAGTCGCCCACCACATGGTCCTCAACCTGACCAGCCCTGCTTCTTCCGTTATCTGCACTTTGCCCGCATGCTTCAACGGAATTCCGCCCTCCCGAATGACGTCGCCAATCGTCAGCGCATTGCCCATACGATGTGGCAGGCAGGGATGGTTGAGCAGCCGAGCTGTATGCTTTTAGCAGGCGTGTGTAATAGGTCGTTAGCTCGGAGTTGACTCCTCCGACTCTTTCCCAGGATCTAGGTTGCAGCTTCTTCTCGTGCCTTGTTTTGCTGTGGTCTTCGCTTGGCAGCCATGGCTCAGTGCATATCCCGAAAATCGGACCGCAACAGCAACAACAGATCACTAACAGCTGCCGTCATGGGTCCTCAGCTGACATGAGGGATCTGACGCCTCCCTGAACTGCTAAGAGCGGCAATGACGGTAATCCGACTCACGGTTGGCACAATCAATTTTTAGATTTAATGGGTCGCTTAATTAACGGCATTGAGAGTTGGACAACTCTCCTCATTTTTAGTTCGGCTCACTAAGCAATCATGCTTTATTTGTTGATTGCTTTTACGTGGATTGCGGTGTTCATTGGCATCGCCAGATGTGAGAAATAAGGTTTGCGGGGCAAAGCTCAACTTACGCGCTTCATATTACTAGGATAGATCAATCATCGATGACACTGGGGGAGCCGCGTTTAAGCTGTTCTAGGGCAATTAAAACGTCGTACTTGGCACTAATTTTATAGTGTCGCCTATTGGTTATTCATCGCTAGCAATCCTTTAAGTAGCTTTCAAAGATATTGATTGCTGGATAGCGTGCGCTCCCTTCTGGTGGAATTCCCTCTGTCTGAATCGGAACGAGGAAAACCCGGAAACAGCTGTTAGCAATTTATGTCAGTGAATCTTTGAGCATATAAGTGCTGATCCATTGAGATTCTTTGCTTTTGTCTAGGTGTGTCAATAGGAATCGTGATCGCTTTGTAGCTTCCTCCGCGCAATGCTTCATATTTCCTCGATTCTTATTGCTTGCTCTGAATTCGACTAGGAGGTGCTTCAGGGTCAGGAGCACTGTCCACCAGCCTGTCCGATTTGTAAACGGTTAGGCAGGGTTTATTCAATCCATCATCAGCTCTTCTACTTCTGGAAAACTAAGGTCTTGTGTGCCACGAGAGTGCTTTCTTCTAAAGATGTCTGTAGCGTTGGTCCTGAGTGCTGAGACGAATTTGTTCAGCAGGGACAACGCGAAGCGGGTTTCGGGGTTCATGGTTCAAATGAGATTGTTTGAACTGTTCTGCTTTCTTCTTAGGCAATCAAAAGCCCGCCGAGTGGCGGGTAGAGATGGTTGACAAAACCTGCTGTAACTGACGCCCCCTGATCGATGCGAACCGTCGACCCCCGGCCCAGTTGGCAGAGTCTTGGCGCGATGGATTTCAGTGGCATCCTTTGGCAGGTGGACGCCGTGCAACCATCCTTTAGGGGCTAAAAAGTGAGCTTATAGATTATCTATTCTACGAAGTTGTCAACGAGAATGAGATCGTCCAAGAATGAGTGCAATCAGTATCGCCACATACAATTGACCACTGACGGTAATGATTGTGACAACTACCGAAGAGATTGTGTCTCCGGAATTTACAACTCCAGATCCCACCGTGGTCAAAAGGTTAAAAGCTGCTGCCATTAACACCGGCGAAAAGTGGCTCACTGCATTCGATGTGTTTTCTACGGTGATGTTTGTATCACCATTGGTGAGAATGTTGAAATCAAACGCGGTGGGATGCATCTCAAGGGTTGCGGTTAATAGCACGCCACCAGCCACTCCAATCAAGAGATAACCTTCCACAGCAGCCATTACGACAGCAACGGTTACGAATGGTTCGCGTATAAGTGATTTTATTAGCCGTAAAATGCTTGCAAAATAAAATAAAATCCAGGCAAGTACGTGCAAGAGTGTAAGCCAGTGGCCTAGGTTTGGTACTAATTCGAGGCTTAAACGCCAGATCACTTCAAGGGTAATGGCAAAAATCCCTAGACCAAAGAAGACCGAATTCAGTTTTTTGATTTGTGTGTAGCGACTGACTAACCCAAGTATTACCCCTGCAAGGGCTATGTTCAGGAAAGATTGAAAAGCTGGATAGCGTTCTGCTACTGGAAGTAACAGTAGAAAAACAACTTGTGCTGCCAACAGTGCGATATATCCACGATGGCGTAAGCGCAACCTTCTGATGAATTCGTGAGTGTAGTGAGCCATATTGTTGCCTGTGGCTTTTATTGGTTATATATTGATAGCGAGGGAATTAAGGTTTGTCCAAATGATTTCCTGTTTCATGCCACATCTTTCTTGAAATTGCGCTATTGGCGGTGATTGAAGCAATAAAAAGCCCCTGCTTAGGAGGGGCTTTGATGGGTTGGTTGAGAGCTGGTGATGTTACCTACTAGCATCCAAAGCCACATTGCGTTGATTGTGCGGTTTCCCATCGCCCACCAGCCGCACCTTCTAGATCTTTTTCTGAAAGTTTTGATTGAGCCTTATTGAGGCCATGAACAGGGATGTTAAATCCTGCTTCTTTAGTAATTGCAGCAACAGCATTGACATCAGCTGCGGCTTTGAGCTGCTCTTGAAGGCTGGTGTTGCCTTTGGCGTTGGCCAGGAAAGCTGTGAGTTGTTCTTGTGTCATGGTTCTAAGGAATGAATTGTTGGGGTGTAACCCCCTGGACTCCTCCAAGATCACAGCTCTTCTGGTGGAGCCCACTACACAGCTCTGGTGTAGACCCCGTTAGTTTCTGGTGCGCGTCTGGTGAATGGCTCAGAACCCATTGCCTGACTGGACTTAGCTCACGCGGAAGTCGGTGACGCCGAGGCTCCAGGGGAGTAGTCGTTCCTGTAGTGCGATGCAGGCATATCCCATCCTGCCAAATGAAATAGACCTGCTAGAAGAAAGAAAGCATTGATATTTGAAATGCCCCGAAGACTCTTAAAATTATTATTATCAACATCTTTTGCAATTGCAGCTTTTGGTCAACATAGCAAAGTTTTTGGAGTCAACGTAGGAGGCACGCCAATGGAAAAATACGGTTATTTTGATGTCAATAAACCTGAAAAATACGTGTTTAGCTATGCAAGAGCCGTAGGAAGTAAAACAGAGTTTGGAGTCGGAGTCACCACACCCACTCAAGCCATGGCTGACAATGGTCTAGTCGTGCCAACGGCATTTTTTATTGACTGCAAAAATCAGCGCGTAAGTTTTAATTTAATGCAAGAACTGCCCGCTGAACATGTAGAGAAATGGTCGCTGGAGACTATGGCTTACCAAGCAAAACTTTTCTGCCATTTGCATAAGAAGTTTTTCAAACATTCAAATTGGTAATCGCCATCAGTCAGGAATCACTTGCCACTATCCTTGTCAGCTCGCTCCTGCACGGAGGGGATGATCGATTCCTGGACAGACAACGACCCACTGCTCGGAAAGCAGTTGTTCTCTGTGCTTGCAGATGTCTTGCTGATGCCCTGAAACTGCAAACAAACATGCAAACGCGGCGCAGAGGCGAACCCCCAGAAGTAAGTGACAGCAACTGTTTCTGGCCTCAGACTCGTCTGCCTCTGAAGCAGCTGGTCTTTCCACTGAATCGGCTTCAATATCCACGCGATCGAGCACCATTGCTCCCAGTAGCCGCTTGCTCATCGAGACCATCTGAGCCAGCAGCAAACGCAGTATCACCACCGGGCCTTCAGGATCACCGCCAGCGATCGTCTTTACTCAGGGAACCTCGATTCGTTTCAGATCAGCCAACTCCTGCAGACACGTCATCTCAACGCAAGTCGTGGTTGTCTTTGGCATGGGCGCTGAATCACAAGCATTCAGTTTGGCCAGCATTCGCCAAGCGGTTTCGCCAACGTGGCCTCATGCCAAACAAGAACCGCCCACTTGTTGATCACCACGCGCCGAAGAACGATGTCGGTTGCTTACTGAACGAGTAGGAGAGGAAGTTCTGCAACTTCAGGAACGACATACCAACACAGCACGTGCAATGGGTTGAGGTGGAGACGAGATCGCTACGGGGTGGTAGGCAACAGGTGGTGAGGCGAATGCTCAGTTTCGATGTGATTGGGGCATGGCTGAGTAAGCAGATGTCAGGTGAACGGAAGTTTTCTCACAAATTTTTTGGTTTTATAAACTCAGGACTCAATGTTTGAAATTTCTGTATTCATCGCTCTTATAATCTGAATCGTTTAGCTGTTTAACGATGATGAGGTCACTTTGGGTTGCATTGGCGAGTGCTATGTCATTAATTATTTCTGCCTCTCCCTCTTGGAGTCAGGAATGGACCTGCGTTAATGAATCTAATGGCAACTTCACGACTGTTTGGCGCGTAAAGTCGTTGCCCACAGCATCTGTCTATCACGTTTCATCATTCAATCCTGCCAGCGGAAGAAGCTTTGATGTCAACCAGAAAGTAAACATTATTGGCCAAAAGAATGAATATATCTTTGCGTATGTTGCGGCGACTTCGCATAATCTCATGAACTTCTTTGTGTTTAATACGGCTAGAAAAACCTATACGCAGAGTGGGCATTACCTCGATATAGAGCGAACCCCCAATGCACAATTTTTCGTTTGTAATTAAGTTGGGTTTGCGTCGCTATCGAATCCTGGGAAACCCAGCAGAAGTCAGGTGGGTGGAAGCGTTGCCCGCCTAGGTGGTGGATTGATTCTGCTATTCGCCAGAAGCTTCCCTAAATGTAGCTGAGATTTTACAGCTCTGGTACAGAACTCGCAAGGTTCTGGTGAGCTTCTGGTTAATGGCTCAGAGGCCTGACTCCACCTTTTGGAAACGCTTTCATTTGCCTGATTAATGCTCAAATCTGCTCAATTGTGCCAGGTATTGAAGATTTATTTATGGGATTAGTTAGACTATTGAAGAAATAAAAATCCCCTACGGCGGGAGAAGTTTTGATGAGTAGCCTACTTGTTACAGGGCCAAACTATCTTTCCTTTAGTAGATCCTCCAGGACAGCAGTTAACAGTAGTGTTGACTCTAAGGCTCATACAGAACCATGTGGAACGACACTCAATCCCAGTGTTCGGAACGTGAGTTCCTCCAACCACGCCTTCCAGTTCTTCGTCTGAAATCTCAGATTGCGCTTTGGCGAGGTCATCACAGAAGATGCTGAATCCTGCTTCTTTGGTAATCGCCATAACCGTATCAACATCAGCTGCGGCTTTGAGCTGCTCCTGAAGGCTTGTATTGCTTTTGGCGTTAGCGATGAAAGCTGTGAGTTGTTCTTGTGTCATGCCTCTAAGGAGTGAATTTATGGGCGTGCTGCCCCCTCGACTCCTTCAAGATCACAGCCCTTCTGGTGAACACCACTGCATAGTTTTGGTGGATACCCCACGAGGTTTTGGTGAGCTTCTGGTGAATGTCCCAGAACCTTTTAACTACGTAGGTAAGTAATGCATCCGCCAGCCTGATCTCTGCTCAACAGTGCTCAATCGTGCCAGGTATCGGAGGCAGAATTATGGGAATAGTCAGGCTATTGAAGCAACCAAAGCCCTAGCATCCATCGGGACATTGGGTGTATACAGAGTGGCACGGGCTGCCAGAATGCCCACCACCAGCAGCGCTTTCCAGCTCATCATCTGAAATCTCTGATTGAGCGTTCTTCAAATCATCAGCAGAAATGCTAAATCCTGCTTCTGTTGCAATTGAAAGAACTGCATCTGCATCAGCAGCTACCTCTAGCTTCTCCTGAAGGTTGCTGTCGCCTTTGGCTTTTTCTAGAAAGGCTTTGAGTTGCTCTTCTGACATCAGAGTAAGTCTTGCAACAGCCTGATTTTAGCAACCAACGGTCCTGCCATTTGTATCCGCCGATCAGCCTACAGTGCGTCCTTTCCCTCCAGCGACTGATAATAATTCTTCTTCAGATAGTTCAACCGTTTTTGATGTGTAGGCTTCTAGCAACTCCTGTGAAGTTACTTTGTATCCCGCATCAACAGCAACCTCAACAGCATCTTCTAGAGATGTGGCGTTTGTCATAGCCTGCTGTAATTCAACATGGCTAATAAGAGCAGCCATCAGATCATCAATCGCAGCCATTGCTTGAGAAAAAATGGGTTAGTGTAACCACTACAGCAATGGTCTGCTGCAGTGTCTTTGGCTATTACTTGCTGCACCCAATCGTGCCAGATATTGGAGGCTGATTTATGGGATTAGTCGGGCTATTGAAGCAATAAAAAGCCCCAGCTAATGCAAGTGCTTTGAGTGTTTAGGCTGGAAGTGCAGCTGAAGTCAGATCAACAAACCTTCCACAAAGCCCTCGCCGTCGTTGGCTTCTGCCAATACATATCGCACTGAGTGACATCGTCGCCAGCCACATTTTCCAGTTCTGACTCATTGAGTTTTCTGAGCTGCAATGATGCGAGTTCGCAGCCGTACTCTTTTGCGATCGCGATGTCATCCTCAGCTGACTTGGCCGCTTTGATCCGTTACTGAAGATCTGGATTGTCTAGGACTCTGCTGACGAGGGTCTTGAGTTGTGTCTGCGACATCATGTGACTCCTTCTGGGCTTTGTCGGTCAACGGCTGCTTTCTGGCAGTTGAAAGGTGGGATTGCCCATCTGCTCAGGTTTGGTTTCAGGAACATGGAGCGATTGGGTGTTGGATTGAATTGGTCTTGCAAGCGCTCATGAAGTCATCTCTTTTACCAAAAGAGCAATCAATTTTCGATGATGAATCATCGGCATTCAGCTGGCTATTGACGTTTGTTTGAAGCGTTTCTCCGAAAAAAAACCATTGCCATGTTGTTGTGCACTGCAGCTGTAATGGTTTGCTGTTTGTCGGTTGATTCATTCGATCGTCACCGCAGTCACTCGACGATGTGGTCTGGTCAGCCAACCCTGCTCAGCGGAAGATTGTGCAGTTCATCATCAGGGGTTGCTTCTCCGGGTGCATCAGGGATTGGATGAGTGGTTCTTGAAGATCGCATGCCTTGAAACCATCTGCTTGGGGACGTTTGTCCTGGATTTGCAAGGCGATGGTCTTGCTGCCCGGCCTGGCTCTGCTCAGTCCACTCGCTGTGTGGGGGCAGACCGAGCAATCTCTTCCATCTCTGCAGTGGCAGGCATGCCAGGACGAACAGTTGGCCTCCTTCGGCTATGAGTGCGCCACCCTGATCCGTCCACTGCGCCGACGAGAGCCGGATGGCCCCAAGGTGGAGCTGGCGGTCTTTCGTCTTTCGGCAACAGGCACGGCCAAGGAACGGATTGGGACTGTGTTTTTCAACCCAGGCGGTCCCGGTCAGCCAGGACACGGCAGTGCTTACAAAGGAATGCTCCTGCCTGATGAGATCCGGCGCGCGTTTGATTTCGTCACCTGGGACCCCCGGGGGCTTGGCCAGTCCCGGCCTGCACTGTCGGATTGTCAAGTGCCCATGCCCCGCCGACCAGCGACTGGACCCGTGGACTGGCAACGGGTGCTGTCGCAGCGTCAGCTAGAGCTCACCGAGCGCAACCGCGACTGCATTGCGCGACATCGTGCCCTGATTCCTGAGATGGGCACTGTGGAGGCTGCTCATGATCTGGACGCCCTGCGCCAGTCGGTTGGTGATGACCGGCTCACCTTCTGGGGTGTCTCCTACGGAACGGTGATTGGCTCCACCTATGCGGCATTGTTCCCTGGGCGAGTGCGTGCTCTGGTCCTTGATGGGAGTGTCGATCCCTGGAGCGATCTCTCCGGTCTGCGTCTTTCCGCCACAGCGCCCGATGACGCAATCCGTTTCTTCCTGCAATTAAATCCGGACCTGAAGGTTCCCTTGCAGGCATCGCTGGCCCGGCTGGAACAGGAGCCACTGATCTTGCCGGATGGCAGCCTGTACACCCGCTGGGATCTGCTGGATCCCCTGGTCAATTACCTGCCGCAATCCAGGATATCCGGGACCTATGGACGGACCCTGATCGAAACGGTGCACCAGGCCCTGGTCGGCGCTCCGGCGGAGCAAACCGCTGCGCTGGAGACGCTGCAACACCCTCTGTTGCGCAGTCCAGAGCACGATCTGCTCGCTGCCGCAGGTTTTGCTGCTGTCACCTGTCAGGACTTCCCCCAGCGGATGTCTCCGCGTCAACAGGCTGCCTTGCTTGGGGATCTCACCCGTCAGGCTCCGATCTACGGCGGCAGCATCGGCGTGAACTTTCTTGCTCTCTGCAGCGGCTATGAGGATCTGAAGGTCAACACACCAGTGCCCCGTGCTCCCTTTCCCCAGCGCGACGTGTCCGGCCTGATCACCGGATCCAGTTGGGATGGCGCCACACCTTGGATCTGGTCCACCGCGATGGCCCGGGCGTTTCCTTCGATGCGCACGCTCCAGGTGGTCGGTAACGAGCACGGCATCTACACCAACGCCCAGACACCCTGCGTCGAGAAAGAAGTAAGCCGCTATTTGCTGACGGCCTCGGTGCCACCGAGGGATTTGAGTTGCCCCTATGTGAAACCGGCTGAGCAGCAGTCGTTTCCCTGAATGATGCTGAGGGATCCGCTCAGGGTCTGCAGCTTCACAAGCGAGTTGTCACGAGCCCATGCTCACCGACAACCTGGCTTCAGTGGTCTCGCGCCTGATTGATCCACGGTCAGTGCGTACTTTCCTTCGCGAATGAACAGCACATAATCATCGCTGTTCTGGTGTTGATACGTCTTGCCCTGTTCAGCAGCGGGGAAGGCAAATGTCCAGCGACTGCTGTGGATGTAGGCGTTGCCCTGGGTTGCGTGAAGTCTCAGGTGAACTGCTCAATAGGCGCAGGCCGATTCAATCGATTCAGTTCTCACAGAGCGCCCCTCACGGTGTCGGCTTGTCCAGGCAACGCAAGTGAGGCGAAGGTCAGGACTGCAGACGTGAAAGTGGTGCTGCCCGTGCCCCCTCCATGCACAACCTGTCCAGATCGTTGATGAAGATTCAGGCGTGATTCGTTGGGTCAACACTGATCTGGTGACGCACATCCTTCCGACGATGTGATTGGACTGTGAGCAAGATCACAGCCTTACTTGAGATAAACCATCGAGTCAGGTGCTGATCCTAGAGATGGTGATGTCAACCGATACCATTGCCATGAATCGCGCAGAAAACATGTTCGCCCTTCAGCTGATTCTTAATTCCATGAGCACACTCAGTCCTGAATCTTTAACGATGACAAAACTACGTCGAGCTGCTTATCTACACGGCATCGTCGAAGCTGTTTTGAATGAGCAGGTCAGTAGCCTCCCGCAAACGACTGAGATCTTCAGCTGATGGCGTTACTGCAGCAATAAAAAACCCTGCACTTGGCTGGGCTCTTGGTTTGTTACTACTTCATTTCACATGGAATAATCCACACCTTTTGATTTCATCAGGATCCGCAGTATTTCCAAGGTTTTGATGACTGAGTTAATCTGAGCCATTTACAGGGCGCGGAGGAGCATCTGGGTCAATTAATTTGTAAACAAACCAACCTTTCGATTGCGGCTCGCGAAAGTATTTATCAGCCTCAGCATGATCAATTTCAACTTCAAAGCAATTCCACTCCGAATGATGATTGTAAACATCAATTCTTGTCAGCAGAACTGTCTCAGAATCCTTTATCACTAACCTATATGGAGACTTAATTGTGATGGAGTGTCATGCTATATGGTCCATAGCAGCACCATCCACCACCTCCAGCCACGCCTTCCAGCTCCTCTTCACTGAGCTAGCTGATCTTATCAGCAGTGAATTCATGGCCATGTTCTTTAGCAATGCCTAAAACATCTTCAGGTGACTTAGCTGCATTGAGTTTCTCCTGAAGACTGGTGTCAGCTTTGACCTTCTCTGGAAACGCTTTGAGTTGCTCTTCTGGCATGGATATCAGGTCTGTTCAGCAGTCATAGATAGCAATGGTCTACTGGATTGTGCCAAGTAGCACTTTGGAATAAAAAGCTCGCCTTGTTTAGGGCGAGCTGTAATGAGTATCAGAAAAAAGAAGTTCAACAAATCTGATTTCCCTGGTATTCAGGATCTATAAGTTTCAGTTGGGGGAGTTCTCTCATGCCAAGGCTGGAAACCCCCGGGGGGGGGGATAGGTAGCCTCATTAGTGGAGGTATCCACCCCCCTACGACGCGTTCCAGTTGGTCGTCAGTCAGCTCGATGATTTGATCTTGAATGTTTTGTTCAGTCATGTTTTCAAGTGAGTGAGTGAGTGAGTGAGTGAGTGAGTGAGTGTGTGAGTTGTGTTGGAGGCGTTGATCCCTCGACTCCTTCAAGATCACAGCCCTTCTAGAGAACCTCTCTACACAGCTCTGGTGTAGACCCCGCGAAGTTCTGGTGAGCTTCTGGTGAATGCTCCAGAACTTTGTTTTCACCTAGTTGGCTAACGCTTTCATCTCCTTGATCTCTGCTCAACTGCGCTCAATCGTGCCAGGTATTGGAGACTGATTTAAGGGATTAGTCAGGCTATTGAAGAAATTAAATGCCTAAGTTTTGATCTTTTATGCCTATTATCTTTGGCTCAAATTGCTAATCACTTCTTTTGCGCATTTATGACTCACTACTGGCAGAACGATGTGGTCATTGATCCACTTGTACTCCAGTGCACCACCAGCCAGTATGCAGGGGGCACCCAGTATTCAGGGGGCACTGTTCTCCACCAGCCACCTTTTCTAGCTCTTCATTTGCAAGTTCTGACTGGGCTTTCTTCAAGTTATCAGCAGAAATAGTTAAACCTACGTCCTTAGCTATTGCAACTACTGCATCAGCATCAGCAGCTGTCTTGAGCTTCTCCTGAAGGCTGGTGTCGCTTTTGACTTTTTCGAGGAAGGCTTTGAGTTGTTCTTCTGACATGGGTAGCAGCGCTGTTCTGCTGTCATAGCACCATTCAGCAGTTCGGCAGTAGGTAATGAAAAAACCCCGCACTTGGCGGGGGAGTGTCATGCATTCGTCGATATTAGACAGCTTCAGATTTCAGCATTGCTTCTTAACCCATTCAGCGACTGGTGACTTATCACCCAATTCAGCTGCCTTCGACCAATCGGCGCAAGCGCCTTCAAGGTCAGCTAATTCCTCTTTTTGGATTCCTCGAACTCTGTATGCAAAGGCATTTTTGGGATCTAATTCTATTGCTGCATCAAGGTCTTTCATGGATCCGTTGGTATTGCCTATTTTCCTTTTCGCTTCACTCCTGCCTATGTAGGCTGCGACAAAACTAGGATCAATCTGCAATGCTTTTGTATAATCATTAATAGCGCTTTTGTATTTTCCTAAGCTTGCTTTTGACATGCCGCGGGCATAGTAGCCAGATCGACTCTTAGGATCTAATTCTATTACCTTATTGAAATCAGAAATTGCCCCTTGATAATCCCCGCTTTTAAACTTCTCTAAACCTGATTCATAAACGCCTATTACGTTTTTTGCATGTGCCGCCTGTGTTGAGAGAAACCCTACGCCAATTCCAATGGTAGGTGTCAGAGCAACCAGCAACGGGCGTCCTAATGGCAAGCATAGGGCTAAGGCAGCAGCAAATGCAGTAGTAGTGCGAGGCATCCTTGGCGTTGCATGGTGACTCCATCTCTAGCCTTTATATGCCAGCACTGACTATGTCTAGTCTGCAAATGAAAAAACCCGCACTTGGCGTTGTGTGATTGGTGTGAGGTTGTTTTGTCGGGAGATCGATAGCGACTACTCAACGTCCCCTGATTTTTCCCTTTCGGGTTTTGTATAGCTCTCAGCCTCGCTCGTTTGGGTAGCTGTAAAAATTGCTCTCACCAAGCGATGCCCAAAACTCGCACTCATTATTTCCATATCGCCTCACTCGATCAATCTACTTTGCATTCACCTTGCTCCATACATGCACCCTCTCCGTTAATTCCACATCTCTCAACCTTGTGTGCATCAACGAATAAGTAATCCGTCCTCTTTCTTCAGCCTGATCTAAAACCTTGCACCAATCACGCTCCACACTCTTCACCACACCATCAAGCCTGATCTGACATCCATCCATATCACGCACCCTCATAATTCGCTCGCTATCGCCACAACTCAGCAGCACACAATCACCAACAACTGCACGCTCACCCTTTACGACAACATCCATCACCACACCTCCGGCCCACGGCCCAACGCATAAGGCTTCTGGCAGTAGTTCACTGCATACCGCCACGTATCAATCGAATGCGTGATCGCAGTGGGATCCAACAGCTCCCGCTTTTTGCTGTCTCTGGCCAGCAGTGGCGTCAGTTCCCAAAATGCTCTGCACCTTCGACTCGCTTTCACCCATGGCTGGCTCTCACCGCGATCACTCGAGTCGCCCACAACATCGTGCGCAACCAGGTCAGTCCCGCTCCTTCGGTCATCTGACTCTTGCCCGCACGCTTGAACGGGATGCCTCCCTTCGGGAACTCATCGCCAATCGTCAGGGCATGGCCTATACGGTGTGGCGGGCAAGGATGGCTGAGAAACCTGTCTGTGACTGACGCCCCCTGATGGATTCGAACCATCGACCGACTGCTTAGAAGGCAAAAAAATTCACAGTCGTGCCAAGGGTTTTCAAGGCTATGACTGGGTTTTTAATGCCTGGGCTCGGTTGGGGGCGACCCTGAGATGGACGTTTCTGGACACAGAAAGCGAGCTGTATCCAGTTTTTTGTGGATCGACCGACTGCCTGTTGAGCAGTCGGTCTTTGGCTTGGTGGGTAGGCGATTTCGCCAGAATTCACCGATGCCAAACAAGGACCGCCCACTTGTTGATCGCCATACACCGAAGAACGATGTCGGCTGGCTAGTGAACGACCAGCAAGGGAAGGCCTGCAGCTTCACCAACGCCAATCCAACAGCTCATGCTCAGTGGGTTGTCGTGGAGACCAGACCGTTGCGGGGTGGTGGTCAGCCGGTCATCAGGCGAATGCTTCGCCACAACGCGATCGAAGCCTGGGAAACGATGCAGAAATCAGGTGGGTGGAAGCGTTGCCCGCCTATGTGGTGACGCCCCTGTGAGCAAGATCACAGCCCTGCTTGACACAGGTCATCGAGTCAGATGTTGAAGCCGGAGATGGTGCGTGCATCGAGAGGGAACAACCCTCTACCGCTTTCAAATCAATGCCTCACTACACGACCTACGGCGGTTCCTACCTCTCCGCTCAGTCTGTTGATGAGCTGACCGGTACCTTCAATGCCTTGAACGAAACGACCAACTTCAGACCCACCAAAGGCGCAAGCATCAGCACTGTTCATCCAACTTTTAAAACGGGTTACGACACTGATTCGATTGACTCTCTGTCAGAGACCTTTGGCGACGGTGATCCAAGAATCCTTGGTCCTATCAGTGGTGAAGGTGTCTTCAAGTCCCAAGACATCGATGCCAAAGGCAGCGTGATCGTTGGCGATAACCACTTCACGCCAGATCGTGGCGGCGACTCCCTAACCGGTGAAGGTCGTCCAATGAATGTCTGGATAAATGGCAGTGCCACATCCTTTGAAGACAGCAACTGGATTTGGCAGGACTGCAACGACGTCAAGAGTGACCAACACAACAATGATGCGGTGTTCGGTATGAGGGAGAACATCGACTGGACTGCAGCTAATGGTGGTCCTGGTTCGAGTTACCTGGCAGCAAAGACCGCCAGCAAGACCAATGCTTATGTCGATGAAGATGTCGATGGCTTTATGAAGCTCGGAGACATCAAGGGTGAATTACAAACAACCGATCTAAGAAGCGATAACAGCTTTGTAATCGAACGCTTCGAACCATCCGCTGAGATGAACAGCTTCAGGGAATCACTGAACCCTGTTGTTGAACTCGGCGGCACCTCTGGTCCTGGTGGTTCGACCTTCATGGCAGAAAAGACCGGCGCTAACCCTGGTCAGATGCTCAGCCCTCTTAGCGGAGGTGACGGCTGCGCCTTCTGAGCCACGACGTTTCAACGCAATGCCCCGCTCTTACGAGTGGGGTTTTTGTTTGCCTGCAGTGGGCGGGTGGAAGCGTTGCCCGCCCAGGTGGTGATTTAAGCCAGTGCTATTACTGCTGAACTGACCCATCACCCATGTCCCTAGAACAACTCAAGGCATTCCTCGCCAAGGTCAAAGGTGACTCCAATCTTCAGGAGAAACTAAAAGCAGCTAAGTCACCTGAAGATGTTTTAGGCATTGCTAAAGAACATGGTCATGAATTCACTGCTGATAAGCTCGAAGAGCTCAGTGAAGAGGAGCTGGAAGGCGCAGCGGGGGGCATACGAGCACTGTGGCCAGAAGAAGATTCTGCATATTGCGAGCGCTATTCAAAATAAGCTGGGGACAGGGCTACACACTCACAGCCCCTGCATTAGCAAGGGCTTTTTATTGCGTCAATCACCCCAAAAATCCCACAAATCAGCCTTCAATACCTGGCACTAATCAATACTTAGTTGAACCGCCAGCGTCTTAGCTACTGAACCAGTGCTACAACAGCTCTATTGGCACCTGTCTGATATCAGAAGAGCAACTGTCTCAGGCATAGCAATCACTCGAACCTTTCAATTCATCAACAAATTGACGTACAACCAAATTAAATTTCTCAGGATTTTCAAGAAATGCGAAATGATATCCTCCTTGATCGGATGAAAATATTTGCAATCTAGACCCTTCGATTTGGCTTTGTATCCAGCGCTGGCTGTCAGGCGGAACGATGCTTTTTTCGCCACCTATTATTAACGCAGGAAGCTTTATCATGGAAATTGTGTCTCTCCAGTCCTGAACACATGCATTAAAAAGCAGCGTTGCTGCATGGTGCCGAGGAAACTTGAAATTCTCCTTTAGTATCCACTCACGGTCCGCATTGCTAATTTCATCACTAAGCATATTTAAAATCATGTTTTTAGAGAACTCTATTCCATTGCTGCCAATCAGTGAAGAGCATGTGTGATTAAGTACTTCCCAGGAAAAAATAGCCCCTGATTTCCTCAACAGCTCACTAGGTTCATAGTCTGGCAGCGTCAATGCTGCGGGCTGATCAACAATTACAATACCCGATATAGCTTCATCACTAAAACTGTTTAGATAAGACCAAATTACAGATGCACCCATTGAATGTCCAAGAATGATTACTCCTTTAAATCCGCAGAAGGATATAAACTCCTGAAGGTCTCGAGCCAACTTGTCAACGCGATAACCATGTTCAGCCTTATCGCTTTCTCCGTGGCCACGATGGTCTAGAGCTATACATCGTACGTGCTCGGATAAGCCACTAAATTGGTCCCGAAATAAGACGGCTGATTGAGACCAGCCTGGCAACATAATCAAGGGTATTCCGTCGCCAGCCTCTAACCAATGAAGACGCACACCATCGGTAGTTAAAAAGTAATTGCTTCTTACTCTCATCGGCTATGGCTATTTAGTTCTCCAATAATAGGTGATTTTTTAGCTTTTAGTCTTTATGGAACTTTCGCAAACTTAATGCTCTGGTGAACTGAAGCGCTGGAGTCATCCCCAGAACTCCGATCAGCGGCGCTGCTTACAGCCCTCGAGTGCTTCTGTCAGACACTTCTGTCGACACCATGCAGCGCGCCCATTGATGCAACTGTGACGCTGCCTGTTGTTGACCTGAATTCAATAACCAGGGCGTTGATGAAATCTGCGCTGATGACACTGATGCGCCGGCGGAGACCACCACCGCCGAAAGCACGGGCTCAAGCTGAAGCGGAAATTCTGGAGCGTGGCCGCTGGAGCCAGCTTCGAGCAAACGAAAAGTTTCACTCAGTTGAGGAGAACGCTGCTGCGCGTGAACGATGCCGGCAGCTCCTCACCGGCGCAGTCGGTGCGGTGAACTGGGTCGAGCTTTACGGTCAGAAGTTACATTCACTAGTTTGGGGGATGCGCCTTCGCCACCCTTTCAGCGACGGTTTCTTGCCTTTAACTAATAATTATTGCGCTCAATTGTGCCAGGTATTTAAGACTGATTTGTGGGATTATTGGGGTAAATAAAGTAATAAAAAGCCTCCTGAGGCTTTTGAATTTGTATGCTTTGCTGGGTAAGGGCTCAGTCAGTCGTCAGCATTGTCTAGACAATTTTTAGTAACAGCTATTGCTCCAGGCTGTGCCCCCAGTCACGTTTTCCAACTCTTCAACCGTTAACTCCGCGTGAGTTTTCTTCAAATCCTCAGCAGAAATACTGAATCCTGCTTCCTTGGCAATCGTCACAACGGTATTGGCATCCGCAGCTGCCTTGATCTTCTCCTGAAGGCTGGTGTCTGCTTTGACCTTTTCTAGAAAGGCTTTGAGTTGCTCTTCTGACATGGGTATCGAATGTGTTTTGCGGTTATAGCAACGATGTGACGCAGCGCCTTTGATTAATACTTACTGCTCTCAATGGTATCAAGTCTTGGAGGCTGATTTATGGGATTATTTGGTTGATTGAAGCAATAAAAAGCCCCTTCGGCAGCAGGGGGTTTGATGAGTAGAATCAGGGAGAACCCCTACAGAGAGTTCCTATTCACCCCCAACTCGCTTGCAGTTTTTCAGTTCCTTTTTTGCAGCAGCCATTGCCCCCAGCCACGCCTTCTAGTTCCTCATCACTGAGTTCAGTAATCTTATCAGCAGTGAATTCGTGGCCGTGTTCTTTAGCGATTCCCACAACGTCTTTAGGTGACTTTGCTGCCTTTAGTTTTTCCTGAAGATTGGAATCACCTTTGACCTTGGCGAGGAAGGCTTTGAGTTGATCAAGTGTCATAGTTCAGTTCTAGTTGCCGAGGTTTGGACCATTGTATTGACGTTTACAGGGAAAACCGTCCTCATTACGGTGCTTAAGGTTGTCTCCGCCAGATAGTTCTGACAACTCTTCGTCAATCAACTCTTCCTTGAGTTCCGGCGACTCGTTCTCTTTTTTGGCGTCCTTGATGTTTTTGGTGTCTTCCATAGTATTAATAGTAGAGTTTCTGAAACTGTAGGGAGTGTCTGCTCTTGCCCTCCTCTTTCTTTATTTTCTGACTGCACCCAAACCCCAATTATTGTCTGCGTTTCGCTCATCAAAACTCATCTCCCCAGTGTCTTTGTTGTACACAACGCCTCCTCCTGACAAACCCTTCAACTCGTCTTCAGTCAACTCTTCTTTAACATCCTTTGACTCATCTTTCTTTCTCTTGGCCTGCTCTTCTGACATGGGAGTACGTTGAGCTACAGCCTAGTTCTAGCAACAGTCTGCTGCAGTGTCTTTGGCTAATAATTACTACGCTCAATCGTGCCAGGTATTGGAGGCTGATTTGTGGGATTATTGGCGAGATTGAAGAAATAAAAACCGCTGTCAATGGTGGGATTTGGGGTGAGTGAGCTAATGGTAAGATATTCTAGAGTGGGGGTTTCTTTTCGAGTGTTTATGTCTTAATGCTCTTGTTAATCCTTTAGGCTAGGAATCCAAGGTGACATGTAGCACTGTCCCCCAGCCACGCCTTCCAGCTCCTCTTCACTGAGCTGACCGAACTTGTCAGAAGTGAATTCATGACCATGTTCTTTCGCAATGCCTACAACATCTTCAGGTGACTTAGCTGCTTTTAGTTTCTCTTGAAGATTGGAATCACCTTTGACCCTGGCGAGGAATGCTTTGAGTTGTTCTAGGGACATGGGTGACTGGCCAGTACAAAAGTCATAGCAACGGTCGGCAGTTGGCAATTAAAAACCCCGCACTTGGCGGGGCGTAATTGGTCTCACTTGTTGAGAGGCCTGCGTTCAGTTTTTACAAACATCTTCCCAGAGGTGAGAGACAGCGATCGAGTGGTGCCAGGACGCGATCCAGATTGCCGAGGTACATTCCCCCAGCAGCAGCTTCCAACTCTTGATCGAAGAGCGGTTCAAGCTCTGGCTGGGTGGAGGTTGGAATAGCTTCCTTGATTTGCAAGGGAGCATTGAAGATTGAAGTAGTCATTGTTTTAAAGCTGATAAGTGTGTGAGTTGTGTTGGAGGCGTTGCCCCCTCGACTCCTTCAAGATCACAGCCTTTCTGGTGAACCCCACTACACAGCTCTGGTGCAGACCTTGCCAAGTTCTGGTGAGCTTCTAGTGAATGGCTCAGAACACAGTGCCTGACTGTGCTTAGATCACCAGGAAGCTGGTGACGCCAAGGTTCCAGGACAGCAAAAACCCCGCGCTAGGCGGGGGGTTTTTGCTGTTAGTTGTTGTTGGCTGATCGATTGTCTTTTGCCGGCTTTTATCAGGAACCACTTGACCTGCCCCGCTTTTCCTGAGCTTGGGTCTTATATGGCTTTTATTTTTTGCGCGAATCATGCTCTCCGGCAGTTATCAATTAAAAGAAATCATTTCCGACAGCTGTCATTGATTCCACGACATTTGAATTGATATCATAGGATTCATTGTGCTTAGGGTTAATACCAACTAGTCTGTTGATTAGACCGGATGGATTGTAATACTCATCGTGCTGTTCACTGCCCCAGTTTGTATGAGGGTCACGAACACCAATTCCGATGTCTAACCCAAAACCAGCATCTCCTAGCTTTCCGTCAGGCCCCCAATTTGTAATCGGATCGAGTTGATGCATGAATCCAATCGAGGCTGAATCGGCTTGACTGTTTTGCCCATCTGGCCCCCAATTGATATCACTATTGGGATTATCGATTGCAGGGGTTTCGCCAGCATCTCCTTGATGATCATTCATTGGGTTATCAGATGATTGATCAACATCTTGAGAAGGCTCAGGGTCTTCACATACTGGAGCCTCTGGATCGCTCATCCCACCCTGGCTGCCATCCTCGCCTTCAGGATCATCTTCAGATGGCGACGAATCAACGGACATTGGATCATCTGGATCTGTCATGCCACCTCCATCGGTATCGCCTTCTGGTGCAGGCTCCGGAGCATCGCTATCACCGTCGCTGCTTGGAAAGGGAAAGCCGAAATCGCTCAGAAAATCATCACCCTGATTTGTGGATTCATGATTTTCGTCCCATGAGGATGGGAATCTTTCACTAAGTGGTTCTTCATAGACTTTAAAATAATTCCTATGGCATCCGTTATCATGTTGACTGTCAACATCACCATCATGACCAGGCTCCCTACCTGGATTTGAATCCAATCCTTTGACTTTGTCTTCTAACAGTTCAGTCTTTTCATTGACAAAGCCATCCCCAAGAAGTCCATGAGATGGAGTTCGATTGATTAAGCTTCCATTGACATCCACCCTGCCAAAATGATCAGTCCTTAAGCAAATGCCTTTCGATGCAATGGCTTGATTATTTAATTTATGAGCCAGGTCGTATTGAGTGCCTGAATTTACAAGCAAACTGTCTTGAATAGTGTTGTTTAAGGCGTTTTTGGTGATCGCTCCTGCAGAGCCCATGAACGCTAGCGCGTCTTGCTCAACATTTTTGTTGCCGGCAGCATCAGTGAACTTGGCTTTTCTGATCCATGTCTTCTTAGTATTGGACTGTCCACCCCAAGCACTAAGAGAGGCGCGTATTGCATCCCAGGTGGTGATGTGAGGCATTGGTTTAAGAAGTGGTGGAGGAATGTTTCCTCTCGATGCACTTACCATCTCCGGCTTCAACGTCTGACTCAGTGATCTGTCTCAAATAAGCCTGTGCTCTTGCTCACAGGCTTGCCAGAAGCCTGCGACATCAGTGGGGCTTGGCTGCTAAAAACCCCGCACTTGGCGGGGCACGGTGTTGTTCATTGCTTCTCTTTGACTCCGATGTCGACACCGCCTTAACCATCATTACTGCATGTATAGAGGATTACGTATCAAGAATTCTTAGGTATATACCCATGTCGGCTTACCTCAATCATTAAAGCGAAAGCGAAAATCAATAGTGAATATTGTTTCCATTCCTCCAACCCATCCAGTTTACTCTCTAATTGTTTAAGCAATAAAAACAGTAGGTAAGTGACAGTAATTAAGAGAAGAAGGCTCATCATTGATTTGAGTATGCGAAGAGCAGAGCCGAAGGAGTCCAGCTAATGCACTCAAGATCTCTTTAATCCATAAATTATTTGATGACGCGTGTTTCAGTCGTTAGTGATATGGGTCACAGGTGATGCCAGGCAAAAAAACCGCCGAGCGGCGAGTGGTGATTGGCTGAGATGCCCTGGTGTGACTAGCGCCCCCTGATGGATTCGAACCATAGACCGACTGCTTAGAAGGCAATTTTCAGCCCAGTCGTAGCAAGGGCTTTAAGGCTATGACTTGGTTTTTAATGCCTGGGGTCGGTTGGGGGCGACCCTGAGATGGACGTTTCTGGATATAGAAAGCGAGCTGTATCCAGTTTTTCTAGGGATCGACCGACTGCCTGTTGAGCAGTCGGTCTTTCGCTTGGTGGGCAGACGGTTTCGCCAGACTCCACCGATGTTGAACAAGGACAGGCCACTCGTCGATAGGCACGCACCAAAGAAGGGTGTCGGCTGGCTTGTGAACACTCAGCAAGGGAAGGTCTGCAGCTTCACGAATGACTCCCCACGGCACATGCTCAGTGGGTCATCGTCGAGACAAGACCGCTGCGCGGAGGGTGGTATGGCGCTGAGTCAGTCCTGGGCGGGGTCAGAATCGAGAAAATGGGTGTGAGGAGTTGGAATCTGCAGCTGTCGACCGATTCCGGAGAGGTCAATGACGATGCGGCCAGACCCTGTTTACGAGCGAACATCCTGGACACCTATGGCCATGAACGGTCATGCATGGCGCACCCATCGCCTCGTGGTGCATGAGGCTGAAGGCTGGGCCGAATTGCGACCAAACCTTCCTCACAACAGGCCATTGCTGATTGTGAGTGAGGCAACGGGGCTGATCCTGATCGTCTGGCAGATCGCCAGAGACGTTCTGTCGTCCACTGATGTCGTAACGACCGGCTGGCTCCCGTGGCTGACCATCGTTCTGATCTTTATGCCCATCTATGCACTGACGCTGCGGACGGTTGTATTCGATCTCCGATCCGGTCGTTTCTGGGAGCAGAGGATGGCCTGGAAAGCCCGGCCGAAAGGCGCTCCCCCAGCCCCTCCGGCTCGATCAGCTGCAGCTGTTGGTGGCAGTCTCAGGGGGATTTATGCCATTCAATTGCTGGGAGAAAGGGTTTCAACTTCAGGAGCATTTGCTCCTCAGGGGCTTTCGCATCTTCGACACCGATATTTTTACAAGAGCTATGAACTCAATCTTGTCAATCGTCGTGGTGGACGCCTCAATCTGATTGATCACGCTGATCTGGCCGGCCTGCGTCGCGACGCTGATCAGCTGGCCTGGTTCCTGGACGTTCCGTTCTGGGATGGGGTTCACAATCAAGGCATGTCGATGACCGATCTGAAGATGGAGGTGTTGCGCAATAATTTCTGATTCCGTGCCTTGCAGGATTCCTAATTGGCGCGTGACGTTCAAAGAGCCAGATGACATGAAGATCGGGCCAAAGATCCCCATGAACGCTCAGTGGAAGCTCGTTCCTACGGACCCGAGATAGCTGCTACATCTGGGGGACGTCCTGGAGAATCTGATGCCTGAAGAGCAAGACAAGAAGCAGGAAGTCAAGCAAGAGCCAGTCGTGGAACCGCTCGTTTTCGTGTAACTGGCTCCAGCGTCCCTTTTTCTATAATTTCAGCTTCTGCCGTGCTTTCTCGTTGGAGACCTGCTCTAACACCTTCTGGTCAGCGACCAGGTTGAGGGTGCTGTAGTAGTTAGCGGCTTCTTTCTTGGGCTTTTTCTTGTTCATAGTTCTGTAGGGGTAAAGGATATTTGGGCTGAGCTCTTGCTTGGAGTTCCCAGATCCATCTCTTGGGATTACCTGTTGGCAAATCCCTCTTTTGGGTGAGTTGTGATGGCATCCCAGGCCAAGACATGAGGCGAGTCTGTCGAGAATTAGGCCCTAGCTGCAATGTGGTAACGACTTGTCTTTGCCATTGCCTCACTGTCTGGACCTGGGATAGTCTCCAGATATTGCAAAGAAAGGAATGACTGGAAGAAAGGACGAAGCATTACTCAATCATCAGCAAAGGGTGCCAAACTTTGATTCATTCACTTGTCAGAGGATTTATTATTCAGGAATAAACAACAAAAACTCTGCACATTGCGGGGCATAAACGGACAAACAAAACAAGTAAATATTGCTTTATCTGGCAAGACACAAAACAACGCCTACGATTTTATGAAAAATGGTTTGAAATGGGGGATTGCCTCTGCGCTTGCAATTGCCTCATTTACGATTTTGTCAAAATTCCTTATTCAACACTTTTCCGCAGGATGGCTATTGCTTGCGTCAGGACTAGGAATAGTATTATTACTGCAAAGGACAATAAAGAATTGGAACGTTTACAAAGGGTGGAGCAAGAAGGAGTGGAAATTGGTTTTTGTCTTGGCAATGCTTAGCGGCTTGTACAACATTTGCTTTTTTCTTGGCTTGAATTTCTTACCAGCAACAATCATGGCGATGTTCCTTGGATTGGCACCACTATTGCTGATCCTCAGAACCTGCGGGATTGAAAAGAGAAAGCCTATGCTGCTAGAAGCAGTGTCTGGCTTGAGCGCAATAATAGGAGTTTATCTAATGCTTGGAATCAGAGTCCAATCATATTCGCTCATAGGCATCACGTGCGGCATTGGAGCGTTAGCCTTTGCCACGAATGCATCGTTTTTAATGGGAAGGATGAGGGAGAAAATTGACGCAAGAGAGGTAGTTTTCACCAAACAATTAAGTAAAATCTTATTTGGGTGTGCTGGAATATTGATATGGTCCAAAATACCATCCTCATCACCACATTCAATAGCTATTTTATGGGCGCTTCTCATTATCGTTGGAGGCTTAAGCATGTTCGTAAGTTTCATGGCCTCCAAGACTGCATTTGCATTGCCACCATTGCCCTTTGAAAATATTCTATTATTAAATCTACCTATTGTGGCGATCTGTGATATGTGGATTTTCGAAGTCTATCTGCATCCTTCGCAATGGGCAGGAGTCCTTCTGATGGTAGCCTCGGCTATTATTGGAATTTTCTCAGGAGAGGAGAGGATTAAGTCGATTTAAACAATGTCAATATTATCGTCAACAGACCAAGGAGGTAGGGGACCCACTGGATCAATACCGAGTTGGTCGTCCGTGTGGTTCTAGGCAAGGATAAAACATCCAAAAGCTGATCTGTACCTCAGATGATCGAGCTATAGCCTTTTGCACGCTGCCAACGCTTGACCTGTAATCTTGTCGTCTTTTCAGTATCAAGCAACTCCCTAATCTGACGGCTGATAAGCAACTCCTGCTGCGCCGTGGGCAGTGGATACCGCTTAGCACTAGCAACCATCAGATTGAAGGTTTCACTCACTCGATGAGATGCTTACGCAAGAAGAAAACTTATTTTAGCTACGCCAAATTTTATCTATCTCTGCTCAGCTGCACTCAATCGTGCCAGGTATGGCGACGAAGTCGTCACCTATTGAAGGCTGATTGATGGTCTTTTTGAGGTTAAGGTAGAAAGGGTTTTGCCCACCAAGGCTGCGCTTTAGAAATTTCAGGATCAAGTAGGCAACCCCAATTCGCCCTCATAAGGTTTCCACCAGCCGCATCCTCAAGCTCCTCTTCAGAAATCTCTGAATGTGCCTTGGTGATTAAATCAACAGAAATACTAAATCCCGCCTCTTTCGCTATCGCAAGAACTGCATCAGGGTTCGCTGCAGCTTTGAGCTTCTCCTGAAGGCTGGTGTCGCCTTTGACTTTTTCGAGGAAGGCTTTGAGTTGTTCTTCTGACATAGATGACAGGTCTGTTCACCCGTCATAGCAGCTGTCGGCCTAGGTGTACCCCAAACTTCAAGGCAATAAAAAACCCACCGTATCTAAGGTTGGGCTATGGACAGTCTAGTCAAGAACACTGCTTCTTCACCCATTCAGCAGGTTCTGTCAATCCAAAATCTGCTGCTTTTCTCCAATCAACACAGGCACCCTCAAGATTATTTGTCATTTCTCTAGCAATACCACGATTCATATAAGCGCTGGCATACTGAGGATTGATCTCTATTGCCTTCGTGTAATCAGGAATTGCTCCTTGATAATCTTTTAATTTAGCCTTGACATTGCCACGATTCATATAAGCGCTGGCATACTGAGGATTGACTTCTATTGCCTTCGTGAAATCAGCAATTGCACCTTGATAATTTTTAAGGTCACGCTTGCTATTGCCACGATTGAAATAGGCATTAGTGTCTTCAGGATTGAGTTTTATTCCCTTGTTGTAATCAGCAATTGCTCCTTGATAATCTTTTAATTCATCCTTGGCGGCACCACGATTAACGAAGGCACGGGAAAACTTAGGATTGATCTCTATCGCCTTTGTGTAATCAGCAATTGCTCCTTGATAATCTTCTACGTTAATCTTTGCGGTGCCTCGATTGTAGAAGATATCAGCACTCGCAGGATCAATCTCTATTGCCGTATCGTAATCAGCAATTGCTCCCTGATAATCCCCTAATTTACCCTTGGCGGCACCACGATTAATGAAGGCATCGACATACTGAGGATTGCTCTCTATTGCCTTCGTGTAATCAGCAATTGCTCCTTGGTAATTGCCCTGTTCATATTTATCCACCCCACTGTTGAATGAATTGTTCGCGAAAGGGTTCGCATAAGTGGTAATCAACGAAGACCCAAAAGCCAGCACGGACAGTGCTGCAGCAATGGCAATAGTCCTGCGAGACATAGAAGAGTTGTTTTACTTCGTCAGAAGCTTAGATGAACCCCAAAGCTTAAGGCAATAAAAAGGCCTCTAAGTGCGCTCAACTGTGCCAGGTATCGGGGGCTGATTTATGGGATTATTGGCGAGATTGAAGAAGTAAAAAGCCCCTCCGGCGGCAGTGGCTTTGGGGGCGTAAGTCATGGTCAGCCGCAACCACTACAAACAAGTGATATGACAGCTATGCTCAGGTCCGGATTGCCACCAACCGCCGCCAGCTGCACTTTCCAGTTCATCATCTGATATGTCCGTAGATGATTTCATCGATTGAATGTCTTCTGCAGTAATTGCAAAGCCAGCTTCATTCGCAATCGAAAGTGCAGCATCGGAATCGGCTGCAGCTTTGAGCTTCTCCTGAAGGCTGGCGTCAGCTTTGGCTTTTTCTAGAAAGGCTTTGAGCTGTTCTTCTGACATGGGTGATTGGCCAGTACAAAAGTCATAGCACTGATCTGAATCACCACATAGGCGGGCAACGCTGCCAGCCGCCTGACTCCCCCGTTTGGGTAGCTCTAAAAACTGCTTTCCCCTAACGGTGCCCAATACTCACACTCTTCAGTCCCGGTATTCCTCACACGATCAATCCCCTTTGCATTCACCTTGCTCCATACATTCACCCTCTCCGTTAATTCCACATCCCTCAGCCTTGTGTGCATCAACGAATAAGTAATCCGTCCTCTTTCTTCAGCCTGAACTAAAACCTTGCACCAATTGCGCTCCACACTCTTCACCACTCCATCAAGCCTGATCTGACATCCATCCACATCACGCACCCTCATAATCCGCTCGCTATCACCACAACTCAACAGCACACAATCGCCAATAACGGCCCTCTCACCCTTAACGACAACATCCATCACCACACCTCCGGCCCACGGCCCAACGCATAAGGCTTCTGGCAGTAGTTCACTGCATACCGCCACGTATCAATCGAATGCGTGATCGCAGTGGGATCCAACAGCTCCCGCTTTTTGCTGTCTCTGGCCAGCAGTGGCGTCAGTTCCCAAAATGCTCTGCACCTTCGACTCGCTTTCACCCATGGCTGGCTCTCACCGCGATCACTCGAGTCGCCCACAACATCGTGCGCAACCAGGTCAGTCCCGCTCCTTCGGTCATCTGACTCTTGCCCGCACGCTTGAACGGGATGCCTCCCTTCGGGAACTCATCGCCAATCGTCAGGGCATGGCCTATACGGTGTGGCGGGCAAGGATGGCTGAGAAACCTGTCTGTGACTGACGCCCCCTGATGGATTCGAACCATCGACCGACTGCTTAGAAGGCAGTTGCTCTATCCAGCTGAGCTAAGGGAGCATGGAGTTCATTCTTGCAGTCAAAGCAAGGAGAAGCATCTAAAGTTGAAGGCTGCTCAAATTGTCCGATGCCACCCAGCCGGCTTACTGACAGTCAGAAGCAGGAGCTTTTGGTCCATTATCGCGCCGGGGAGTCAACGGCCGCTCTCGCTGCGTTTTATGGATGCAGCGTGAATACGGTCAGCCGCACTGTTCGCACCCTGTTGAGTCCAGAGGATTACGACGCGCTCAAGGCGGCGCGTGCTCGCGCTTCCGTGTCCACGCCTCAGGCTGATTGCCTAGAAGCTCCTGAACTGTCCGAAGCACAAGAGGATCCTGAGCAGTTGGAGGCGGAAGAAACCGATGGCAGCGTCACCCTCGCCCTCGATGATGCGGACGATTTTGGTGATGACGATGCTGATGATGTCAGCGATGACGAGCCCTTCGATGCGCCATCGGATGGGGTCTTTCAGGAGATCGCTGTTTTGCCGGTTGATCTGCCGCAAGTCAGCAGGGAGCAGGTCAGCTGTCGTCCTTTCGTTACAGGCATCCTTCCCGACAGTGTGTACATGCTCGTCGATAAGACGGTTGAGCTAGACCCACGACCGCTGAGTGAATTCCCCGAACTGGGTGTGGTCAATCCCGAAGAGCTGGCACGTCAGGCCTTATGCCTCTACTCAAGCCCTCGCTCTGCCAAGCGTCAGTGCGGCCGAAGTCAGCGTGTGATCAAGGTTCCCGATACCGAGGTGTTTGAGCGCACTTCTCGCCATCTGCTGGCCAGGGGAATCACTCGCCTCGTGCTTGAAGGCGCCCTGTATTCACTGGACGACTGATTCATCGTTGTGAGTGAGGCATCAACACCACCGCGAGGCTGCCACCGCTGATCACTCCCAGAACAGTGCTGACTCCAACAATGAATCCTGCAGGCAGCGGTGCTGTCGTGCCTATACCCAGTTTCAACCTGTAGCGGTCGCTGAGGTTTTGCGCTCCAAGGCAAAGCACCACCAGCAATGCGGCACTACCCCCCAGCGTGATCAGCAGCAGTCTCAGGCGCAGCAACATGCCGCGGGTTTCGCAAAGCTCTGCTCAGTCTGCCTGTTTCTGATCCGCATGCAGCAGTGCATACAGTTCACGCCGTGATCGTCCAGCGCTTCTGGCTAAATCCCTCGCCGCGTCACTTGGCTTCATGCCCTGCTCGATCAGTGCAGCGAGTTGCTGGCGGCACTGATCGTCGTTCATGGTGGCTTGCTTCTGTTGCGGAGCACCGCCTAGCACCAGTGTGAACTCACCCTGGGGAGGATGCTCCTTGAAATGCGTCAGAGCAGCAATCACGGTCGGTCCCACCTGTTGTTCATGGCGTTTGGTCAGTTCGCGAGTCACCTGTAGAGCGCGTTGATCACCACAGAGTTCCCGGAGTTCTTCCAGCAACTTCACCAGTCGATGCGGAGCCTCATAAAGCACGGTGGTGCGTTGTTCGGCAACCACGGTTGCCAAGCTTTCGCGTCGTTCACGCCCTTTGGCAGGCAGAAACCCTTCAAAGCAGAAGCGACCGCTGGGAAGGCCACTGCTGACCAGTGCTGTGGTGGCGGCGCAGGGTCCGGGGATGCAGATCACGGCATGGCCAGCCTGATGTGCTGCAGACACGAGCTCTTCGCCTGGGTCACTAATCCCGGGTAGTCCGGCATCACTGATCACGGCAACGCTGTGGCCGCTGCTGAGTTCGTTGAGCAACTGAGGAATGCGGCCATTCGTGTTGTGCTGGTGAAAGCTGCAGCGGCGCGCTTTCGATCCCAGGGCTGTAAGTAGTTGGCCGCTATGGCGTGTGTCTTCGCAGGCAATGGTGTCCACGGCCACCAGCAGGGCCCGTGCTCTCGGTGAAAGGTCGCCTAGATGACCGATAGGAGTCCCCACCAGATAAAGAACTCCCGCTTCCGGTTCGGCGCGCTGCTTCACAATGGCTCCGCCCAGATCACTCCATGATGCCGACTTCGATGGACCTGCCTGCCGGCATCAGTCAGGACAGCCTGCTCGAGGCACTGCGCCCTCTCTGCTGGGGGGCCGCCGACATTCTGCGGGCCTATGCCCGCGGTGAGCAGCCTCCCCATGGTTTTTCCAGGGCCCTGAGTGTTGACAACGGTGGAGAGGGGCCCGTCTCTGCAGCTGACCTGGCGGTGAATCAATGGTTGCTGGATGGTCTGAGTTCAGCGTTCCCCGATGCTGGCTGGACCTTGCTCAGTGAGGAGACGGCCAAAGAGCAGCTCACCGATGGAGAGCCATTGCCTGCGGAATGGCTCTGGATTCTGGATCCTCTGGATGGCACCAAGGATTTTTTGCAAGGCACCGGTGAATACGCGGTTCATCTGGCGCTGGTGCAGGGTCAGCGTCCGGTTCTGGGTGTGGTGTTGCTTCCGGAAGCAGATGAGCTGTGGTTCGGCCTGGTGGGTGATGGCAGCTGGTGCGAAAATCGCAGCGGCATCCACAGTCCCGTTTGCTTCAGCGACCGCTCTGCTGAGGGCGAACTGATCATGGTGGCAAGCCGTAGTCATCGCGACGATCGCCTGGAACGACTGATTGCAGCTCTTCCTCTCGCCGGCTCCAAGGCTGTCGGCAGTGTGGGCTGCAAGGTGGCCACCATCCTTCGAGGAGAGACCGATCTCTACATCTCGCTCTCTGGCAAGAGCGCTCCAAAAGACTGGGATATGGCAGCCCCTGAGGCCGTGTTGCTGGCGGCTGGTGGTGCCTTTACCCATGCGGATGGTCGTTCGCTTGCCTACAACACTGGCGATGTGCGTCAGGCAGGTTGCCTGATCGCCAGCAATGGAAAAGCCCATGCCGAGCTTGAGCAGCGAGCGGCACGGGCTATGGAGACCATCGATCCTGGTTTTCAGGTCTGAATAGACCCCTCAGGAGAGGGGAGCAACAGGCGTGGGGGCAGGTTCGGGCTCAGTGTGTTCACCGCTCTGGGGCACACCGCGCAGGGTCAGATTGATGCGGCCGCGGTTGTCAATTTCGCGGACACGAACGGTGACCTCGTCGCCCACTTTCACCACGTCTTCCACCTTCTCGACCCGTGCTTCAGACAGCTGGGAGATGTGGATCATGCCTTCCTTGCCAGGGAGAATCTCCACAAAGGCGCCGATTGGAATGATCCGGGTAATCGAACCGCTGAACACCTCGCCCTCATTGACCTTGCGGGTGAGCCCTTCGATGATCTTCTGAGCTTCATCAGCCGCCGCTCCGTCATGGGACGCAATAGTGACAATGCCACTGTCTTCGATATCGATCTTGGTGTTGGTGCGTTCAGTGATCCCCTTGATGGTGCGGCCACCAGGACCAATCACAGTGCCGATGAGTTCCGGGTCAATGCGGAAGCTGAGCAAGCGAGGGGCATGGGGTGACATGCCATCACGGGGAGTATCAATTGCCTCCAGCATCTTTTCGAGGATGTGGAGACGGGCAGGACGCGCCTGATTGATGGCCTCTGCAACGGTTTTGATCTCCAGGCCGGTGATCTTCATGTCCATCTGCAGGGCGGTGATGCCCTTGTCGGTGCCCGCCACCTTGAAGTCCATGTCGCCGAGGAAGTCCTCAATGCCCTGGATATCGGTGAGGATTCGAACCTCTTTGCCCTCTTTGATCAAACCCATTGCGGCACCGCTGACGGGTGCTTTCAATGGCACACCGGCGTCCATCAGGGCGAGGGTACTGCCGCAGACTGAACCCATTGAGGTGGAGCCATTGGAGCTGAGAACCTCACTCACCACCCTCACCACGTAAGGGAAGGTGTCTTTCGCTGGCAGCACGGGCAAGATGGCTCGTTCTGCAAGGGCTCCATGGCCGATTTCACGCCTGCCAGGGGAGCGCATCGGTTTGGTCTCGCCCACTGAGTAGGGAGGGAAGTTGTAGTGATGGAGGTAGGTCTTCTCAGTGTTGGGGTTGAGATCGTCCATCTCCTGGGCATCGCTGGGTGTGCCAAGAGTTGCGGTCGACAGCACCTGCGTGAGGCCGCGTTGGAACAAACCTGAGCCATGAACTCGCTTGGGCAGCACGCCGGCCGCCGCGCTGATCGGACGCACCTGGTCGAGACTTCTGCCGTCAACACGCTTGCCGTCTTTCACGATCTGCTGACGCATCAGCTTCTTGGTCAGGGCTTTGAAGCTGGTCGGCAGTGCTTTGCCATTGCCTGAAACCAGCTGACGGACGGGGTCCGAGTCCTTGAGCCCCTCAATGGTTTCAGCGGTTTGATCACGGATGGCATCGAGCTTTTCGTCGCGTTCTGCCTTGCTCTGATCGAACTGGCTGAGCACATCGCCAATCGACTTGCTGCAAGCCTTTTCCAGATAAACCGGCAAGGTGGTGTCTTCGCTGGGAGCCTCTGGCTTGACCTGCTCGATTCCAGCCTCTTTGAGGATGGATTCCTGAGCCTTGATCAGCTCACAGACCGCTTCATATCCGAAGTCGATCGCTTCAATCACATCCCCTTCCGGCAGCTGATTCGCCCCTGCCTCAACCATCACAACACCATCGGGTGTGCCGGCCACGACCAGATCGAGATCTCCTCGTTCGATCTCTCGGAAGCTGGGGTTGAGCACGAAGTCGTCGCCCAGGAGGCCAACACGCACCGCAGCCATCGGTCCTTGGAAGGGAATGCCCGCCAAGAGTGTCGCCATTGAAGCGCCAGTCACCGACAGCACATCCGCAGGAACACGCTCGTCAAGCGACATGCAAGTGGCCACGATTTGGATGTCGTCTCTCATCCAGCTAGGGAAGAGAGGCCGCATCGGCCTGTCGATCAAACGGCAGATCAGTGTGGCTCGCTCGGGAGGTCTCCCCTCTCGGCGCATGAAACTTCCTGGAATGCGGCCTGCTGCGTAAAGGCGCTCTTCGTAGTCGCAGATGAGGGGAAGGAAATCGATGCCTTCGCGTCCCTTGGATCTGGTAGCTGTGACAAGCACCGAAGTGTCACCGCATTCGATCATCACCGAGCCACCGGCCTGGGGGGCGTACCGCCCCGTGGTCAACCGAATCTCCCGACCGTCAAAGGAGATCGACTGTGTCTGACCTTGCACTGTTGTTTATGTCTTTCTGTCAATGTTGATTCTGGCACTTCACAGGATTGAAACGTCAATCCCATTGAATCCAATTTGATTCGCTCCGTCACATCCATCAAAAAAGGAGGTGTTCAAACACCTCCTCAACTGCATCACTTTGAAGCGGACTCTCGACAAATCACCAGCTGGACTTGACCACACCAGGGAGTTCACCTTTGTGGGCACGTTCGCGAAGTTGATTGCGGCAGAGTCCAAAGTCGCGATAAACACCTCTTGGTTTGCCAGTAGCCCAGCAGCGGTTGCGCATGCGGGTGGGGGCGCTGTTGCGGGGGAGTGCCTGGATCTTTCGGTGGATCTCAAGCCGCTCCATAGGACCCTCCGCTGCATTGAGGGCGGCCATTAGGGCAGTCCGCTTGGCTGAGAAGCGCTCAACCATCTTCTTGCGCTTCGCATCGCGGGCGATCATCGACTTTTTGGCCATGCAGCGATTAAACAGGAGCAGTTCAATCAGCAACCATACAGTTTCATTGGCCGATTAATTGACGCACCACAGGAAGCTGGCTGGTGTCGCGCACGATCAGCAGCACGCTGAGGCCAAGCACCAACAGCAGACTGGACTGCATCACTGCCAACTGAAACCGCTCCGGCAGTGGGCGGCCGCGCAGCCCCTCCAGCAGCAGAAACACCAGTTGTCCGCCATCGAGCAGCGGCAGTGGCAAGGCGTTGAGAACCGCCAGGTTGATGGAGATCAGAGCCAGAAATAGGGCGAGACCCGACCCTCCCTGACTCGAGAGTTGCGCACCCATTTCCACAATTTTCACAGGGCCTGAGACCTGCTGAGCGGTGGCGCCGAAATTCGTGAACAATCCTGCATAGCCAGACACCGTTCTGCTGAAGAGCCCGCCGAACTGCTGGCTGGATACGCGGACCGCTTCCAGCAGTGAGCGCACGGGACGAGTGGAGCCGCTGACAACTTCCTGAAGTTGGGCGCCGATACGGCCGATACCCTGCTGGTCAGTAGGCGTGAGCTGGAGTGGCGTGACCACACCGTTTCTGAGCACTTGAAGCGTGAGCGGTTGCCCAGGGCTGTTGCGGATCGGATCCACTGCCGCCTGGACGGCCGGCTCTCCACGGCCAAGATCAACGGCATCGATTGACAAGATGCGGTCGCCAGCTTTCAGCCCGGAAAGAGCTGCCGGTTCACCTCCCTGCACGCTCATCACCATCACGCCTGGTCCAGGTTCCCCAGGGACTCCTGTGGTGGCAGTGTGTCCCACAAGAACTAACCAGGCCAGCAGCAGATTGGCCAGAACGCCAGCACTGATCACCAGCATCTGCTGGGGAATCGGTCGGTTGCGCAGAAGATCCGGATCGTCTTTGGGAATATCACTCTCTTCATCGTCTTCAGGGAAGGAAACAAATCCACCCAGTGGGAGTAATCGCAGGGCGTAGGTCACTCCTCCCTGCTCGGTTTTGAGCAGAGCCGGCCCAAATCCCACCGAAAAGCCGTTGACACGAATGCCTTGCAGACGGGCAGCCAGGAAATGCCCCGCTTCATGAATAACGATCAACAGCCCCAGAGCCAGGAGTGAGGCCAGAACGTTCATGGATACCGTTTCAATCCACTCATTCTGGCTGGATTCTGTTCCCACCGAAGTAAGGGACCAGTGCCTGAGGCAGCAGCACACTGCCGTCGGACTGCTGACCGTTTTCCAGCAGAGCGGCCATGGTGCGGCCGATCGCCAGGCCACTGCCATTCAGGGTGTGAACCAGCCGGGTCACTTTCCCTTCCTTGGTGCGAATCGAGGAACGTCGTGCCTGGAAATCGCCGCAAACGCTGCAACTTGAGATCTCCCGGTACGCACCGGCGCCTGCCAGCCAGACTTCGAGGTCGTAGGTGCGCGACGCGGAAAATCCCAGATCACCGGTGCAGAGTTCCAGCACCCGGTAAGGGAGTTCCAGGGCTTGCAGCACCGCCTCTGCATCGGCGGTGATTTGCGCGTGAGCTTCCGCTGAGTGTTCGGGGTGCACGAACCAGTACAGCTCCACTTTGTTGAATTGGTGCAGGCGGATCAGCCCTCGGGTGTCACGGCCATAGCTGCCGGCTTCTCTGCGAAAGCACGGGCTGTAGGCCACGTACTTCAGAGGCAGCTGATCCCCCGGAATGATTTCATCGCGATGCAGAGATGTAACAGGTACTTCCGCAGTGGGCGTCAGCCAGAGATCGTCGTCAGCGCAGCGGAAGCTCTCTTCGGCAAACTTCGGCAGCTGCCCTGATCCTGTGAGACTGGCGCTGTTCACCAGCACTGGGGGCAACACCTCTTTGTAGCCCTTGCTGCCATGCAGGTCGAGCATGAAGTTGATCAGAGCGCGCTCTAGTCGCGCGCCTTGGCCGAACAGGGTGACGAATCGGCTCTGGGCAATGCGCACTGATCGCTCACTGTCCAGCAGGCCAAGACGGTCAGCAATCGCCCAGTGCTCGTCAAGGCCCTCCTGTTGGCGCGGGACGCCCCAGCTGCGCACCTCAATGTTGTCGTTTTCATCTTTTCCATCGGGGCTGTCGGCCGATGGCAGGTTGGGAAATGTGAGCAGCTGATCCTTCAAGCGTGAGGCGATCTGCTTTTCTTCATCCTCGAGAGCTGACACCTTCTGCTTGATGGCGTTGCCCTGCTGACGCAGATCAGCGACTTCTGCTCCCTTCGGATCGGCTCCGGCTTTGATCTTCTGCCCCACGACCTTGCCGATGCGGTTTCCCTCCGCCTGAAGCGTGCTGCGCTCTTCTTCGAGATCCCTTTGATGCTGAGCGATCTGCTGAAGGGAGCTGAGATCCACATTCAGGCCCCTGCGTCCCAGCTGAGTAGCAATCAGCTCAGGGTTCTCTCGCACCAGACGCTGATCGAGCACAGGGGTTCGGATGATCGCGCCGGCAGCCTAGGCGTCCGCTGTCAGCGCTCTGTTTGCTGTCAGAAAACCTGCCCAACCATCACAGCCGCCACAGCAGAGAACAATGTGATTCCTAAGGCGGTGAGAGGGTTCTGCCCCTGAGCGACGGCCACCGTGGTGATCACCCCGGCTCCGAGGCAGGCAGCTGCCAATTGAGTGGTGATTTCGGGAGAACGGTTCAATTCCGGGCTTTCAGTGGTCACTGGAACTTACGGAGCTTGACTGGGTTCGTCCCAGGTTGAAGGGGCGGATCGTTACGCCGTGTCAGGGTTCGTTACGGCTCGCAATGATGCAGGTCTGGCTCGCCCGGCACTGGCCCATTGCTTAAGGCTTTCCATCTGCTCCCTTGCCGTGCGTGACAGGGGGACGAGCTGCGATGCCGCCAGGATCATGTCGCTTTCCGTGAGTTCACGGATTTCGGCGAATGCCAGGTGCATCGCTTCGATCACCACTTGCTCCAATTCAGCGCCGGAGTAGCCGTCCGTGCGATCGACCACGGTTGACAACGGCAGATTGAGACCAGGACGCCGCCTCTGCAGGTGAAGGCTGAGGATGCTCAGTCGCTCATCTCTCGAAGGCAGATCCAGCAGGAAGATTTCATCAAAACGTCCCTTGCGCAGCAGCTCCGCAGGTAAACGCTCCACACCGTTCGCCGTGGCCACCACAAACACCGCAGAGCGTTTCTCGGCCATCCAGGTGAGCACGGTGGCCAGAACTCGCTGACTGGTGCCGCCATCACTGCGGCTGTCGTTGCCGAATCCCTTGTCGATTTCATCGATCCAGAGAACGCAGGGCGCCATCGCTTCCGCCCGTTGAATCATGTCGCGGGTTCTGGCTTCACTGGCTCCGACTAGGCCGGAAAAGAGGCGGCCAACGTCAAGTCTCAGAAGAGGCATCGACCAGCTGTGGGCGATTGCTCTGGCTGTGAGTGACTTGCCGGTGCCCTGAGGCCCCACCAGGAGCACCCCTCGAGGCAGTGGAAGTCCAAAGCGGCGTGCATCATCGTTGAAGGCCCTGTGACGTTGATCAAGCCAATGCTTGAGCGTTTCCAACCCGCCGATGTCACCAGGCGTCGCATCCGTTCGGCAGAACTCCAGCACTTCGCTGCGGGCTAGGGAAAGCCGTTTCTCTTCCAGCACATCGACCAAGTCTTCGCGGCTGAGAGATCCACGTTGTGCGAGTGCTTTGGCGGCCACATGCCTCACCCTGGTTTCGCTAAGGCCGCAGCAGGCATGGGTGAGTTCCTCAAGCACTTCAGCCTCCAGGGCTCGTCCGCTGGCTTTAGCAATGTTGGCGAGCAGTGTTCGTAATTCCTGCTCCTGGGGCAAAGGCAGGTCCATCAGGGTGAGCGCCTCGTCCAGGTCGGCGGGGGGTGTCCACTGCCCGCAGGTCACGATCAAGGTGTGTGGAGTGGTTCGTAGCTGGCTGGCGAGGTTGCGCAGCATGCGGGCGATTCCAGGGTCCTCGCAGAACCTGTGCACATCCTTGAGCAGCAGAAGGGTCGGACTGGAAGGGGAGCGCTCCTGCAGCCACTGCAGCACCGCCATCGGCTGTCGAGCTCCCAGTTGTTCCTGGCCCAGGGCGCCGCTGAGACCTCCCACGAAATCCCAGCAGGTCAGGGTGCGATCGGGCAGCCGCTCCGATGTCTGGCGTAGCAGCGTTTCCACGCGTTCCTCCTCATGGCTACGGATCCAGATCAACGGTGTGCCCGATCGAATTAAGAGGTCCAGTTGTGCGATCCAGTTATCAGTCATGGTTCGTCTCTTTGCGGTGCATCGACGACTGCAGATCCTTCAGGGCCTGCCAGCGAGGATCAGGTGTTTGCCTCTTCTCTCCGCCAATGACGGAGATATCCGATGGTTGTTGTGGCATCCCCGGGCAGTGCTCTCCGCAGTGATTGACGACCGACATCTGCAGGCTCAGCTGTTCAAAAACCCAACGTTCCGGTTCGAAATCGCCGCGTGGGTTCAGGCACTCCATCAGGCCATCGGGTGAAGCCGGGTCCAGTCCCGCTTCGGCGAGATGACTATCGCTAGGTTCCTGGCCCAGCCAGATCAGTTCCTTGGAGATGGCGCTGAGCTGTTGGTTGAAGTGCCCGAGGCAACGGTCGCAGCGAAGGCAGACGATGGTCTGCAACGATCCTTCAACCTCGAGAAGATTGCCAAGATGCTCAGCCCTAAGAGTGCCTCGCACGGGAGTGAGGCTGGGCATCTCATCAAGTTGACCATCCACAGACCAGACCCTGGAGGTTCCCAGAGCTTGTAGCTCCCTGAGCGGTACCGGCTCAAGGCCGGGAATCATTTGTTGCCGCCCTTAGGCTCGAAAGGTAACCGGCTTCCTGGAACTCCACCGGCTGCGGCTGCGGCAGGTTGCTGCTTGAGCTGGTCGTCCAGGATGGCTTGCAGATTGTCTGGTAAAGCTTCACGGGTCAGCAAGAAGGTTTGCAGGGCCTGGAAGATGTTGGCGATCACCATGTAAAGCAGAACGCCGGCCGGCAGTGGGAAGAACAGGAACATTCCAGTGATCATCACCGGGGTGATCTTGTTGGCTGTGGATTGCTGCGGATTCGCTGGCATGCCCATACCCGACAGCAGCTGGGAAATGAACAGGCTCAGGCCAAAGGAGCCAACAAGGATGGCGATGTCCCAATTCACGGCACCGTCCGTGTAGAAGCCCACCTGTCCAAGAGCCTTGATGAACAGGAAACCACTGCGGGCGGCCAAACCGGGGATCTTGCCTTCAACGGTTGCATCACCGGGAGCCAGTGCTGTGATCTCTCCGGCTTCGGAGACGGAGACAATCGACTCCCCTTTGGTCACAGCCCAGGCAGGCAGGAAGGACTTACCGTTTGCAACACCGTTAAGGACCTCCGCGAAAGCCTCACCGCTTTTGGTCTGAAGCTGGATCTGAACGCTTTCACCGGTGCCGAGCTTGGTCCCACCGGGCAGGCTGGCGATCACGGGGACATGATCGGTCTCAGTGACAAAGATCGAGTGGCTTGCACTGGTAAATGGTTTGGGCTCAACCGCAGCGATCTGCTCGGCGGGCAGCACTTTCAGATTGAGGGTGTAAGGAACGTCTGCAAATGGTGATCCACGCAGCGTGGCGAACAACGCGAACAGGATCGGCATCTGCACCAACAATGGCAAGCATCCGGCTAGGGGGCTGCCGAACTCTTTCATCAATTTGCCCAGCTCTTCCTGCTGTTTCTGAGGGTTGCTGGCGAAGCGAGACTTGATCTCAGCCTGCCGCTTCTGCATCACAGGCTGGGCGATGCGCATGCGCCGTGCGCTGCGGATGGATCCCGCGCTTAGCGGGAACAGAGCCAGGCGGATCACCACCGTGAGAGCCACGATCGCGAGCCCGTAGCTGGGCACCAATCCATAGAAGAAATCCAGGATCGGCAGCAGCAGATTGTCGGAGATGTAACCGATCACGATGGCGTTCCGATGGGCGGTGAAGGGTGATGCCAGTGTGCAACAGCGTCGAGGCCGTTGCGTTGCTGCACAGGATTAGGCAGCGAAGCCTTTGCTTGGAATGCTGTCACTGCTTGAGCCATTGGATTCAGGCCTGCTCGTGATGCGTTCCTGGATGTAGGTCTCAACCTCACGGAAGCGCGGCATCGAACGGAGCTCAAGTCGTGATCCATCCGTAAGCACAAGAACCATGTCGCCCCATGCGCCAAAGCCACGGGGCACACAGCGCACCTCACGGATCTGGCTGTAGACCACCTGGCTGCGGTCCTTGCCCATCCATCCGCCGCTCACGGACACTCTCCGACTGGTGATGCGAAAGCGCAGCCAAAGAGCCCGCACGATGGCCCCCACGGTGAATGGCAGGGCAATCAGGGTGAAGCCCAGAAGGATGTTGAAGATGAGATCCCCTTTCGCAGGACCTCCTTCGTAAAAGGTGTTTTCCTTGATGGAGCTGGTCATGGCTTCAGGCCCGCCTGTTCAAGCAATCTGTCGCATTCTTCCAGCAAGTCGTGATCCTCTGTGGCTGCCCCGGGCTTCAAACTGACCAGTATCCAGACGCTGGCGTGTTCTGGAGCATGCTCGAACCTTGTACGCAGATGGTCGTGCAAGCGCCGCCGTAATCGATTCCTGATCACGGCCCGCTTGCTGACTTTGCTACTGATCACCACAGCCACACGGCATGTTCGAGCTGCGCAGGGTGTGTCTGATGACGACGTGGTTGCAGGGTATTTGAGCAGGGAATGGTGGGCTGAGGCCTTCCTCAGCACCATCAGGCTGCCGTGGAAGCGCTTGCCTTTCCGATGCAGATGATCAAAACAGCGATGGCCGCGCAGACGCATGGATGCCGGCAGGACCATCGCCGCAATCCGAAAGATTCACACGGAAAGGCGTGAACGACCGCGTTTGCGGCGGCTGCGGATCACACGACGACCCGTGTGAGTGCGCATCCGCACTCTGAAACCGGACACGCGTCTGCGCTTGCGACTTGTGCCTCCGAGGGTTCGTTTCGTCATGAGATTTTTCCGGCACCCGGCCTTTCGTCAAGAAGCGAGTTTATCAGCCGGGGTTAGTCGATATCCACAAGCCAGCTGCCGAGGTAGCCGGACACGGGAACGTCTCCGGGGGCCTGCGCCAGAGCATTGAACTGGAACATTCCCCCCTGGCTCGGATTGAAGACATTCATGACCACGGCATAAGTACCACCAGTTGGAATCGGAGTGTCGGGGAAGACCTCGATGGCTGTCTGTTTCTCATTCACTTCGAACACCGCCGGCAGCACCTCTTTGCACTTGCTTCTTGAGAGCATTCCGCCCATCGACATCTTGCAGAGAGAGAGATTCTTAGGACGGATGCGCGCGTTGAAATAGCTGGGCACCGTGATGCTCAATTTGAGGATCGCGGTCTTGCGATCCTTCTTTCGCAGCATGAAGAAGTACTCCGAGCGCTCACGCCGGCGTTGGCTGCTCTGAACGAAGTAGAGCTTCCGATATCCAGTTCCTGAATCCCAGCGGAATTCCAGCAGAGACGGTGTGTTCTGAGCAACGGCGGGGGGTGTTGAGAGGGGTAGCGCCGCCGCTGCGCCGATGACTCCGCAACCGACCAAGGCTGCCAGTCCTGCTCTGCGATGGGGTGTGAGAGAACAATGTCTTTTCATCGTGATTTGGGAGCAGTCGGCGCGGATGCCGTGAGTCGTAGGTGAATTGTCGTGAGAATCTCACGAACCCAGGTGCTTTGGGGGTCGGCCCCTGATCTGTCAGTTGTGACTAGATCGGTCCGGGCGCAGCCTTGATGCTCCCCTTAGGTAGGGATGGTGAAGCGATCGATCGTATGGAAGCCAGGCGTGTGCCAACAGACGGATGCAACGGGCAAGATCTCCCTGCACGGCCATCTGTTGGACATCCAGAAGGGCCACTTCTTCCCAGCCTGAGCGGTGGCGTGCCGTCGCTGCGGGAAAGCTGGCGTCCAGATCGGCTGTCACGGAGAACGTCACCGAGACCAGCTGATCTGGATCCAGGGCGTTCTGGTCCATCAGTGCATCCACCAGCTCGGTGACAGCCTCATGGATGGCATGGGTGCTGTTGTCAGCGCAGGTGGTGGCACCGCGCAGGCCTCGCAGCAGCCGAGGGGCTGTCATGGTCTGTGCATCCAGAGAGGCTGGCCGCTCAGCTCAAGTTCCGTGGTCAGCAACTGATCGAGTCGCAGCAGAAGGCTGGATCCAGGCAGGCTTTGCAGGAGGCGTTTGCGAGGTTTGCCGAGGGTCACAGGACGACAGCGCTCCTCATCAAGCTCAGCTAAGCGGGCTGCCACCAATCGAGCCTGTTCCTCATCCCCTAGCTCATCCACAAGGCCCAGATCCTTGGCTTGTGCACCACTGAACACCCGTCCATCAGCGAAGGTCCGAACCTTGTCTTTGTCCATTCCACGGCCGTCGGCAACGGCAGTGACGAATTGGTCGTAACTGCTGTCAATCAAGCTCTGGAGCAGTTCACGTTCCTCAGGACTCAGAGCCCGGTCGGGGGAAAGAATGTCCTTGTAGGCACCACTCTTAACGGTTTCGAAGCGCACACCGACTTTCGCCAGCAATTCCGAGAGGTTGTTGCCCCGCAGAATGACACCGATCGAACCAGTGATCGTGCCGGGATTGGCCACGATCGAATCAGCTGCCACGCCGACATAGACACCTCCTGAAGCGGAAATGTTCCCGAAGCTTGCCACTACCTTGCAGCCTTTTTCGCGCAGGCGCAGCAGCGCAGCATGGATTTCCTGGCTGTCGCCGACCGTTCCTCCTGGACTATCGATGCGCAGCAGGAGTGCCGGGAATTCCCGCTCCTGGACGTCTCGCAGAGCCTTCAGCACCCTGCGTCTTGTCGAGCCACTGATCGCGCCTTCAATCACGATGCGCGCCATGCGGCGTTTGGACTTGCGGCGCCAAAGCCACCCCATGATCCTCCGTTCAACTCGCCGGATCTTAAAAAGGACCCTATCGGCCTTCTTCCATGACGACGCTGCAGCGCGGGCTGCTGATGGTGTTGCCCTTCGCTCTATGGGGGACTGCAATGGCGGCCATGGCCCCTCTGGTGGAATCTGGTGGGGCTCCGCTGGTGGCCTGTCTTCGCCTGCTCCCTGCTGGGATCGTGCTGCTGATCGCCGTTCCCTTCCTGGGGAGGCCGCTGTCCATTAATCCTGCTGATCGCGGCTGGTTTCTGGTTTTCACCCTCGTCGATGCGATTCTTTTTCAGTTTTTTCTCGCCAAGGGACTGCAGGGCACTGGTGCAGGCCTTGGATCGGTTCTGATTGATTCGCAGCCCCTGATCGTGGCTCTGCTCGCACGCTGGCTGTTCGCCGAATCGATCAATCCGATCGGCTGGGTTGGTCTTGTGCTCGGACTGTCCGGAATCGTTTGTTTGGGGGTTCCGGCACCTCTACTTCAGCACTGGTGGTTGCAGGCTGATCTCTCCGATCTGCAGGCTGGATGGCAGGACGGCACGGGCTGGATGCTGCTGGCGGCCTTGGCGATGGCCCTGGGCACCGTGCTCTGTCGCTTTGCGTGCAGAAACAGTGATCCCGTGGCGGTCACTGGGTGGCACATGGTTCTGGGTGGATTACCTTTGCTCGCTTGGCATGGTCTCGATGCCAGCACTGAGCTGATCCCACCCTGGTCGGCCTTCGACTGGGCTCAGATGGCCTACGCCTCGCTTTTAGGCAGTGCTCTGGCCTATTCCCTCTTTTTCTGGTTCGCCAACCGGGAGGATCTCACCGGTTTCAGCACGCTTGGATTTCTCACACCGGTGTTTGCGCTTGCCTCCGGGGGAGTGTTGTTGGGGGAACGGCTTAACACCCTGCAATGGTTGGCGGTGCTGCTGGTGCTGATCTCAGTGCTGTTGGTGAGTCAACGACAGCGTCTCTGGGAGCCCTGGCTTTCAGCCTCGATCGCGCCTCCCGGAGACCTGAAGGCATGAATGATCGTCCTCTGACTCTGGTGCTAGTAAGCACACCCGTAGGACAACTCGGAACTGGCAGGGGCGGCGGGGTTGAGCTCACGCTTGCTTCGTTGCTGAAGGGCCTGGTCCAGCGTGGGCATCGCCTGCATCTTGTTGCCCCGGAGGGTTCCTGTTCACCGGTGACAGACGGCACAGTGACACTTCACACCGTCCCGGGGGTTGATCAGCCGAGTTGGCAGCATGCGGATCGGAACGCACCGATGCGGATTCCCAGAGATGCTGTGCTGCCTCGTCTCTGGGATCGCGCCTTGGGGCTGGGCAGCGATGCCGATGCTCTACTCAATTTCGGATACGACTGGCTGCCGCTATGGCTCACTCCCCACGTGGCCCCAAACATTTTTCACCTCGTGAGTATGGGGTCCGTGTCTGCGGTGATGGACGGTGCGGTGGCTGATTTGGCCCGATGGGATCAGCGCCGCCTTGCGTTTCACACCCGGCGTCAGGCCGACGACTTCGCCCTGGTTAGGCCCCCTGAGGTGGTCGGTAACGGTTTCGATCTCTCCCGTTATGAGCTGCAGCTCACAACGGGTGGTCCGTTGGGCTGGGCTGGACGTGTGGCCCCCGAAAAGGGGCTTGAGGATGCGGCGTCGGTTGCGGCCCAGCTTGGCGAGACACTGCGCGTTTGGGGGCTGGTGGAGGACGCTGCCTATGCGAAGCGGGTCGAGAGTGCCGTTCCAGCGGGCACGGTTGAATGGTGCGGCTTCAAGCCCACAGCTGAGCTGCAGCGCGAGCTTGGAGGTTGCAGAGCGCTGCTCAACACGCCCAAGTGGAATGAGGCCTACGGCAATGTTGTCGTTGAGGCTTTGGCTTGTGGTGTGCCAGTGATCGCCTACAACCGTGGCGGCCCTGGAGAGATCATTCAAGACGGTGAAACCGGTTGGCTGGTAGCCGCCGATGATCGTGAAGCCCTTGCAAAAGCAACACTTCAGGTGTCGGCCATCGACCGTCGTGCCTGCCGTCGTTGGGTGGAGCGTTGCGCGAGTCAAGAAGGATTGGCAGCTCGAGTTGAAGCCTGGATCCGCAGGGGGCTGACACCAGTGGATGGCACCATCTCCTGATGACAGCGGATTCATCAGCACCGACTCCTTCAGTCGTTCGTCCAACCGCTCGCCAGCGTCGGCGTGGAATGCTGCTCATCCTGGTGTTGGCACTGGCGATCTTCTGCTGGCAGCTCGGTAATACCGGTCTCGTTGACGAAACGCCTCCTTTATTCGCGGCGTCGGGCCGTGCCATGGCGGAGACCGGTGACTGGCTCACGCCAAGGGTCAACGGGCTGCCCCGGTTCGACAAACCACCACTGGTGTATTGGCTGATGGGGCTGGGATATGCCCTGCCGGCCGGAAACGTCTGGGACCCGCTCGGTACGTGGGCGGCTCGGCTGCCCTCTGCCCTGGCCTCGGTGTTGACCATGCTCGCTCTGGGGGACACCCTGCTGCGCCACCCATTGCAGGGCGATTCCTATCCCCGTCGGACGGCCATCGCCGCAGCGCTTGCGTTCGCCCTGTCCCCACTCGTGCTGATCTGGAGCAGGACCGCTGTTAGTGATTCGCTCCTGACGGGGACGCTCGCTCTCAGCCTGCTCTGCCAATGGCGCTGCTATGTGAGTGGATCGGGTCGACGTTGGTGGCTGGCCTGGATCGTTCTGGCTTTCGCCGTCTTGACGAAAGGCCCAGTGGCGGTGGTTCTCACAGGGATCACTTTGGTGCTGTTCGCTGTGATTCGCCGGGATCTGTTAGGTCTGTGGAGTTCTCTGAGGCCTTTGCAAGGACTCCTGATTACAGGCTTGATCAGTCTTCCCTGGTATGCAGCAGAGCTGCTGGTGGAGGGGCAGCCTTTTTGGGACAGCTTTTTCGGATATCACAATCTTCAGCGCCTTACCAGCGTGGTGAACGACCATCTGCAGCCCTGGTGGTTTTTCGGACCTGTGTTAGTGGTGGCGTCATTCCCCTTCACTCCGCTGCTCTTTTTCGGATTGGGGAGGGTGATTGCCGATTTCGTGGGAGGTGCTTCCTTCCAGCGCATTCCGGCTCGCGACAGCTTGGGCCCTTTCGCTGGCTGCTGGCTGTTGGCAGTGTTTCTGCTGTTCACCGCAGCGGCGACCAAGTTGCCCAGCTATTGGCTGCCAGCTACACCGGCCGCAGCCTTGCTGATTGCCTCTACAGCCCTTGCCCCGTCTCTACAGCGACGCAGAGGGTTGCTGATCGCCTGGGGTTCAACTGCGCTTCTCACAGCGATCCTGGCGGCTGGCCTGCTGGCCTCGCCCCTCTGGATTCCTCTGATTCAGGATCCGGAGATGCCGACCCTTCCGGCTGAGCTGATGGCCAGTGGTTTGGTGATCAGAGCTGCAGTGTGTTTCATCGTTGCTGTTCTGCTTGGAACTTGGAGTTTGTGGGGCTCTGTGCCCGGACGACTGCTGGCCTGGCAGGGACCGATGGTGCTGTTTCAGCTCATTGCCCTCGTGCCGATGATCCAGCTTGGCGATCGCGTCCGTCAGCTGCCGGTGCGGCAGGTCGCCAATCAGGTTGTGGCGCAACGCCGTCCAGGAGAACCCCTGGCGATGATCGGCGTGCTCAAGCCTTCACTTCACTTCTACACGGATCAGGTGGTGGTCTACGAAGGCCAGTCAAGGGCAGCTCTCGCCAACCTCGCTGATCGTCTCAGCTATGAGCAGCGACAAGGTTTCCAGGGTTTGCCCACTACCGAGGTCGACGCTTCCCCCTCGGTGCTTGTCGTCATTAATCGTGGAACGGCAGCCAAGCAGCACTGGCAGGGTCTCCAACCTCAGAAGCTGGCCAGCGCAGGCATTTACGAGTTGTGGCGGCTGGACAGATCACGGCTTGAGCAGCGTGCTGCTGATCTGCGCGATGAAGGTGTGGTTCTCACCTGGAAGAAACCGCGACCTGAGCGTTACTGATCGCGATCACCCTGCGTCGATAATTCACTCAGTTGGATGCGGCGGCAGAAGCTGCAATGCCCCCACTGCGCCATTTCTCCCAGGGGAGAGGGGCTTCCACAACGGGGACATGCCGCGATGCCATGCACATCAATGCGACTTGGGTGTTGTTTCCATTCCTCGAGGGGATCTGTGCCCACCTCCCGCGCTGATGGATGGTGTTGCTGAATCCGCAGATCGCGTACTGGATGGCCTGCCGCACGAATGGCTGCGAGCAGCTGTGGTTTGCTGTAAAGCAAGGCCTGGCGCCACTGGGGATATTTGGCCCCCACGATCAGCGTTCCGCTCCGCAGCGCCAGTGGTTGGCAATGGCTGGAGAGGGGATCGCCGGCCAGTTTCGGCCAGTCCTGCCAGAGCGCAGCCAGTGAACCCTCCTGTCTCCAATTGCGTTTAAGAGCCTCCAGACAATCGCTAATCGGTTGAACGGGTGCCGGTTCAGGAGGCAACAGCACTTCTCCTTTCCCGAAGCGGCGCCGCTGCGATTTCGGGGCCCGACCCATGCCAATTGCCGATTTTTGAATCGACCTTAGGCAAGTGCTCTTGATTTGCTCGCTACGCTCGAATTGCTGCTCGCCCCGATCCATGGGTTTCTTCGACAGGCTCAGCCGACTGCTGCGCGCCAACGTCAACGATCTCGTGAGCAAGGCCGAGGATCCCGTCAAGATTCTCGACCAATCCGTTGCGGATATGCAGGAGGATCTGGTGAAGCTTCGCCAGGCTGTCGCCATGGCGATCGCCAGTCAGAAGCGCCTTCGCAATCAGGCGGATCAAGCTGAATCCCAGGCGCGCACCTGGTACGAACGGGCGGAGCTCGCTCTCAAGAAGAACGAAGAGGATTTGGCCCGAGAGGCACTTACCCGGCGGAAAACATTCCAGGAGACCTCTGCCGCTCTGGCCAAGCAGGTGCAGGGTCAGGACGCCCAGGTGGAAACTCTTAAGAAGAGTCTTGTGGCACTCGAAGGCAAGATCGCCGAGGCGCGGACCAAGAAGGACATGCTCAAGGCCAGGGCCCAGGCGGCCAAGGCTCAGCAGCAGCTCCAGAGTGCAGTGGGAAATATGGGCAGCAATTCCGCCATGGCCGCTTTTGAGCGGATGGAGGACAAGGTTCAGGCGATGGAAGCCAGCAGTCAGGCAGCAGCTGAGTTGGCAGGCGCCGATCTGGAGAGCCAGTTTGCAGCCCTTGAGGGTGGTGATGATGTTGATGATGATCTCGCTGCCCTTCGTCAGCAACTGGCGGGTGGGCCGGAAGCCGTTGCACTTCCAGCAGCTGAACAAGGCAAGGCTGATGCTGTAAAGCCTGTCAATGTCTCGGAAGTCGACAATGACCTTGAAGAGCTCCGCCGCTCCATCGACAAGATCTGATCAGGGACCTTGATCACCCGCCTTCAACTGCAGACTTTTCTGGATGATCACCTCTGATCGCCTCGCAAGACTCGGCAGCGGCGTCTTCGATCGCAATGACAGGCGCAAATCGGCATACGTCGACAGTGAACGTCAGAAGCACCAGGCTCTGATCGATCTTTCTCTCGGCTCCACTGATTTGGCGCCACCAGTCGCTGCCGTGGAAGCCATGGCCGAGGTGCTTCAGCATTCCTCTAGCTCCTCGTACTGCCTTCATGCAGGGACGCAATCGTTCAGGAGTGCTGCTGCCTCATGGTGTCAGCAGCGCTTCGGGGTTCAAGTGGACGCCGAGACCGAAGTGCTGCTGCTGGTGGGATCGCAGGAAGGTACAGCTCATCTGCCTCTCGCAGTTCTTGATCCCGGCGATTCGGCTCTGATTCTTGACCCCTCCTACCCCTCTCACCGGGGTGGCCTAGAACTGGCGGATGCCGACATTCACACCCTTCCACTGACGGCTGAGCGGGACTGGGCTCCAGACTTCGACGCGCTCTCTTCAGACCAATGGCAGCAGTTGGGTTTGATGGTGCTCGGTTTTCCTCATAACCCCACCGCCCGCACTGGAGAGCAGGCCTGGCTGGATGAGGCCATGCACCGATCGGTTCAACACGATCTGGTGCTGGCCCACGACAACCCTTATGTGGATCTGGCGCTGGAGGGCGATGCCCCATCACTGCTGCGCTGTCCCCACTGGCGTGAGCGAGGAATCGAATTCTTCTCTTTGTCCAAGGGATGGTGTCTCGGAGGATTCCGATTGGCGTTTGCGGTGGGGGCTGCCCCGTTGATCCATGCGTTGCGCCAGCTCAAAGGTGTCGTTGACTTCAATCAGTGCCAGGCGCTTCAGCGGGGCGCGGTGGTGGCGCTGGATCAACATGCCGACTGGCCATCACGTCTCCTGCCTGTTTATCGCCAGCGCCGCGACCGCATGCGACAGGCCTTGGCTGATCTTGGCTGGACCGTGCCAATTCCATCCATGGCCCTCTACCTCTGGATGCCTATTCCGGAATGGGCGAGTGCCAGGGGCTGGAGCGATGAACAACTTGCGGCTGAGTTGTTGGATCACTGCGGCGTGGCGCTGACCCCCGGTTCCGGCTTTGGTGATGCGGGTCGCGGTTGGTTGCGGCTGGCTCTTGTCCGTCCTGTCAAGGATCTGGAGAACGCTGTCACCCGCCTACAGCCCTGGTGGGAGAAGCGCCATTGACCTTTGTGCGGACGGGCCGGGGGCTATTGCTGCATGATCTGCGGCGCCATGGTCATGACTCCTGGTGGCTGAGGCGGTTGGGCGTCTGTGCCAGCACTGAGACCGAGCTGTCTCAATGGCTTGTGCAACAGCCCTGGTGTGACCTCCATTCACGCGCTGTGTTGGCTGATCATCAGATCCGTGGCCATGGACAGTACGGACGCCGCTGGATGGCACCGATGGGTGGTGTCTGGTTGAGCGCGGCTCTTCCCTGGCCTCAGCAGCAATGCTCAACGGGCTTGTTTGGTCTCACAGTGGCTCTTGCTTTGGCGGAGCAGGTCGAGTCCACTGGCCTGCGGGTGTCTATCAAGTGGCCCAATGATCTGATGATTGATTCCCGCAAACTGGCCGGTGTGCTGCCCACCCTGGTCTTCCGCGGCAGCCGGGTCCGACTAGCCAGGATCGGGGTCGGGCTCAACGTGAATAATCCTGTGCCCCCAAGTGCGGTTTCCCTTCGGCAACTTCTTTCTTCAGGGCGATGTCGGCTGAGGATCTGGCAGGCAGCCGTGCTGCGAGCACTCGACCGCGCCCGCGAGTTGGCGCTTGAGCCTTGCATGGTGGTCCGTCAGGCCGAGCAGCGTCTCTGGGCTGAATCGGTTGCTGATCCAGCCACGGGAGAGGCCTGGCAAGTGCGAGGCATTGGCATGGACGGACGTCTGCTTTTGGAGCAGGGGACCCGGAGGACCAGCTGGACCCGTTGGACTGACAGTCCTGAACAGGATCTCTAAAGTCTCGTTCGATGAGACCGTCTTGATCCGTTGGTTCTGCGTTGGCTTGCCGCATCGGTTCTGCTGTCCATCCCTGCCCTGCAGGGGCCAGTGAATCCTCCTGAGCTCAAGCCGCTACCACCGCCGCTGACCTTCGATCGTTCGCTGGAGTCCCTCGAACGAAATCGCGTCATCACACCGCTCGAGCGTCGGCAGCTTGAAACGGGGGAACAGGCCCGACCCATCGATGTTCCGGCGTTCCAGAAGGCCTGCCGCAGCGGTGCGCTCTCGCAGCAAGAATGCAGCAGTGGTGTGGCGGTGCGCCGCCGTAGTTCCCGTCTGCAACCACGCGTTGTCTGGAAAGGTCGTGACGAAACGCTCACCGGGTTGTCCAGACGCGGCTTTGATGGCACACCGCTTCCTCCGATCTCAGTACCGGTGAAAGCTTTGCTGGCAGGCTCCTCTGCCACGTTCCGTCTGGAGACGGTGTTTGCGGTTTCACCCAGGCCCGCGTCGATCTCTGGCAACGGTGATCGCAAGCTGCTGTTCCCGATCATCGGTTCAGCCATCACCACCAGTGAATTCGGCTGGCGGATCCATCCGATCATCGGCAGATGGCTGATGCATGCCGGCAAGGACCTGGCTGCCCCTGAAGGGACCCCAGTGGTCGCTGCGTTGTCTGGCACGGTCCTGAGCAGCGGTCTCGCGGGTGGTTATGGCATTGCTGTGGAGCTGGATCATGCCCAGCCCACACGTCGGACCCTGTATGGACATCTTTCAGAGATTTACGTGAAGTCCGGCCAGAAGGTTCGTCAGGGTGAAGTGATCGGCCGTGTTGGCAGTACGGGGCTTAGTACAGGACCGCATCTGCATTTTGAACTGCGTAAGCCTGAGGCCGGTGGCTGGGTGGCTGTCGATCCTGGCGATCTTGACCTCAACCCGCTCACTGCTTCCGGTGCAGACGCCGTGTCGCTGCTTGTGGGGCAGCTGATGACCAGTCTCGAGCGTTCACAGGACTCATGAGGTCTCAAGCTGACGCTCTTCTCGCAAGATGAAACCCACACCTCTCACGGTGTGGATTAATGCAGGACGCTCACTTGATTCGATCTTCTGACGTAGGTAGCGGATGTAAACATCGAGCAGATTGTCATCACCGTAAAAGTTCTCACCCCAGACTCCGTGCATGATTTCGGAACGTTCAAGCACTTTCCCCTGACCACGCATCAGGAAATTGAGCAATTCGTATTCCTTTACGGATAACTGAATCAACTGGCCTGACCGGCTCACATCTCTTGTGCTCGTGTTCATCACCAGATCTCCGACCTGGAGCGTTTCAGGATGTTGTCCATCGCCAGCTGCACCAGAGAATGTGCTGGCACGTCTCTGCATAGCCCGCAGTCGTGCCATCAGTTCTTCGATTGAAAAAGGCTTCACCAGATAGTCGTCAACTCCAGCATCCAGAGCCGTCACACGATCAGCGACGTCGTCGTGGCCGGTGAGCATCAGGATCGGTGTGGTGATGGCGCTACTGCGGATTCTCTGGCAGATGTCCACGCCACTGAAATCAGGAAGATTCCAATCCAGAACAATGAGGTCTGGGGATGGATCCGTGCGGGCTCGGATCAGACCAGTCGCACCATCCGCGGCCACATCAACTTCATACCCTTCAACCTCCAGTTCCATCTTCAGGAGTTCCGTGAGGCGAGCCTCGTCGTCTACCAGTAGGAGCCTCGTCTTCGGAGTGGCGGAGGAGACCATGTAATCCAGTTCACCCACGGACCACCCTAATCAGCTATCTCAGAACGGCTAGGAGTCGTGGGTGCGTCCATCCCAGCGTTCGACACGGCCGTCGCGGAAATGAGCCACCCGTTCAGCACGCGCCGCTACGTCATCTTCATGGGTGACCAGCACCAGCGTGATGCCCTGGTCGTGCAAGGCATCGAACAGATTCAACACGTCATCCGTGGTGCGTGAGTCGAGGGCACCGGTGGGTTCATCAGCCAGGAGAAGAGCAGGCTGGTTGATGATGGCCCTGGCAATGGCGACTCTTTGCTGTTGACCGCCGGAAAGCTGATTCGGCTTGTTCTGCATCCTTTCCCCAAGCCCTACGCGGTCCAGTGCATCTCTGGCCTTGTCCCGTCTCTGCTGGGGTGAGAGCCCTGCATAGATCATCGGCAGCATCACGTTCTCGAGAGCCGTCGCGTGGGGCAGCAGATGGAATTGCTGAAACACAAAACCCAGCTGCTGGTTGCGTAGATCGGCCAGGGCATCGTCATCAAGCTCTTCCACGGCACTTCCATTGAGGTGATAGGAGCCGCTGCTGGGGCGGTCGAGGCAGCCCAGAATGTTCATTGCAGTGCTTTTGCCAGAGCCGCTTGCACCCATGACGGCGAGGTAATCGCCTTTCCGCACGGTCAGATCAAGTTGATCGAGCGCCCTAACAAGGCCAGCGCCAGTTCCATAGATCTTGTCGACTCCGCGCAATTCAGCGACGGGTGAGCGTTGACACGTCACTTGGTCAGCCAAGGGTGGCTCCGGAGGCGTTCGCGATCGCCTGTTGCAGGATCGGGGTTCCAGCTACCGCATCACTGGCCCACTGGAAGAGGGGATTGGAGAGGATTCCACCAACAGCTGTAACCACCACGCAGGTCACCAGGGCAACGCGGAGTGGAGGGAGTCCCAGGGTATTCCACTGGATCGGCGGATAGGACTTCACTGCATCGGAGGCTTCCTGAGGCTCCTTGACCACCATCATCTTGATTACGCCGATGTAGTAGTAGATCGACACCACTGAAGTGATCAGTCCCACCACCACCAGCAGATACTGGTGATCGGCCCAGCCCGCAAAGAAGAGATAGATCTTGCCGAAGAACCCAAGCATTGGTGGAATGCCACCAAGTGACAGCAAGCAGAGACTGAGCCCAAGTGTGATTAGGGGATCCTTCTGATAAAGACCGGCGTAATCGGAGATGCGATCACTGCCGGTGCGAATCGAGAACAGGATGATGCAGGCAAACGCCCCCAGGTTCATGAACAGGTAGGCGGCCATGTAGAGGACCATGGCCGCGAAACCGTCCTCGGTGCCGCACACCAGGCCGATCATCACGAAGCCGGCCTGACCGATGGAGCTATAGGCCAGCATCCGTTTCATCGAGGTCTGGGCGAGCGCAACGACATTGCCGAGGGTCATACTGAGCACCGCGAGAACGGTGAACAGCAGCTTCCACTGTGTGTCGAAACTGCCGAAACAGCCCACCAGGATGCGTAGAGCTAGGGCGAAACCGGCGGCTTTCGAACCCACTGACAGGAAGGCAACCACCGGGGTTGGAGATCCTTCATAAACGTCTGGCGTCCACTGGTGAAAGGGCACTGCAGCGATCTTGAACGCCACTGTTGCCAGCACAAATACCAGTGCCAAAGCAGCAAGAGGTGTGGGACTAGTCAGCAGTGACTGCCCGATCGCCTCAAGGCTGGTGGAGCCGCTAAGTCCATACAGCAGTGATGAGCCGTAAAGAAAAACCGCAGCTGCGGCGGAACCCACCAGCAAATATTTCAGAGCTGCTTCCGAACTACGCGCATCGCGTTTCATGTAGCCGGAGAGCAGGTAACTCGCGACTGACAGGGTTTCCAGGGACACAAAAATGCTCACCAGATCGGTGGCACCGCAGAGCAGCATGCCTCCAAGCGTTGCTGCCAGAAGGATTGCGGCATATTCACCCACAGGGGTTCCTCCCTGTTCGGCATACCTCCAGCTGATCAGCAAAGACAGAAGCGTTGAGCAGGCGACGACGGCCCGGAAGGCAATCGCTAGATGATCAGAGAGAAATGCGCCCAGGAAGGATGGCTCTAGTGGAGCGTTCCACTGCAGGGCAAGCAACACCAGGGCTGTTCCCAGACCTGCGTAACAAATGGGTGGAACCCAGCGCACAGAGACTTTTTCGCCGGCCAAATCCACCAGCAGGGTGGCCAGCATCGCCAGCAGAACTGCGCCTTCCGGGGCAATCGCACCGGCGTTCAGCGCAAGATTGAGAAGATCACCCGGCGCTGCCAATGGCTGGGTGTCGAGAAGTAAGGCACCCATTTCGGGCATGGCGCGCGCAGGGCAAAGCGATTCGGGCGACTTTAGCCGCGCTCCCGTTCCTCCTTGTGGCATCGCGCGTATTAGCTGCAACTGGTTCGGCGGTGCGATAAAGAAGGGAACGGTTATTTGCCCTCCTTTGGCGCACACCCTGGTCATCGTTGAGAGCCCCACCAAGGCCCGCACCATCCGTGGATTCCTTCCCAAGGACTTCCGGGTGGAAGCCTCCATGGGGCATGTGCGTGATCTCCCGAACAACGCCAGTGAGATTCCCGCGGCGCAAAAGGGCCAGAAGTGGGCCAACCTTGGAGTGAACACTGAGTCCGACTTCGAGCCCCTTTATGTGGTGCCAAAGGACAAGAAAAAAACGGTCAAAGAGCTGAAGGACGCCCTCAAAGGTGCTGACCAACTTTTGTTGGCGACTGATGAAGACCGAGAAGGTGAAAGCATCAGCTGGCATTTGTTGCAGCTCCTGGCGCCAAAGGTTCCTGTGAAACGAATGGTGTTTCACGAGATCACCAAGGAAGCGATTGGGCGGGCTCTTGACCAGACCCGTGAGCTGGACATGGAACTGGTGCATGCCCAGGAGACCAGGCGAATCCTGGATCGTCTGGTGGGATATACCTTGTCGCCGCTGTTGTGGAAGAAAGTGGCCTGGGGCCTGTCCGCAGGTCGCGTGCAGTCTGTGGCTGTGCGTTTGCTGGTGCAACGGGAACGCGCTCGTCGGGCATTCCGCAGCGGCAGCTACTGGGACCTCAAGGCCGCTCTAGAGCAGACCGGCAGTTGTTTTGACGCCAAGCTCACTCACCTTGAGGGGCAGCGCATTGCCACAGGCAATGACTTTGATGAAAACACTGGCGAGCTCAAGGCCGGGAGCAAGGTCCGCCTTCTGAGTGAAAGCGATGCCCTGACCCTCTCAGAAACGGTTAAGTCGGTGGCATGGAGCGTCACGTCCGTGGAGGAAAAACCCACGGTGCGCCGGCCCGTTCCGCCGTTCACCACCAGCACCCTGCAGCAGGAGTCGAACCGCAAGCTTCGGCTTTCTGCCAGGGAAACCATGCGTTGCGCTCAGGGTCTTTATGAGCGTGGTTTCATCACCTACATGCGCACCGATTCGGTGCATCTCTCTGATCAGGCGATTAGCGCTGCCCGCAGCTGTGTGGAATCGCGTTACGGCAAGGACTATCTGAGCAAGGGAGCCAGGCAGTTCAGCACCAAGGCCCGAAATGCACAGGAGGCCCATGAAGCGATTCGTCCTGCCGGGGAGAGTTTTCGTGCTCCACAGGAGACAGGTCTCGACGGTAGGGACCTTGCTCTCTATGAGCTGATCTGGAAGCGCACCGTCGCCAGCCAAATGGCTGAGGCCCGCCTCACCATGCTGTCCGTTGATCTGAGTGCGGCTGATGCAGTGTTCCGTGCTAGTGGAAAGCGCATTGATTTTCCTGGCTTCTTCCGTGCCTACGTGGAGGGCAGTGATGATCCAGATGCGGCCCTGGAAGGCCAGGAAGTGTTGCTGCCAGCCCTCAAGCAGGGAGATTCTCCCAAGCTGAAAGACATTGAGGCTCTTGGTCACCAGACCCAGCCCCCAGCACGTTTCTCGGAAGCCTCCCTGGTCAAGATGCTCGAGAAGGAGGGGATCGGCAGGCCCTCCACCTATGCCTCGATCATTGGAACGATCGTTGATCGCGGCTATGCCGCGCTCCAAAACAATTCACTCACGCCCAGTTTCACAGCCTTTGCGGTGACTGCTCTGCTCGAGGAGCACTTCCCCGACCTGGTTGACACCTCCTTTACCGCCAGGATGGAGAACACCCTTGATGAGATCTCTCACGGGAAGGTTCAGTGGTTGCCTTACCTGGAAAGCTTCTACAAGGGCAACGAGGGGCTGGAGTCCCAGGTGCACCTGAGGGAGGGCGACATCGACCCCGGTGCCTCGCGCACGATCGACCTCGAGGGCCTTCCCTGTGTGGTCAGAATCGGCCGCTTTGGTGCCTATCTCGAAGCCAAACGTGTCGGTGACGACGGTGAGGAGGAGCTGATCAAGGCCACTCTTCCACGTGAGATCACCCCCGCCGATCTTGATCACGACCAGGCCGAGCTCATTCTCAAGCAAAAGGCTGATGGGCCTGAGGCTTTAGGTGAAGATCCGGAAACTGGGGATCTCGTCTATCTGTTGTTCGGTCAATACGGGCCCTACGTGCAGCGTGGACAGGTCAGTGATGAGAACCCCAAGCCCAAGCGCGCATCACTGCCCAAGGGAGTGAAGCCCGAAGACCTCAGCCTTGATGATGCGCTGGGACTGCTGCGCCTGCCCAGGCTGCTGGGAGAGCACCCTGACGGTGGCAGGGTCCAGGCAGGACTAGGTCGTTTTGGCCCCTATGTGGTTTGGGACAAGGGCAAGAGTGAGAAGGACTACCGCTCGCTGAAGGGCGATGACGATGTCCTGGCTGTGGGACTCACCCGTGCTCTTGAGCTGCTGGCCATGCCCAAACGTGGTCGAGGCGGTCGGACCGCGCTCAAGGATCTCGGCAAGCCCGAGGGCAGTGATGAGTCCGTGCAGGTCTATGACGGCCCCTACGGTCTTTATGTGAAGCAGGGCAAGGTCAATGCTTCGCTTCCGGAGGGAAAGGGAGCGGATGACATCACCCTTGAGCAAGCTGTGGAGCTGCTGGATGCTAAGGCCGCTAGCAAAAAGGGAGGCCGAAAGGCTTCCACCACGAAAAAACCTGCAGCCAAAAAAGCTGCAGCCAAAAAGCCCGCAACCAAGAAGCCTCCTGCCACGACGAAGTCAGGTCGCTTGCGTGCCAGTGCAGTGCGCGTGATTCGCCCCGCCGACTCCTGATGGGCATCAGGCTATTTGTTCGGTTGTTGCTGCCCTTTCTGATGCTGCTGCAGGCCTGTGATGGCACACCATTCGGCCAGCGGCTGTCAGAAAGCTTTGACTCTCAGGCAGGGGAGGTCAGTCCAGCAGTCACCCAGGCGGATCCAGACGACGACGTTTCGGACGACAACGATGCAGATGCACGCACTGCAGATTCCAGCGTTTCAGATTCCAGCGTGGTTGCTGAAAAGGAGGAGGACCAGGCCAACGACAACGACAACGACAACGACAACAAAAAGCCCAAAGCCAGAGTCAACGAAGTTGAGGACTCGACCGATAACTCTGAGCCGAGATCCACTCCGGAGCGTACCTTGCCTTATCGCATCATGATTCGCCTCTCAGCAGCGGATCCAGCGGCTCCTGCGGAGGGGGTCACCGAGGCTCTCAGACGTGCTGGCATCGGCTTCGAGGTGGAGACCATCGAAAAGGTGCCTGTCAGCGATCTGAATCAGCCTTCCAACCTTGAGGCGAAGCCTGCTTCCTGATGCGACCAGTTCTCAGCCATCGCCAGGCCTTGCGCATGATGGAATCCTCCTATCTAGCGGCTGCGGCTGCCTTGATCTGGCTGGCTCTTTACTACCTCCCAGTCGGTGGAGCTCTGTTCCGTCTTGCCCTGCCTCTGCCACTCGCCTTGTTGGCGGTTCGTCGGGGTGCGCGTGCCGGGGTCGAGGGACTGGCGGTGGCGATTCTTCTGCTGATCGCCTTGATGGGGCCGGTCCGCGGACCCTTGATGCTGTTCCCTTATGGATTGCTGTCCGTATGGCTCGGCTGGTGCTGGCTGCATCGCTGCAGCTGGTGGCTGAGCTGGGGGATTGGCTTGCTGATCGGCGCTGCTGGTTTTCTTGTCAGGGTTGTTGCTCTCTCGCTGTTGGTGGGTGAAAACCTCTGGGTGATCATCACCCGTGCCGGTGCAGGCCTTCTGGACAGGTTGCTGGAACTGCTGCAATTGCCACTTGCGCCTGATCTGCTGCTGGTTCAGATGATGGCGCTGGCTCTTGTGCTCATCCAGCAGCTGGTTTACGTGCTTGCTCTCCATGCGCTGGCTTACTGGATTTTCCCCCGACTGCAGGCCCCCGTCCCGGACCCTCCCCCGCTGCTTCATGGACTGGTCGCACTCGACCCTCTCTGATCCTCCATTCGGGGTGTGTCGTCTGACCGGTTCGCCGGCGACGGCAGATGGAACACGCTTTGCTGGCATCTGGTCTGACCCTCTTCAACCGCTTCCCGATCTGCTGCTGGTGCTCGGGTCCACAAGGACCGCTGAACAACAGGGAATCTCTGCGGCGGGCTGCACACCAGCTGCACGCCGCACCACGGCTCTCGCAGATGCGGAACTGCTGCTCAACGGTCCATCCGTTCCTCCGCTTTGGTGCCTGCCACCTTTGCCGGCAGGGGTTTCACCAGCCTTGATCAGCTGGGTGGTGTGCGACCAGCTCGGCCTGGTTCCTCAGGTCGCTGCCCTGGGATTGCCGCTGCCACCGCAGTTCCCTCATCTCCGCTTTGAAGATCCATGTTCCGGAGCTGCTGAGTGCGTCTCCAGTGGCTGTGCGATGGAGACCAAACGAGTGCAGAAGCTGTTGGATCGCGGACGGCGTCTGGGGCGACGACTGCGTCGGCCGCTGGTGCTGGCGGAATGTGTGCCTGGTGGCACCACCACAGCCCTGGCCGTGTTGACGGGGCTGGGATTGCATGTGCAGAAACTGGTTAGTGGCAGTGCTCTGCATCCCCCCATGGCGCTTAAGCAGCAGCTGGTCAGCGAGGGGCTGTCTCACTTGTCTGGCCAATCAAAAATCGATGCACAGGCGTTGCTCGCGGCCGTGGGTGATCCTTTTCAGGTCCTCGCCACAGGGCTGTTGATCGGGGTGCTCGATACGGATCAGCCCGTACTGCTCGCCGGTGGTAGTCAGATGGCTGCGGTGCTTGCGCTGGCACTTCACGCGGTTTCAGCAGACCGTCGTCAGCAGCTCTGCGATCGGGTTGTGATCGGCACCACCGCTTGGCTTGCCACGGAGCGTTTGCAGGCTGCAACGCCTGCTTCTTCCCTGGTGACACTGCTCTGCAACCTCGAGCAGCACTACTCCGTTTCACTGCAGGCTTATGCCTCTGGTCTGCGGTTCTCTGCAAGCCGCCACTCCCGACTCCGCGACTTCGAGCTGGGCTATGTAAAAGAAGGAGTCGGTGCTGGTGGCCTGGCCCTTCTGGCTCAGTGGAGAGGTGTTTCCGTCGACACTCTGGTGCAGTGCTGCGATCGGGCGGTCGATCAGCTATTCGCGGCGGGCCATGCGAACACTGTCGCCCCGTAGGTTCGGACCATGAAGCCTGTTACTGATCCGGCGCCATTGTTGAACCGTCGTCGGTTTCTCCATTTCGCCGCTGTGACAGCGGCGGCCGGACTGAGCGGCTGTGGTCGGCGAGGATCGGTTCCCACCCTGCGTGCAACGGCGGACTGTCTGCCCTCTCTGTGGCGTCGTGATCTGCCCGCGCCCTGGCGTTTCGATGCTTTGTCAGGGAAAAACCCACTCGAGAGTTCTTGGCCGCGGCCAACCGACCTGCTGGCTCTCACTGACGGCTGGTTGTCGGTGATCAGCCCCGAACGTTTGCAGGCAGTAGCTGCTGATGCTCTTCTGTCGAGGATGGGGCCTTCTGGACAACGCTTCCTCAGCGAGGCTCCCTTGGCTTGGAGGACCCTGCTGTTGCCGGTGGCCTTCAGTCCATGGGTGATAGTGATCCGGCGAGATGGGACGAATGCTCCTGCGCCGGATGCTGGCTGGAATGTTCTGCTCGAACCTGCAGCCCAGGGCAAGCTGCTACTGCCCTCCAGTCCAAGGCTGCTGATCTCACTCGCCGAGAGAATGCAAGATGGCGATGCCTTGCGTCGCCTGCGTGCGGCGGCCCTCAGTTTTGATGACCGTTTCGGCATGAACTGGCTGCTGCAGGGTGATGTCAGGGTTGCTGTGCTGCCTCTCCAGCGCTGCATGGCATCCCTACAGCGTGATCCCAGGCTTACCGCTTTGTTGCCGGAGCAGGGTGCACCACTGCACTGGACATTGCTGGCTCGGCCTTCCCAGACGGTTGAACCCATTCCGCAGGACTGGGTGCTGAAAGCATGGAACCAACCGTTGCTGTCTCGATTGTTGGCTCAGGGTTGGATTCCGCCGTTGCCTAGGGATGAGCTTGTCGGGGCGGAGGATCGAATTCCGCTCAGACTGCGCCCTCTCGTGCTCCCTAAGCAATCGGTCTGGGCAAAGAGCTGGATGTTGTTGCCCCCCGATGCTGCAGAAGCGCAACGTTTGCAGCAGCTCTGGGAAGCATCAGCCCCATAGGCGCCGGCGCGGTGACGCTGCCAGTAGTTGATGGGTCTCCGTTAGTAGGTCGGGGATTGGCAGCTGGTGCGGGCAGCGCGGCAAGCAATCACCGCAGCTGTCGCATTGGCTCGCATCGACCGCTTCCCACCAGTGCCCTGCCCGGCCGATCAGGTTGTAGCGCTCCCCGGCGAATTCCATCAGGTCATGGCCGTGGGCAAGATTGCGCAACCTCAGCAGCTCGGGGATCGGGACGTCGTTGGGGCATGGAAGGCAGGCACGGCACTGGCTACAGAGCTCATTCCCTAATCGACGCTCACGCTGCTGCTCAAGGTGAGCGAGCGCCCTTTGCTCTTCTAGATCCAATGGACCCTCGCTGGCAGCAAGCGATCGAGCCAGTTTGAGGTCTGCGGCGCTCTGGGCCCCCACGGTGAGTGTGCTGATGCCGGCTGCCAGCAGAAAGCGATAAGCCAGCTGCAGGGGCTGGAAGGGACTGCAGTCAACTTTCAGCTGCTCACTTGGCGCTTGCAGTCGCCCGCCCTTGTCTGCCGGTGAAATCGCAAGAACACCCATGGATCGCTCTAGAGCCCGCTGTGCCAGCGGCATGCGCGTGGGGTCCAGCAGATGCAGATGTAGGCAACAGAATCTGAAGCGGTCACTGGCGATTGCACGCTCGATCAGGGCGTTGGACCCGTGGCTGCTGAAACCCACCTGTCGCACCTTGCCGCTTGTTAAGGCCCAGTCGATCAGCCGGGCACCCTCACCGGAGAGAACCCAGTCGAGATGGCTGTCCAGGTTCAGGCCATGGATGGCCAGATTGTCCAGTGTGTTGATTCCGAGTCTGCGAAGGCTGGCCTCGAGAGCCTCACGCCCAGAAAGAAAACTCTGCCCGGGAAGCAGCTTGCTTGTGATCACCCAGCCACCATCTGCCGGGGCGACGCCCTCCTTGTCCAGCTGAGCCAGCGCCTTGCCCAGAAAGGCTTCAGCTGGTCCATAGGCCGGTGCTGTCTCAAGATGGTTGATGCCAGCCGCAAGAGCTGCGCGTAACACCTGCAGCATCTGCTCTGGAGATTGGAGAGCGCGCATGGTGCCCAGCGTGAAAAGGCTCACATCGGCCCCGTCACCGAATGAGCGGCGCAGCACAGGACGGGGGAGTGTGCTGCTCAAGGGTCTTGGGTGTCGCCCTGGGCATCCCTGGGATCTCCAGGCTGGCGTGATTTCAGGTGTCGTCCCAGGGCGGCGGGACTGATCCCATCGAGGAATCGACGGAATTCATCACGATCCTCCGCATCCGCTTCGGCATCCACGGCAATCGAGGCTTCCGCAACAACCTCCTCCAGCATCCAGATCCTGCTGCCAGTGCGGATGGCTAGTGCGATCGCATCACTGGGTCGTGCATCGACCTCCAGCAGGTTGTCGTCGTCGTCGACAGCGGCCTCAAGCTCATCTGTTCTGGAAGTCTCGCTGTCATGGCCTCTCTCGCATAGTCGCAATACGGCCCTGAAGGTGCTGTCTTCGATCGCATGAATGATCACGCGCTCTAGCTGCAATCCTCCTGCCTCCAGCAATGCCGCCATCAGGTCATGGCTAAGGGGCCTGGGCTGAGGCGTGTCATTGAGGCCGGCCATGATGTTGTGCGCTTGAGCCTGATCAATCCAGATCGGCACCTGACGGCTTCGGGATGGGTCCCGCAGCAGCACGATCGGACTGCGGCTGCTGGCATCCAGGGCGATTCCCGCCACGCTCATCTCGATCAAGTACGGCTCCGCCGCTATCTCGATTATGACCATTGCAGAGGGGATGGAGATGGGCAATGTTCACCGGGTTGGTCCAGGCGGTGGGTCAGGTCGAACGACGTGGCCGCGCTCTGCTCGTCGAAGGCTGCAGTGCTTTCGCTCCACTGCAGCTTGGTGACAGCGTTGCTGTGGACGGTGTCTGCCTCACGGTGGCTTCACTGGTGGGTGACGGCTTTCTGGCGGATGTGAGTGAAGAGACGCTTCAACGCACCACTCTCGGGGCGAAGGCCGCAGGAGGAGGGTCTGTGAACCTCGAGCCCGCTCTACGTCTGTCGGACCGTTTGGGAGGACACCTTGTGAGCGGACATGTGGACGGCATCGGGGAGGTGGTCGCCGTGGAGTCTTTGCCCCAGTCATGGCATCTGGAGCTGCGCTGGCGGGATGCGGACTTCGGCCGCTACATCTGCGATAAGGCCAGTGTTGCGGTGAATGGCATCAGCCTCACTGTGGCGGGTTGCGCTGATGCCGGGTCAAGGTTTTGGCTGGCGGTGATTCCGCACACCTGGTCGGTCACAGCTCTTCGTGATCTGCAGGTGGGAGATGAGGTGAACCTCGAGATTGATCTGCTGGCTCGCTATACGGAACGGCTCATCAGTGCCAGCGGCTCTCAGGAGGGAACTCCGCCAATCAGCGCCGCCTGGCTGGCAGAGCATGGCTGGGGCTGAATGACTACCGCAATTCATGGCGGGATTTGTGAGGTCTAAATACCTTTCGGATGTTGTTCACTCTGAACTGTTCATGAATTCCGAGGACCGCTCCGAATCCCTGGGCACCTTCAAAGCTTTCTCGATTGCAGAGGGCATTCTTCTCATCATTCTGGGCGTCCTGGCCCTGATCTTCCCAGTCATTGCTTCGTTTTGGACCACAGGCGTGATTGCGGTGCTGTTTCTGGTTGGCGGTGTGGTCGGCTGGATCAGCAACCTTGCCCGTTCCCGCAGGATGGGCCGTTGGATCTGCTTCTGGCGTTTGGTGGTCTCCACGCTGTTCATCGTGGCCGGCGGTTCGATGATCAGTAACTTTCGCGATCCTGGTGAAGCCGCAGAGCAGGTTGCTGCGTTTGCCTTGGCCATTGGCATCGTCTTCCTTGTGGAGGGCGTCGTGGCCTTCTTCAATGGACTGGCCAACAGCAGTCAGCCCGGCTCTGGCTGGGCCATCGCCAACGGAGTGATCACTTTCATTCTGGGACTGTTAATCGTCACCCTCAAGTTCTGGGGTTTGCTCTGGGTGCTGGGAACGCTAGTGGGCATTAGCTTCCTGTTCAGCGGAATCGAGCTGATCGCGTTCAGCTCGAGCATCGATGACGGCCAGGATCCTCCTGCCGTCGCCTAAAGAGACAGCCTGCAAAAAAGAATCCCAAGGAGCAGCAGACAGTTGTCTCCTTGGGTGAACACTGAGAGTGATCGAGGCCCTGCGTGTGGTGTCAGGTGGATTCAGCGAGTGGCAGAAGCGTGATCGTGCCGGAATCCTTGTTCAGTTCAATCTTGAATTCCTGGCCTGGAACAAGCTCAAGGCGTTTTGTGTAGGCATGGCCGATCAGAAGATTGCCGTTGCCATGAACGCGTGTGCGGAATTCGGCCTGACGTCCTCTGCTACCTCCTCCTGAACCGCCGTTACTGGAAGGAAGTTTGTACCCCTTGGCTTCCACCAGAGCTCTGTAAAAACTTTTGCGCATCAGACGGCCACTGGGACCGACGTAACCGCAGCCCCGGGCGATTTCATCTTCAGGGCGGTTGCTGAGAGCTCGCGCCTTGTTCAGTAATTCATCTCCAACCAGCATGTCTATCGGAAAAGACACATCAATTCTGACTCCAGACTGCAACCCGGGCAAGGATTTCGTCGAAGTTCTGTCAATTGAACCGATCTCGATGCTCGTTAGATCAGGTAGAGAATCACAAAGAGAATGACCCAGATTCCGTCCACGAAATGCCAGTAGAGCTCTGCGGCCTCCAGCGGAAAATGATTGCTGGCACTGATACGACCTGAAGGTGTTCGGCATTGCCACCACACAATCAGGATCATCAGTGTCCCCAGTGTCACGTGCAGCCCATGGAACCCCGTGAGGGCATAAAAAGTGCTGGCGTAGAGATTGTCGGCGAGACCAAAGGGCAAAGTGAAGTACTCCACCATCTGGCTGGCGAGAAAGCCCAGACCCAGAATTGCGGTCAATATCAGCCAGAGGCGGCAGCGTTCGTTGTGCTGTCTGCGCAGGTTCACGCCCGCGCGGTGAAAGGTTGCGCTACTCACCAGCAGCAGAATGGTGTTGAGCGTTGGCAGCGGCAGTTCGAGCTCATAAATCGCACCCGGCATTAATGGATTGACTGCCTTGAAGGTGAGATAAGCGGCGAAGAAACCAGCGAACGTCATGGCGTCAGCCACCAGGAAGGTGGCCAGTCCGAACATGCGGTGATCCGGATGTTCGGTCCCGTGGTCAGCCCCGTGATCATCCATGTGATCAAGCTGAGTGTTTTGAGGAGTAAGTGATGTCATTGACCGCTTCTCCAAAGATCACTACCGCTGGCGGAGTTCAGATCGATCTCGTCTGCCGGGGTGCCATAGCCATATGGATGGGTGACAAGAGGGGGATCTCCTTTCCAGTTCTCAACCGGTGGTGGCGATGACGTCAGCCACTCAGGAGTGAGTGCTCGCCATGGGTTGTCGCCTGCAATGGCTCCGTGAAATGCACTGGCAATCACATTCCAGAGAAAAGGCAGAGTGCTGATGGCCATCAGCAGCGCTCCTGCACTGCTGATCTGATTGACGAGCTCAAACTGCGGGTCGTATTCGGCCACCCGGCGAGGCATGCCGTTCAGGCCAAGCCAGTGTTGCGGAGCAAAGCAGAGGTTGAAGCCAACGAAGGTCAGCAGGAAATGCAAACGTCCGAGATGCTCATCAAGCATGCGTCCGGTGATTTTGGGATACCAGTGATAAACCGAAGCGAAAATCACAAACACCGACCCCCCGTAGACGATGTAGTGGAAATGGGCAACGACGAAGTAGGTGTCATGAACATGAACATCAAACGGAACCTGTGCGAGGGCCACACCAGTGATTCCTCCGAGCACGAAATTCACAATGAAGCCACAAGAAAACAGCACAGCACTGTTCAGACTGATTCGGCCTCCCCAAAGCGTTGCAAGCCAATTGAAGAATTTGATTCCGGTAGGAACCGCAATGAAAGCTGTCGCAATGGTGAAGAACAGACGCATCCAGGGTGGAGTGCCACTGGTGAACATGTGATGAGCCCACACCACTAATCCAAGAACAACGATGGCCATAATCGAATACACCATGGTTGTGTATCCAAAGAGGGGTTTACGGCAGTGAACCGGAAGAATTTCGCTAACTAAGCCAAAAGCTGGCAGCACCATGATGTAAACCGCGGGATGAGAATAGAACCAGAAAAGATGTTGGTAAACAACAACATTTCCACCCATGCCTGGATTGAAAAAACCCGTGTGAGCAACAATATCGAAGCTCAGCATAATGAGTGTTCCCGCCAGAACTGGAGTAGAGAGAACCACGAGAATGCTTGTGCCAAGCATCGCCCAGCAGTACATCGGAAGCTGCATCAATTTCAAGCCAGGGCGGCGGAGCTTGAGAATCGTCGCAATGAAATTAATGCCGCCGAAGATTGAACTTCCTCCGAGAAGAAGAACACTCAGAATCCATATTATTTGACCAGTTGCTGGCGTTGTGATGCTGAGAGGTGGATACGCTGTCCAGCCAGACTGTGCTGCTCCCGTGATGAAGTAACTGCTAATAAGCATCAGCCCTGCTGGAGGAATGAGCCAAAAAGCAACCGCATTCAGTCTTGGATAGGCCATATCTCTGGCGCCCACATAGAAGGGAATCAGGTAATTACCGAAGGCCCCGTTGACCACTGGAACGATCCAGAGAAAGATCATCACTGTCCCGTGCAGGGTGAGGATCTGGTTGTAAACATCTCTGGCCATGAAGTCTGAAACCGGACTCAGCAGTTCGGTTCTGATCGCGCCCGCCATGGCGCCTCCGATCAGATAGAAGGCAAATCCGCAAACGAGATACTGAATGCCGATCACCTTGTGGTCGACGCTGAAGCTCAAATAGCGAAGCCAGCCTTGCGGTTGCAGTGAGGGTGAAGCTGGCGCTGTTTTTTGGGGAGCTGTAATCGTCATGCTTCAGCAGCGGGGAGCTTTCTGTTGGACTGGAGCCAGGTGTCAAAGTCATCGGCGCTGTCGACCACGACGCTCGAGCGCATACCTCCGTGATAAGGACCGCAGAGTTCTGCGCACACGATCGAGTAACTGCCCGTGCGGGTTGGGGTGAAGTCGAGAACCGTCGGCTGACCGGGGATCACGTCCTGCTTCAGCCGGAATTCAGGAATCCAAAACGCATGAATCACATCTTTGGCTTCCATCCGTAGTGAAACTGGTCGGTCGACAGGCACATGCATTTCTCCGGAAATGATGTCTCCGTCGGGGTAATGGAAGAGGAATGCAAACTGCATTGCTGTCACCTCAATGGGCAGTGGCGGTATGCCTGTCGTTGTGGCTATCTGGGAATCCTGCGTCGAGCCGATGCCACCCCAAATGCGCTGATCAACCACGGTCTCAGTGCCGTGGTTGCCATGGCCGAGTGGGACCATCCCACCCATGCGTTCGTAGATGTCGTAGCTGTAGAGCCCAACGAACAGAACAACGATTGCCGGAACAGCAGTCCAGAACACTTCGAGTGGAAGATTGCCCTCAAGCGCCAATCCATCACCGAGCTGTCCTGGACGGCGACGAAAACGCACAAGGCTGAAAAGAATTAATCCGACTATTCCTACAAAAAGGATTGTGCCAATGCTGAACAAAACACGAAACAACTCGTCGTAAATCGGCGCATTGGCACTGGCATCAATTGGAAGAAGGTTGATGTTCTGGCCAATCCAGAGCCCCCCGAGCACGAGGAGCATTCCTATGACCAGCGTCAGAATTGCTGAGGGGATGGGCACCCCGGACCTCAATCTGTTTGTCTTCAGGCTATGGAGGTTGGTTAATAATCACCACGCGTTGATTGTTAAGCAAGCCTGAAAATCCTTCGGCTTTTCTGAGCTAAAGAGCTCTCTTGTCAGCAAAGTCTCATCAAGTCTGAGATTGCAGATGTTGCACTCGGCTACACATCGTGCCGTTCTGATTCAAACGGCTACGTTCCGTGGATAACCATCTCCATTTAGGAGTTTGTGTTGACTGCATCGTCTCTCAATCCGATTCGTCTCCGCCTGGCTCAGTTGGCTGCCCATCTCGTGGTGGCCCTCGTGGCTCTGGTGGTGATCGGAGGAGCGACGAGGGTCATGGAGGCAGGCCTGGCCTGTCCTGATTGGCCTCTTTGTTACGGCAGCCTGTTGCCTGGTCGTCAGATGAACGTCCAGGTCTTCCTCGAGTGGTTTCATCGTCTCGATGCCTTTGTCGTAGGCGTGGCACTTCTGGTGCAGATGGCGGTCGTCTGGTGGTATCGCCGTGATCTGCCTGGATGGTTGCTGCCTCTTAGCGCCCTTCTGGTGCTGATGGTTGCACTGCAGGGAGGCCTCGGAGCGCTCACGGTTTTGAAACTGTTGCCTTCGGGTGTGGTCACGGCTCATCTGGCTCTAGCGCTCACCCTGGTGATCACGGTCAGTGGTCTTACCCAGACACTTTTGGCAGGCCCCCAGTCCGTCGCGCCGCCTCGCTGGTGGACCGTTTTCGGCTCATTGAGCGTGTTGGCGGTTTCTGGCCAGTGCCTCCTCGGTGCTGGCATGGCTACGTCTTGGGCCTCTCAGCGCTGTCTTGAAGCAGGTCAGTCTTGCCAATGGTTGCATTGGCATCGTGCCGCAGCCACGCCAGCAGCTTTAAGTGTGCTGCTTTTCGTCCTGGTGGCCCTGCTCAGTGGGCGCTGGGGGCGAGAGCAATGGCCGCTTCTGCTGATGGCTCCTCTGCTCGTCGTCACACAGATCGGCCTTGGTGTCACCACTCTGCGTCTTGGCCTTTCACAGCCCGCAGTGACCGTGGCTCATCAGCTCGTGGCTTGTCTTCTTGTCGCGGTTCTTGCAGGACTGACCTGCAGGCGTCAACCCCCTTCATCTAATCCACTCCCCGTCGTTCTCGACTCTTCTGCCCTGGAGGCCTGTCATGGCTAGTTCCGCCACAGCTGCAGCCTCGGCTCCGCTCACGCGCGAACAGGTTGTTCCTTCGCGCAAACGCATCAAACTTCCTCCCTGGCTTGAGGTGGCCAAACCGCGACTAATCCCTCTGCTGCTGGCCACGACACTCGGTGGCATGGCCTTGACCGAGGGCTGGCCACTCTCCTCTCCGAGACTGGTCTGCACACTCGGCGGGGGAGCTCTCGCCGCAGCCGCCGCAGGAGTCCTCAATTGTTTATGGGAGCAGGAGCTTGATGGCCGCATGCAGCGCACAAGCGGCCGTGCTCTGCCTTCGGGTCGATTGTCTCCAACAGCCGCTTTCGCCGGTGCTGTCTCCTGCACACTTGCGGCGGCAATGCTGCTCGTTAGTGGTGTGAATTGTCTCGCCGCAGGGCTTTCGCTGCTGGGGCTCTGCAGTTATGTCCTGCTTTATACGGCACTGCTCAAGCCAAGGACCCCTCAGAACATCGTGGTTGGAGGTGTCGCTGGTGCCATCCCTCCTCTGGTAGGTGCAGCCGCAGCCACCGGCCATGTGGGGCTGAGTGGCTGGTGGCTGTTTGCTCTAGTGATGGTGTGGACGCCGGCGCATTTCTGGGCTCTGGCCCTGCTTCTGCGCGATGACTACCGGGCGGTCGGCATTCCCATGCTTCCTGTCGTGAAAGGGTCTGTCGTTACAGCGCGCGCCATTCGCCGTTATGGCTGGGCAACGGTTCTAATCAGCATGCTTGGGATCTGGGCACTGCCTGAGGGTGGGCTTTTCTATGGCCTTTTAGTGCTTCCCTTCAATGGACGCCTGCTGCAGATGATCGGCAAACTCGCTGAAGACCCTGACAGCACTGATCGCGCTAAAGGACTGTTCCGCTGGTCGATTCTTTATCTCTTCGGGATCTGTCTGTTGCTGATCATCAGCCGTCTCTCCGCGGCTTCCCTGTTTGATCTTCAGCTCAGGGGATTTCTAATGACGCTGACTGCAGGGTTCCCTGGGATTGCTTCCTAGATTTCAAACGATTGTTTCTGTGGGCGGGATGTCACTGCTTGAGCTGGATCAACTGGAAAAGTCCTATGGGACCGTTTCGGCTCTGAGCGGACTCAGTTTGTCGGTTCCTTCCGGCTGCCTCTACGGATTGCTTGGACCGAATGGAGCCGGAAAAACCACTGCATTGCGCATCTTGGCCACACTGCTTGCCCCTGATCAAGGCCGCGTCGTTGTTGCAGGGGTGGACGCACTTCAGGAGCCTCGAACGGTTCGCCAACTGATGGGCTACGTGGCTCAGGAGGTGGCGATTGACAAGATCCTCACCGGCCGCGAGCTTCTGGCACTCCAGGGAGATCTCTACCATCTGCCACGGCAGGACAGGAATAATCGGATTGATCAACTGGTGGATCGGATGTCGATGGGCGATTGGATCGATCGTCGCTGCGGTACCTATTCCGGAGGGATGCGACGGCGTCTGGATCTTGCTTCTGGTCTATTGCACCAACCGCAGCTGCTTGTTCTGGATGAGCCGACAGTCGGACTCGATATCGAAAGTCGCGCTGTGATCTGGGAGGTGCTTCGGGACCTGCGCGATCAGGGAACCACGATCCTGCTGAGCAGTCATTACCTCGAGGAAGTGGAGGCTCTTGCTGATCGGATGGCGATCATCGATGCCGGTCGTGTGATTGCAGAGGGTCCCCCGGAAGCCCTGAAACGTGAGCTCGGTGGAGATCGGGTGACTCTGAGAGTCCGCGAATTCAGTGATCAGCTAGAAGCGGAACGCGTTCGTCAACTTCTCGAAGTGGTGGACGGCGTCAGGCGGATCGTGATTAATCGCGCTCAGGGTTATTCACTCAATCTCGTTGTCGATGGTGAGCATGTGCTTGCAGCGCTGAAGCAACGGTTGGCGAGTGAGGCTTTCGACGTGTTCTCCCTTTCACAGAGTCGTCCCAGCCTCGACGATGTGTATCTGCAGGCCACGGGCCGCACGCTGATGGATGCCGAGCTTGCCGTTGCAGGTCAGCGCGATCCCAAACAAGAGCGACGCCAGTCGATGCGTTGAGGCCTGTCCTGATGTTCTTTCAGTTTTCGTCTTGTCAATGACCAGTCCTGCCCTCGGTACAAATTCCTCAAACTCCGACAACGGATCGGCGTTTGCTGAGCTTCTCCAGGAAACCTTCGCTCTGACGCGACGTCTGTTCCTTCAGCTGCAACGGCGTCCATCCACATTGGTGGCCGGTGTGCTCCAACCATTGATCTGGTTGGTTCTGTTTGGTGCTTTGTTCTCACGCGCACCAGAGGGGTTGCTGCCAGGTGGCATGAGCTATGGCCGTTTTCTGGGAGCCGGGGTGATTGTGTTCACCGCCTTCAGTGCTGCGCTCAATGCAGGGCTTCCAGTGATGTTCGACCGTGAATTCGGTTTCCTAAACCGTCTTTTGGTCGCTCCGCTACGCAGTCGCAGTTCAATTGTTCTGGCCTCGGTCATCTACATCACGACGTTGAGTCTTGTGCAGAGCCTGGCGATCATGCTCACCGCATCTTTGCTCGGTTATGGCTGGCCAGGCGCTGCTGGTCTTCTGCTGGTGGTGCTCACGTTGCTGCTGCTGGTGTTCGCAGTCACAGCTCTGAGCCTTGGATTGGCGTTCGCCCTGCCAGGACACATCGAATTGATTGCAGTGATCTTTGTGGCCAACCTGCCTCTGCTGTTCGCAAGCACGGCGCTGGCCCCTCTGAGTTTCATGCCTCCCTGGCTGGGCTGGCTTGCATCGCTAAATCCCCTTACCTTCGCGATTGAACCCATTCGTGCCGCTTATGCCGGCCCGCTTGATCTGTCATCGGTTCTGCTGGAAGCGCCCTATGGCTCCGTCACCGGCACCACCTGCCTTCTGGTGTTGACGCTGTTGACGGCCGCGTTGTTCCTGTTGATCCGCCCGTTGCTCAATCGCAAGCTTGCCTGATTCCGTGAACCATTCCCCTTACCAGCATCAGGACCCTCGTCAGATCAGCCTTCAGCACCTGATCGAACAGGCTCTGCAACAGGACGACCAACAGCTGTTGACAAGGCTCGAACTGCAGTGGGTTCACCGCTTCGGTGTCGACTCCCTGCCGATGGGTTTGCTGGCTTCTGAAGACTGTTCTCCATCACCCATGGCACAGCCAGTGGCTGAGGTTTCTCCGATCGCTTCGCCTGAATCGAGTGCAGCGCCTGCTGCTAAACCCGAAGCAACATCAGTTGTGGGATCTGAGACCCTGAGTCCTGGACTGAATCGTTTCAGCACGTTGTTGAAAACCTGTCTGGATGACGTGGGTCGCGTGGTGGATCCTGAGATCAGTACCGATATGCCGGCCCCGAGTCTTCGTCCGGTTCCAGCAGCCGGTCCTCAACGATTGCGCCGCTGGCTGACACCTGTCAGCGAGCATGATTTGCCTAAAGCGTCCTGAGAGGTCATGGTCGTCTCGTCCAGGAATCGCTTGTCTCGCGATCATCTCCAGGGAGGCCTGATTGTTTCTGTTCAGGCCCCCGAGGGGTCTCCAATGCGTCATCCTGATGTGATCGCCGCTATGGCCGAAGCCAGTCTTCGCAACGGTGCTATCGGTGTCAGGCTGGAGAGTCCTGAGCATATCGGAGCTGTTCGGGAGCGTTGTCCGGATGCTCTGATCGTTGGTCTGTGGAAACGCTCTTTCCCCGATAGTTCGGTCTACATCACTCCTCGTTGGGAGGAGCTGAGAGCTGTCTGGGGGGCTGGTGCTGATGTGATTGCGCTGGATGCAACCGCCCGCAAGCGGCCCTCAGGCCAAGCGCTTGAGACGCTGATCCAATTAGCGAGAACAGAGCTCGGTGCAACCTTGATGGCGGATGTCGACAGTGTTGAAAACGGCCTGAGGGCTGCGGCTCTGGGATGTGATTGGGTTGGGACGACCCTGTTTGGATACACAGAAGACACTGCACAGCTCTCTCCGCCGGCCATGAACCTGTTACATCCTTTGAGAGAGCAGCTTCCCTCCTCAATCCTGCTGGTTTGCGAGGGAGGCATCGCTTCGGCTGTAAACGCAGCTGATGCCATCGAGGGCGGGGCGGACGTGGTCGTTGTCGGAACAGCCATCACTGGTGTTGATCTTCAGGTGGCGGCCTATTGCAGGCACTTGGAAAGGCAGACTGTCTAAGTCTCGCGAGACTCAGTCATGTTGCGCCTGATTTCCCTCCCGGCGATGGTCGGCGGACTTGTTCTGGCTCTGCCTGTTGCAGGTCTGCCGATGGGTGAGCTCCAGGCTCTGAACAGAGAATTGGGCCATCTCTGCAGCAAGCCCCCGCGTGAAGCACTGGCCGTCTGTCGGATTCACGCGCGCCTGGTTCGGGCTCTTTGAGCTGAACTAGGCGCGCGTTGGCGGCACTACATCATCCCGGGCATTCCCATGCCACCCATGCCACCCATACCGCCCATGCCACCCATGGGATCACCGCCGGCTGCTGGCGGTGCAGGAGGCTCAGGTTTGTCGGCCACAACCACTTCAGTTGTGATTAGCAGTGATGCAATCGAAACAGCGTCCTGAAGTCCAAGGCGAACCACCTTGGCGGCATCAAGAATACCTGCCTGCAGTAAATCCTCGTAATTGCCGGTCACGGCATTGAAGCCCTGGCCGGAGCGTTGCACCTGCTCCACCACGATGTCCCCGTTGGCACCTGCGTTGATGGCGATTTGCTTGAGGGGAGCGTTCAAGGCGCGCTGAACAATCTCCACGCCTGTTCGCCGATCTCCCTGCAGCTCAGCAGCGACGGAATCAAGGGTTCCTGCCAGTTGCAACAGTGTGGAACCACCACCGGCAACAATGCCTTCCTCAACAGCTGCCCGCGTTGCATTAAGGGCATCCTCGATGCGCAACTTGCGGTTTTTGAGCTCAGTTTCGGTGGGTGCTCCAACCTTGATCACGGCAACGCCACCAGCAAGTTTGGCAATGCGTTCGCTGAGCTTCTCCCGGTCGTATTCCGATTCGGTGTTGTCGAGTTCACGTCGAATGGAGGCCACCCGCTCAGCTACTGCGTTACGGCTTTCCTCGCCGGCAACGATCGTGGTGCTTTCTTTGCTGATCGTGATTCTGCGGACGCGGCCGAGATCGGCGAGTGTGACCTTCTCCAGCGTCATCGCCCTGTCTTCACTGATCACTGTGCCGCCGGTGAGGATGGCGATGTCTGCTAGAGCAGCTTTGCGGCGCTCACCAAACGATGGAGCGCGAACAGCAGCAACCTGTAGAACGCCGCGGTTCTTGTTCACCACGAGGGTGGCCAGAGCTTCCCCATCCACCTCTTCGGCCAAAACCACCAGGGGAGAGCCGGACTGCTGAACGGCTTCTAGTACTGGCACCAGGTCGGCCACCGCGCTCACTTTGCGGTCAGTTAGCAGCAACAGTGCGTTATCGAATTCACAGATCTGACGGTCACCGTCGGTGACGAAATAAGGGGAGCTGTAGCCACGGTCGAAGGCCATGCCTTCGGTGACATCAAGCTCAGTGGCCAGCGATTTGGATTCCTCGACGGTGATCACTCCGTCGACGCTGACCTTGTCCATCGCTTCTTTCACCATCTGGCCCACCTCCTCATCGCCGCCGGCGCTGACTGTCGCCACCTGACGGATGGCATCTCCACTGACGGCCTGGCTGCGCTCAGACAGGCCTTTAACCACGTGCTCAACAGCAGCTTCCATGCCGCGGCGAAGTTCGATCGGGCTGGCGCCAGCTGCCGTATTGCGGAGACCTTCCTCCACCATGGCCTGCGCCAGAACGGTTGCTGTGGTGGTGCCGTCTCCAGCTTTGTCCTTGGTTTTCGAAGCCACCTGCTGAATCAGTTTGGCGCCGATGTTTTCGAAGGGATCCTCGAGCTCGATCTCCTTCGCGATCGTGTCGCCGTCATTGATGATGTCGGGTGCTCCGAATGACTTCTCAAGCACCACATTGCGACCGCGCGGGCCGATGGTGACACGCACGGCATCGGCGAGAGCATTCATGCCTCGCTCCAGCGAAGCGCGGGATTCATCCGAAAAACTGAGAAGCTTGGCCATGGTCGACACTTACCCGCTCGTCAATGTCCCACAACGGCTGGACGTTTGACTCGTTGCTGGAAGTGGGGAAAGCCGAATCATCGCTCCCTGATATCTGCTGGAGGCCGCTGCGCTCGTTAGCGTTAATCCATGGCCAATTCAGGGGCACTGTTCTTTGTTCTACTGACCGGCCTGGCCGGGATCATGGCCTTGGTCTACGTGCCGCTGCGCATCTTTCTCACCGCGACAGAGCGCAGTCGCAGATTCAGATTGCTGCAGCGAATCCGCAAACTCAGGGATGAACTGGGGCAACCGCTTGAGCCGTGATGCATGAGGCCGCCGCAGACCCTGATCAGCCCATCACCATGCCGCCATCAACCTGCAGAACCTGACCGGTGATGTAGGCCGCAGCAGGGTCGGCTGCCAGAAACCGCACAGCCCCGGCAACCTGTTCTGGAGTTCCGAATCGCCCCAGGGGGATGGCGGCGAGGATCCCTTCTGCATCAAGGTCCTTGGTCATATCGGTTGCGATGAAACCTGGAGCTACTGCATTCACGGTGATGCCACGGCTGGCCATCTCCTTGGCGGTGCTTCTGGTGAATCCCACGACGCCGGCCTTGGCTGCGGCGTAATTGGACTGGCCGGCGTTGCCCATCAGGCCCACAACAGAGGTGATGTTGATGATCCTTCCGCTTTTCTGCTTGAGCATTGGGCGGGTCACGGCCCTGGTGCAGAGGAAGACACCACTCAGATTCAGGTTGATGACGGCCTGCCAGTCTTCGGTCTTCATCCGCATCAGCAGCCCATCGCGGGTGATGCCGGCGTTGTTGACTAAAACGTCGACTCTTCCACTTCGCTCGATCACGGTCTTGATCAGACCGTTCACAGCTTCCTCGTCGGCCACATTCGCTTGAAGGGCGTAGGCCTCACCTCCAGAATCTTTGATTTCACTGACCACCACTTCGGCCGCATCGGGTGAGCTGGAATAGTTCACAACCACCTCAGCACCGGCCTCAGCCAGGGCGAGGGCAACGGCTCGACCAATTCCACGGCTGGCTCCTGTCACCAGAGCGATCTGGCCATCGAGGGTGCGGATGCTGCTCATGCAAGAACCTGTGACCGGCTGATCGTACGGACCTGCAGAACCAGCTTTCATTCAGTCGCCTGCATGCCTCGCATGGTTTCCACTGCGTCAATGGCGTCACCAAGAATCCGACGCAGGTCCTCCAGTTGCTGCTTGCTACCCATCACCACGAGCATTTGGCCCGGTTCCAGGGTCACCTCTCCATTGGGATTGGCCGACAGGGTGTTGTTGTCACGGATGGCGAGCACCATGGCACCGGTGCGCCGTGCCAGGTCAAGTTCCTGCAGGCTGCGGTGGGCGATCTGACTCATCAGCAGAGGATCTTCACTGAGGCGGAATTCCTCGATTTCGCAGTCGGACCCCGCCAGCAGATCCGTGAAGTCGACCGCAAGGGGGCGCAAGGCCGTCGTCGCCATCAGTCGACCACCTGCGACGTAAGGGCTCACCACCACACTGGCGCCAGCTAGTTCAAGTTTTGCCGCCGCCTCCTCGCTGTCAGCGCGGGCGATGAGGCGACATCGCTGTTCAAGTCCGCGGGCGCTCAGGATTACGTAGAGATTGGCTGCGTTGCTGGGCAATGCGGTCACTAGGCTTCGGCAACGATCGAGGCCGGCCTCCATCAGTGTTTCGTCCAGGGTGGCGTCGGCCTGGAGCACCTTCAGTCCGCGTTCTTCAGCAGCTTTTTTGCGTAAAGGGTCGAGTTCGACCACTAGCACTGGTGCCTTTTCGAGCAGCAGCTGCTCGCTGATCTCACGACCGATCCTGCCGTAGCCGCAGAGAATGACGTGGTCTTTCATGCGCCGCAACATCCGGCGAAACCTCAGCTCCCGTACTTGACGGAAGTATCCGGATTCTGACAAGCCCAGCACGCGTTGAATCGAGAGCTGAACAACCAGAAGTCCTCCGGCAATGATCAAAACCGTGACCAATCTCCCCGGCTGGGACAGAGGCTCCACTTCCCCATAGCCAATCGTGCTGATCGTGATCAGCACCATCCACAGGCAATCTCCCCAGTCCCATCCTTCAGTAATTCGGTAACCGATGGCTCCTCCGAGGACCAACGCGGTCAGTGCCAGTCCCGGCAGCATCCAAGGGCGTGCGAGGTGTCTCAGTTGATGTGGACGGCCTCTGAGCAGATCGTCTCGTCTGCTCCGCCGGGGGCGCATCATCAGAAGCCGAGAGCTTGCATCACATCCTGGACCGAGAGTGAAGTCAGATCCTCGTTGTCGAGCCTGCGAATCATGTCCCTCTGGGGAAGCTGGTCTGTTTTCGCACCCAGTGCAACTAGTGGTAGTCCGCAGTAGGTGGCAATCAGCTGGGTCAGGGAACAACTGCTGAGCACCACATCAGCGCAGGCAACGGCAGCGGCACGTTCGGCGATGGGCATGTCAGTCGGTAATACAAGGCTGCGTAACTGGGGCAGCTTGCTGCGGATGGTCTCCGGGAGTGATGTCCAGCGTTCCTGAGGCCAGTCACCAGGGAATGTGTTTGGCGCTAGCAGCAGTAGAGGCCCATCCCCTGCGGGCTGAGCATTACGGGCTTTCTCCATGGCATCCGCAGGCAGGCTGAGGCGAAAGGCATCGGCATTCAGAGAAACCCCCATCGGGGACAGAAAGGCTTCAAGTTTCTGCGGCGTCCAGCCTGCTTCCACCGTGGCGGAGGCCGTACTGGCAAAGCCTTCCGTGGCCACCCGCATCGGGATATGACTCATCGACAGCATTAAATTCACCTGCTTCCCTGTGGCGAAATTGAGGCATGCCTGGAAGTCAGGTTCCCTGACTAGCCCCAGAAGGTTGGCCCAATCCGAGAGGTTCGGAGTCGCTTCAAAAGGGAAGGGAATCACTTTCTTCACCGCTGGCAGCATCGTCCACAACGCGCGATGGGATGGATCGCAGGCCACCTGGAGGCTGGCCTCAAGCTGATCAGCGGCAGCCGCAAGAGCCGGCAGGCGCTCGAGCTGCTGTTGAAGGCTTCCGGGGCTGAGAGCGAGAACGCGCATGAACCAGCAGCACAGGGGGTGCGAGCTGATTGTATGGAGGCCGTTTCAGACTGCTGGCAGCAGGAGTCGCTTGTGCATCTGTTGATTGCCGCAGCTGGCAGCGGCCGGCGAATGGGAGCTGATCGCAACAAACTCCTGCTCGAGCTTCGGGGCAAGCCCCTACTTTCCTGGACGTTGGAGTCGGCTTTTGCGGCTGAAGAGATCGGTTGGATCGGGGTCATCGGTCAGCCTGGAGATGAACACGAGATTGCCTCCCTTCTGCAGGCCGCGCCCAAGCCTGTTGCCTGGATCGAAGGTGGCAGCACACGCCAGGAATCGGTGGAGCGAGGTTTGGTCGCACTCCCGGGGGATGCGGAGCATGTCTTGATCCATGACGGTGCACGTTGTCTCGTCGATCCAAGCCTGTTCAACCGCTGCGCTGCAGAGGTCCTTGGCGGGGATGCCGTGATCGCTGCGACTCCTGTGACCGACACGATCAAGCGTGTAAAAGGAGGGGGACTTATCGCTGAAACACCAGATCGAGCAGAGCTCTGGGCAGCGCAAACCCCCCAGGGTTTTGCTGTTGCTGCTCTGCGTGAAGGCCATGCAAAGGCCAAGGCCCTTGGTTGGTCGGTTACCGACGATGCCTCCCTGTTTGAACGCCTGGGATGGCCAGTCAGGGTGCTGGATGCGGGACCCGCCAACATCAAGGTCACCACTCCGTTCGATCTCACTGTGGCGGAAGCTGTGCTTGGTCAGCGATGAGTCGGTAGCTCCAGGCTTAGGGTGCCGCTGTTGCCATCCAGTTGAGCGAGAACGCCCATCGGCAGAGCCGCATTGCCTCCGTTGCCGTGACCCACGGGCAAATCTGCAACCACAGGACAACCCAGGTCCTGAGTGCGTTCACGCAGAACTTGCTCCAAGCTGAATGTGTGTTCAGACTCGCTCTGCTCAGCGTCATCGCAACCGCTGAATCGCCCGAATCCAATGCCTTCCAGATCCTGCAGTGCGCCCACCAACCGCCAATGGGTGAGCATCCGATCAAGGCGATAGGGAGCTTCACCCACGTCTTCGATCACCAGGATCGCTCCTCGTAGATCCGGTAAGTGACGGCTGCCGAGCAGGTGCGATGCCACCGTCAGATTCACCGTGAGCAACGGGCCTATCCCAACGCCGCCTGCCCAGCAGGTCCCTTGGAGAGACGCAACTGGATGTCCGAACAGGAGATCGTGAAGACGCTGTTGGCTCCAGTTCGGTTCGCTCGCCAGCGTTGTCACCAGTGGTCCATGGATGCCTCCCCCAAAGCCGCTCGCCATGCGGCTGCAGAGCAAGGCTGTGACATCAGAGAAGCCAAGAAACCATCCCTTTCTCCAGGGGACGGCCTGTTCAAGAAGACGGGCTGCTCCCCAGCCACCTCGGGCACAGGCCAGCAGTGCGACCCCAGCGTCAGCAGACAAATCACTTGATCGTTCACTGTCGCGCCCTGCTAAGTAGCCCCAGTGCCGTCCATGGCAGGTCGGAGTGTTCACTGTCAGCCCCCATGACTTGAGCACGGCGATTCCTGCAAGCAGGCTGGTTTCATCGCAGATCGCCGAGCTTGGTGCAGCGATGTTGACTCTGTCGCCCACCTTTAAGGGACTGGGCAATGACCAAAGATGTTCGGATTGCGGCATCAGCTCATAGGTGAAAGCACCAGGCCGATGAGCAGCAAGGCTCCGATTTGGACCTGACGTCCGAAATGACGGGCATAGACAGCTGCTGGTTGTTGCTCACTGGCTCGCAGGGTATGTGTGGAGCGCCACAGCCCAATGGTTGCGATGACCCAGAAGGGCCAGAAGAGCACTCCCACATCGGCGGCTGCGGCCGCGATGGCCAGGGATGCCGACGTGAGCCCATATCCAGCTCGAACGGTCCTAATGGCATTGCGGCCGAGAGTCAATGCGCTGCTGCGCAGGCCGAGCTTCGCATCATCAGGCCGGTCGGCCATTGCGTAGACCGTGTCAAAGCTGAAGGTCCAGCACAGGGTGGAGAACCAGCAGCCAATCAGGGGGATGGATGGGGTGATGCTTCCTGTGAACGCCGCCCAGGGGATCAACACCGCGAAGCCCCAGCAGACTCCCAGCACCGCCTGAGGGAAAGGGAACCAGCGTTTGGCGGAGGGGTAGATCAGGATCGGAGGGAGGGCTAGGACTGCCAGTTGCAGGCAGAGCAGCATTTGGGTCGAAAGGCTGAGCACGACCGCCAGGGCCAGAGCCAGCAGCAGCACCAGCCCAGCAGTTGCTTGTCTACGGCTGAGCGCACCGCTGGCGAGGGGACGCTGGCGGGTGCGTTCTACCTCACTGTCGATCGTCTGGTCCCAGAGATCATTGGCGATGCAGCCGGCCCCGCTCACAGCCAATCCGCCGATCAGGATCTGCATCACCAATAACGCAGGGGGAGGAGCGTCCGGAGCGAGCCAGAGACTCCACCCTGCTGGCACAAGAAGAATCAGGCGCCCGCTTGGTTTGTTCCATCGCAGCAGAGCCACCCAGGGCGACATGACGCGAGAAAAGGTCGTGCCAGTCACAGTGCGCAGAACCCGAAACTTGAATTTTCGGAACCTTAATCAGCGGCGACTCGGCCCGGAGCACCGATGGCAGAGTGGGCTCGTCTCCATCACGGTGCGCCATGCCAGGTGCCGAGTCTTCCCCAGCACCCGCGGTGGATCCCAGCAATCAGAGGGCCAAGCAGTCATCGAACAGTGATCTGAGTGGATCGCCAAAAGTCAGGACTTTGGCAGCCATTGACGTGGGTACCAATTCCACCCACATGCTCGTCGCTTCGGTGGATGTGGCCCTTGGGACCTTCAGCATCGATCTGGCCGAAAAGTCCAATACCCGTCTGGGGGAAAGAGACCCTGAAACAGGCGAACTGACACCCGAAGCGATGACAAGAGGGTTGGAGAGCCTTCGCCGTTTTCGTGAGTTGGCCGTGAGCCATCAGGTTGAGCAGATTGTTGTTGCTGCGACAAGTGCTGTACGGGAGGCTCCAAATGGCAGGGACTTTCTGCAAACAATCAAAGATGAACTCGATCTTGATGTGGATTTGGTCAGTGGCCCAGAAGAGGCACGGCTGATCTACCTGGGCGTGCTGTCAGGCATGCCCTTCGGTGATCGTCCACATCTGGTGCTGGATATCGGCGGAGGTTCCACGGAACTGATCCTTGCGGATGGTCGGGATGCCCGCGCTCTCACCAGCACACGAGTCGGTGCGGTGAGGCTGCAGCGGGATTTCGTCAAGGACGATCCGATCCCTCCCCAGCGACGCTCATTTCTGCAGGCTTTCATCCAGGGCTCGCTTGAACCAGCTGTGGACAAGGTTCATCGACGCATCAAGCCAGGAGAGACACCAGTCCTTGTCGCGACCAGCGGCACGGCAATGGCCATTGGTGCTCTAGCGGCCAGCGAAGACGACCGGCCACCTCTAAAGCTTCATGGTTACAAGGTTTCAAGGCAACGTCTGAACCGTGTCGTGGATCGTCTGGCCGTCATGACACCTGAGCAGCGCCGTGGCTTAGCGGCCATCAACGATCGCCGTGCAGAAATCATCGTGCCCGGTTCGCTCATCCTGCAAACCACCATGCAGATGCTGGCAGTTGATGAACTGGTTCTAAGCGAGAGGGCGCTGCGCGAGGGTCTGATCGTGGATTGGATGCTGCGTCATGGTCTCCTGGAAGACCGCTTCAGTTTTCAGAGCAGCATCCGCCAGCGCACCGTGATCCATCAGGTGCAACGTTTTGCGGTCAATCAGGCCCGTGCCGAGCGAGTTGCCAGCCACGCCCTCAACCTTTATGACAGCACCCACAAGACCTTGCACCGAGATAGTGGATCCGGCAGGGATCTTCTCTGGGCTGCGGCCATGCTTCATGCCTGTGGTCAGCACATCAATCTCAGTGCCTATCACAAGCATTCCTGGTATCTCATCCGCCATGGCGAGCTGCTGGGTTACTCCGAATCTGAACATTTGATGATTGCGGCCATCGCCCGTTATCACCGTCGCAGTCTTCCCAAGAAGCGTCATGAGTCTTGGCAGGCCCTTCAGACCCGGGATAACCGCAGGACAGTGTCTGAGATGGCTCTGTTACTACGTCTGGCCGCAGCGCTTGATCGACGTCCCGATCCCGTTGTTCAGACCTTGAGAGCGGATGTGAAAGGCAATGATCTGATTCTGGAGCTGGTGCCGGAGCGTCTGAATCAGAACCTCAGTCTTGAACAGTGGAGTCTTGAAAGCTGTTCAGCACTGGTGAGGGATGTCACCGGTTTGCACCTCAAGGTCAGAGTTCAGGATTGAGCTTGTACCAGCGCACCTGATCAATGGGCCCTAGGGGCCTGGGTACTTCGTCTCCATGACTGATCAAGACCAGGTCGGGCCGTCCGGCATAGATCTCCAGATTGGATCCTGCAGGCAGGGATTTGCTGTCAGAGAGGGTTCCCTCGTAAACAACCTTGCCTTCGCCATTGCGGATTGAGAGCCAGCTGGGTTCTTTGCTGCTGATGGAGATCGATCCCGCAGATTTCTGCTGAGGTGAAGTGGGTTGGGTTTTGGTTGTTTCAGTGGGTTGTTCCAACATCGTTGCAGCCTTGATCGGTGCAGGCTCAATGGAGCGACGCTGACTGGCCACTACCATCGCTCCACCAGTCACAGCCCCGACCGCCAGAGCAGCCAAGGCCAGGCGCTGCCATGGCAAGACAACGGTGTCGCTACTTTTAGACCGTGTTGCCGCACCAGCCTTTGCGACACCGCCGTTGGCAGCACCACTGCCAGCAAGAGAGCCAGACAAGTTATTAGCGGCTTTGGGAGCCGGCAGAACCTCTTGAAGTCTTTTGATCAGGGAGTCGCTATCGAGGCTGAGCTTGGAGGCGACCCTGCGGGTCATCGCCTTGATGAAAACCGGTTCAGGAAGCCTCTCCAGATCACCATTTTCAAGAGCCTGCAATTGTTCGCTGCCCATTTTTAGAGACTGAGCCAGTTGATCGCAGCTCAAACCCTGTTTAACCCGAGCCTGACGGAGCAGTTCACCGATCTCCTGCAGGGTTGAGACGGTTGTTCCATCCTTCGCCTGCTCGGAATCCGACAACCACATCCGACCCTCACTGAACAATTGCCGTGAAATTAAGCTTGATTTGCTGTTCTGTCAGTGCCAGGAGGCACACACAGAGAGTTGCCACATCCGAATTCGGCCTTCCCTAATTGCGGCTAGGCATGACTGAGCCTTGTTTTTTGCATGGCATCAGCTTTTTGGTGATTGTGAGGGAGTGAGCACAGCTTGATGAAATCAACCCGGATTACTCAGTTGCTTCTGGCGGCTCTGGTTGTGACTCAGGTTCCCAACCTCATTAGCTTCATTCAGGCCCTCAGTCGATATGAGTCGTCGGAGTCAGCCTTACGGGCATGCAATCGGTGGGCGGAATCTGCTGGTCGTTACAGCGTGCGCAGAGCAGGATTATGGACCAGCTATTCACAAGATCCAGTGCGTTCTTGCAAAAAAGAAGGTGACCAATTTGTGGGCTATGAGTTGCCAATGCAAGATGCTGTCGAGGTCAGCGGCAATCCTGGAGACCCGAAAGGGTTCAATGCAGGGGAAGTCCCAAAAGTGGAAGACACGGGCAAGCGATGGCGATACAGACGCAAACGTTGGTCGCTTGTGATTCCCTTCTGAACGATGGACCCTGAAGTTCGCAATCTGGTGATCGCCCAGCTTTTTGTGATCGTGGTTCCGGTTGGGACACTGTTCGCAATCTGGCTTTGGTTACTCACGCTCCGTCAGCGCTGATCGGTGTTTTAGGTGGAAACTTCAAGCGATGCCGATCATCGGTGCCAGCCATTCAGCATGCATTGCTGTGAGAGCCGTCATATTGAAGGAATGCACTGCCGGATTGGTTTTATCAGCAACCCAGAGCAATGCAAACGGAGCATTGAGGGCGATTTGCATGCGCCATCTCCAGGTGATGACTGACCAAATTCTTTGAAGAATCGGGTTGTTCATTCGAAGCATCGCGTGATCCGAAAAGTGTTGGGATCTTGGCGCATCGGCTTACAGAACGGCGGATTGGCTGTAGTCGTCATGCCCAGCGGCGCGTATCAGCCAAAAAAAAGGAGGGTCCCACCCCCCCTTGGTTCGACGCATCTCCGGTGTTGACCCGAAGACTGTGTGATCTTGCACGAAAATCGTCAAAATATCCGTAGTGATCAACACCCCGAAGATCTAGGCAACCAGCTCTTCCGAGATCGATAGGGTGAGATCAGAGTGGGGTGTGCGCAGCTCAATCAAGGATTGATAGTCCGTTGACTCATAGGCGGATACGGCTGACTCCAAAGATGGGAACTCGATAATCACATTCAAGGAACCAGGGGAGCCTTCACGAACATCACACTGGACATCACGCACAAGAAATTTTGCCCCGACAGTGGGTAGCCATTCAGTGAGTCGGCTGATGTAAGGGACCATGGCCAGCGGAGTGTGAATCGTGCCAGTGCTTATCCAGTAGCCCTTTGCCATGACAAATGAAATCTGCTGTGTTGAATGTAGTTGGAACTGGTCTTCTTGGAGCCCTCCATGGAGCAATCTATGGATGGATGAAGCGTGATCATGGCTTCATCGCAAAGATGACTCAGGAGACCTGACAAGACCACTTCATTGGAGTGAATCGCGGATTAAGTTTTTAAGATTAAAATTATAAAGATCAATTCCGCTAATTAGTCTCTCGCTTGTGGTTTTTGTTGACTTGTTTGAGGCTGTTCCCGAACGGCATCCGAGCTTGTGAATCAGATGAAACCCTTGTAAAGCGAGGGTTTAACAAGATGGGCGATACTGGATTCGAACCAGTGACCCCTTCCGTGTGAAGGAAGTGCGCTACCACTGTGCTAATCGCCCTATAAGGCAATCTTAAAACACCATCTGTCCCAATTTTTCACTGCCTGGGCCGGAACAAGTGGTCATGATCAGGCGAATACAGTTTTGATCGCTGATTGGTTGAATGAAAGGCTGGACTGATCACATACAGCGTGGTGCGAATCAGATTGCGATCGTGCGTGATCTTTGCCATCTGATCGAGAGGAACCAAGTCCAGTGATTCATCAGGCCAACTGACCCGATAGCCGATTGCGACCGGGGTGTCTGCTGGGTAATGCTCAAGCAGCGTGGATTGGACCTCATCCACATGGCGGGCGCTCAGGTAAAGACAGAGCGAGGCTCGTAGGTTTGCCAGGTGTCTCAGATCTTCTCGTTCAGGAACGCCGGTTCGGCCTCCGCTACGACTCAGCACGATGGTTTGAACCAGGCCTGGGATCGTCAGTTCCGCCTTGAGCGCAGCAGCGGTTGCCTGATAGGCGCTGATGCCAGGAACAACTTCCACCTCGATTCCTGCATCGGCAAGTCCGCAGACCTGTTCACTGAGAGCTCCATACAGACAGGGGTCGCCATCGTGAAGACGCACCACTCTCTTTCCACTGCTGGCACGTTCGATCATCAGGGGAAGAACCTGTTCCAGAGTGAGAGTGCTGGTCCGGACCCGTTCACACCCGGCGGGCGCAAGATCGGCGATCTGGGGAGATACCAGTGAGTCGGTCCAGATCAGAACATCAGCGTTGACAATGCGGTCTTCGGCACGGCGTGTCAGTAGATCAGGTGCTCCCGGGCCAGCACCCACGATCGAGATCATGGTCATGAAGGGTCTGCCTGTTTCAGGCCTGGATCCGGAAGAGGCGACTTGCGTCCATACAGCCAGAACAACCCGAAGCCGGCGATGGCCATCAAGCTGAGGCTCATCAGCTGAGCGATGCGCAGGCCCCCATCACAGAAGGGAGGTTGTCCGCCAAGGCAGAGCGGGTCGATCCTCAAGCCTTCGATCCAGATGCGACCAAGGCTGTAACTGAGCAGATAAACACAACTGAGAGCTCCTGAGGGCAGTGAGATCTTCCTTTCGCGTCCAAGTCTGAAAAGAACCATTAACAACACAAAAATTCCGATGTTCCAGAGGGATTCGTAGAGAAATGTGGGGTGGAAGTATTCAGAAGTTTTGAATACACCTGGCCGGTTTCCTTCGGGAATAAAAAGTTTCCAAGGCAGATCGGTGGGGACCCCAAATGCTTCCGAATTGAAGAAGTTTCCCCAGCGCCCGATGGCCTGTCCCAGTACTACTGAGGGCACCAACACGTCCAAAACATCCCAGAAGGGCACCCGTCGCCAGCGGCAGAACAGAATCACCGCCAGTGAGCCTCCTAGGAGTGCTCCATGAATAGCAATACCTCCTTTCCAGATCGCGAATACATCCCACCATGAGCGTTGGTAGGAACTCCACTCGAAGGCGACGTAGTAGGTTCTCGCGCCGATCACTGCGGCAAGCACAAGGATCGGCAGCAGATCGCTGATCAGATTGGCGTCAAGGCCACGCTCTCGCGCCAGCCAGCTTGAGAGATTGAGTCCGATCAGAACGGCAACTGCAATCAGAAGTCCGTACCAACGCAGTACGAAAGGCCCGAGCTGAAACAGCTCGGGCCCAGGGGACGTAAAAATTGCAGGGACCAACACTGATCTCAGACACCCTCAGCGGCTTGCACCTTCTCAATCTGCTTCTTCTTCAGAACCAACATGATCTGGGCAAGCGAAACAGCTGCGAAGAACGCCAATAGACCATAAATGCGTACGGGGTTCTGAAGCACAACTTCAGCATCAACCTGACCGAAACCACCCACATTCGGGTCGTCGGTTAGGGAAGTACCGGCTTCAATGGCATCACCGACTCCGACAATCAGAGCAGGACCCACGGGAATGGTTTCTGTGCTGCTCTCGCCATCAGCGGTGTCGATGGTGATGACCTTGGCTCCATTGTCCCCGTCCTCAATGGCTGAGACAGTGCCACTGGCGGGAGAGGTGTAGACAGTGTTGTTGCTCTTCTCTCCGGTGGGATAGACCTGACCGCGGCCTCGGTTACCTCCCACGAAAATTTGGTATTTGCCGAAGTGAATGTTGCTGTCGGTGGCAGGATCAGGGGAGAGGACAGGGAAAACGATTTCCTGGTGCTGATCGCCTGGAATCGGACCTACCAGAAGAATGTTGGGTTGATCGTCGCTGTATTGAGTGAAATAAACACCTTCCGTTTCCTCTTTGATCTCATCAGTCCAGCGATCCTGGGGGGCCAGGGTGAAGCCGTCGGGCAGCTGGATCACAGCTCCGACCTGTAAACCAACATCACTGCCGTCTGCACCGATTTCCTGGAGCCCTTGCTCGTAAGGGATTTTCACTGCCGCCTTGAACACCGTGTCGGGAAGAACGGATTGAGGAACCTCTGCCTGGGTGATTTTCTTGGCCAGGTGGCAGTTTGCGCAGACGATCTTGCCTGTGGCTTCTCTTGGAGATGCATAGTTCTGCTGAGCCCAGAAGGGGTAAGCCCAGCTGCTTGAAGGAGCCGTGAACACGGCAAAGCCCAGGATCAGGGCTGCGAAAAGTGGGGAAAGAATTCGGCGCATCGGAGGCGTGTTTGAGAGAGCGGTGGGAAAAGGTTGTTGATCAGCCCCACCAGGGCTTCTCACCTGTTCGGAAGTCGGTTTCGGTCCACTGGCTCACGAAAACGTTGTCGTCCTCAACGCTCACGTTGGCGAGGGCCAGAGAGAGGGGCGCAGGGCCCCTTACCACCTTGCCGGTGGCGTCGTATTGGCTGCCATGGCAGGGGCACATGAACTTGTTGGCACCACTGTTCCAGGGGACGACACAGCCAAGGTGGGTGCAGATGGCATTGATGCCATAACTGCCGATGGCGTCTTCACCTTCAACAATTAAATAAGTGGGATCTCCCTTAAGTCCCTGGACAAGGCTGCGATCACCTGTGGGGTGATCACTCAGCCAGCCTGTCAGCGTCACAGGGTTACCGAGTTCATCCTTGGCACTAGTGCCCCCACCGCTTCCTGCAGCTCGCGGAGGAATGAAGTAATTCACCACCGGATAGAGCGCTCCGAGCGCGACACCGGTCACGGACCCGAAAGTCAACAGATTCATGAACTGCCTGCGGCCCATTCCGGGCACATCAGCGGCTGGCATCTGAGTCATGGCTGACGTTCGTTGGGCACTGGATGGGGCCCATTATGGGCGCTATAGGGGCGTGTCACACTTTGCGGACACTGGATTTTCATTGATGTTTAAGGTCTTCACCAGTGCTCGCTGATCACTCCTCCTCGGGGGAGTCACGCCCTCTGTCTGTCGATGAAGTGATCGACCTGCTGCGATCTCGCTGGCAAGCCAGTTATGACCTGCAGCTCGTCACCAGACGGAGGCGGATGTACATCCAGGTGATGTGGGCTTACCTCGAGCAACAGTCCTTCCCTTTGGATGAGCCCGATTACCGGGCTCATCTTGCGGAAGTCTTGGAAATCGTTAACAGACTCGGAGAAGCGGAGACTGTTCGTGACTGGTTGCTCACGACCCGAGACAAGCCGCGACTTGGAAAGGCGCTCAGTCTGCAGCTGCAGGGGGAGGGGACTCTGGAGGAGTTTCTGCTCTGAACCGCTGAACTGCTGCAACAAGCAGCACTCCGATCAGATAGAGAGCTGTGATCGCCCCAGCCAGCAACAACATGGTGACCGGGTCCGTGGACGGAGTCAGGACGGCACCGGCCAGGGCTGAGATCAATACAACCCAGCGCCAGGCCGAGAGCATGCGTTGCCAGTTGACCAGGCCGAAGACTCCTAGAAGAAGCTGAAGAACAGGAAGCTGAAAGGCCAATCCGGTCGACAACATGAGCAGCAGAACGAAGTCCAGATAGCGCTCAATCGACCAGATGGGCTCAACGACATCAGCGCCATAACTGACAAGAAAATTCAGGGCCGCTGGCACCAGTGCCCACCATGCAAAGGCAAGCCCTGCCATGAATAGAACCGCTGATCCCGCCACCGACGGCGCAATCAGTCGGCGCTCTCTACGGGTGAGGCCTGGCAGAACAAAGGCAAGCCCCTGATACAGCACGTAGGGAAGTGCCAGCGTGAGCCCTGCATAGCCGGCCACTTTGAAGGACACGAACAAAAACTCCCCAGGAGCCAGTTGCAGGAAACGGATCGAACCAGCGGGCTCTTCAAGAATTCTCACCAGAGGCCGCACGGCCAGAAGGCAGGCCAAGGCACAGACAACGACTGCAACAAGACTGCGCAGCACTCTCTGACGCAGCTCCTCCAGATGATCAACCAGAGGCATCTCCACGTCGTTGGGAGGACCGTCCTGAACTCCGATCCGAATCGGCGGCGGCGGTGACAGCTTCGGGGACTCTTCAGGCGAGATCGGCGTCAGAGGTGAGTGAGCAGTGAACTGAAGTCAGGCTAGGGGGTCCCAAGCTTGAAGGGTTTTGTGTGCACGGTCAGGTTCCGCCCAGACCAGCTCGGCCTGACGATGTCTCACGGTTCCTGGTGCAGTGCCAGGGATTCTCTGCAGATGTTCTACGCCAGTCATCACCACCGGCACCCTTCGATTTCTCTTCGCACGGCTGAACCAGGCCGCAAGGTCTGCCGCAAGCTGCAGGTCCAGTTCCGAAGCAGCTGCTGCCGAGGCCTTGAGCACGACATGGCTTCCCGGACACTCCTGTGCATGAAACCAGAGGTCCCCTGCCCGAGCCTGGCGCAGGCTGATCCACTCGTTCTGGCGGTGATTGCGCCCCACCTGAATCACCAACCCATGCTCGGAGCGGATCTCCAATGGCTGGGGGTGCCGCGGGGGAGGACCGCTATGGCGACGGCGGCGGCGAGGGGTTAGCAGATCCTCCAGTTCGGCCCTCAGCTCACGCAGTTGTCGGTTGCGATCGTCAGCATCGTCCCAATCCGCCTGCATCAGATCTGCCAGGAAGCTTTCGCTGCCTTCAATCAGCTCAAGGCGTTGATCGTGATGGACCAGTCGTTCTTCGATCAGGGGAATGGATCGTCGCAGTCGTCTCGCGCGCTGGTAAAGCTTCTGGGCCTGGTCAATGCTGTCTCTGTCAGGAGCGGCCTGACAGAGAATGGCATCGGCCTGGTGTTGAAGATCATCGGCTCCATCACTGGCATGCAGTCGCTCGACCTGTTCGAGACGTTGTGCCTGTTCCCGTTGTCGGCTCTGTTCTAAAAGCTGTTGCAGCTCCTGGCTCTCTCTCATCAGTTGTCGCTGGTTGAGATGGTTCCGGTAATACAGCCCTAAACGAAGGCTGAGAGATTCGCCTTCACTTGCTGAGTCGGCCGGATCATTCCAAACGCGGTAGCCACCGGACTCATCGAAGTGAAGGATGAAATCGCCACAATTGAGATAATTCAGCCATCGCGTCCAGCGTTGATGCAGCAGCAGCCATTGGTTGTCGCTGATTTCTGCCACAGGAGTGCTGGCTGAGAGCGGTAACGGCGCCTCATGTTTTGAGGGAAAGTTGATGAGTTGCCTTGTCAGAGCGGGGCTAATGCCCTGATAGGTGTCGCGCAGCGCTTTGCCCAGCTCGACCGGGACCAGACTCAGTCTGCGCTTCCACTGTTCGAACGGTTCCTCGAGGCTTGGTGGCAGGCTCTGAAGTGATGGTGGCGGGACGTAGGCATCCCCACTGCTCAGCGGCCGTACCCGTGACTGGTGCTGTCTCACCTGTCTGGCAATGGCGGTGATCCGCTTCTGTTTATCCAGCAGCAGCACATTGCTGTGGCGACTCATCATCTCGAGAACCAACGTGCGCACGCTTTCCTCGCCTGGGCGTGGAGCGAAATGCAACAGCACAACCCGCTCAAAGTCACTCTGCTCTAGTTCAACCAGGGCCAGCTGTTTCAAGCCGTGCTGAACCTGCTGAGCAAGCGTGCTGCCACTCCCAATCTTGCTGGGAGAGGGGATCTGAACCAGTCTGGCGGCGTCTGCCTGCCAGCTGAGTTCCAGCCAGACCATCCCTTTGAGGGTTCGTAAGCCCAGCTGCAGACTCTGCTGATTCGGTTGTTGAGCTTTTTCAAAGCGACTTGGAATGATCTGTGTTCGCAGATCCCCCAGCACCGCTCGAAGGCTGGTGAGGTCCATCACCTGAAGCGTGCTGTTCGCCATCGCTATCCGGTGGCCTTTCGACTGGGGTGCCTTCCTACCGTGCTGCCTGACTGCACACAAGCCATGGCAACGATCGATCGCCACGCCAGGCTCACTTTGCTAACAGGCCCCAGCGGCGTTGGCAAAGGGACTTTGGTGACACGCCTACTTGAGCGTCATCCGCAGCTCTGGCTTTCTGTTTCGGCTACCACCAGGGCTCCTCGGGAGGGTGAACAGGATGGGATTCACTACTTCTTTCATTCGCGTAAATCATTTGACCAACTGGTCAGCGAGGGAGGATTACTGGAGTGGGCTGAATTCGCCGGCAACTGCTACGGAACCCCCAAGCAACCAGTCTTGGGCAGGCTTGAGTCGGGAACTCCCGTTTTGCTGGAAATTGAACTTGAGGGTGCCCGTCAGGTGCGCCGAAGCTTTCCTCAAGCCCTACAAATCTTTCTTGCACCACCGAGTTTTGAAGAACTCGAACAACGGATACGCGGCCGCGGCACGGAGGCAGAGGCCGCGATTGCCAAACGACTGGATCGCGCTCGGACTGAGCTAAAAGCTCAGCAAGAATTCGATGCTGTTGTCGTTAACGATGACCTCCAAACCGCTCTCAACAATCTTGAGCGGTTGATGGGGCTGTACGAAACTTGAATTTTCAGAGCGGGTGGAACAGTAGATCGGGGAAGAATCTGTTCCACTCGATCAGGATGCCTGCAGTCAACGTGAACCAAATGGCTGCAACTACAGGTGCAGTGGAGAGAAATTTTTTCATCGTTTGGCAGTTAGGGAGAGGAGCTTTTGTAATCAGCGTGGTGAAACTGTGATTTTCGAATCACTTTCTGTGAGCTTGCCACTATTGAACTCTGCAATGGCAGCAACAGGCCATGTCGCTGCTTTGACAACGGAGTTCAACGCCAGTTTCATGTCCAGCTGGATCTCGAGCATGTTCTGGTCCTTGCGACCGCGAATGGCCTTGAGATAATCACGTCCGGCCCAGCCAATGGTTCCGGTGATGTAGAGAAACATCAGTCCGGGGAGTACGAAATCACCAGCATGGTTCCAGCGACCGTCAACGATCAGATGAGGAAGACCGTCCTCACCACAGGAGGCTTTGCTGTACATCTTGAAGCGGGCTACGGCCTGTGGAGTTGAAGCTGCACTGGCACGTTGCTGGAAGCGTGCACTTTCAGAACAGGGGGTCAATCCTGCTACATCAGCTTTGGCGACTGGCGCAAAACCGAAGACTAGTAAGGCCGAAAGCGCGAGGGCGAAGAAACGACGCATCGGAACGGTGCCTCTTGAGCCTGCCCTGGAGAGGCAGGATGTATCAAATGGACAGTAATGGAGCCTGTTGACCTGCATGGCCAAGGTCCTAGCCCTCGAAACAAGTTGTGACGAGTCTGCCGCAGCTGTGGTGGAGCAGAGCGATGGTCGCTTGCAGGTGCTGTCGCATCAGATTGCATCCCAGATTGAGGAGCATGCCCAGTGGGGCGGCGTGGTGCCAGAGATCGCCTCACGCAGGCATGTGGAAGCCTTACCTCATTTGATCGATCAGGCGCTCAATGAAGCGGGACTGCCGATCAGTGATCTGGATGCCATTGCTGCCACTGTGACACCAGGTCTTGTTGGGGCCCTGATGGTGGGTTCCGTGACGGGACGCACCCTGGCGGCACTGCACAACCGACCTTTCATCGCCATTCACCATCTTGAAGCTCATTTGGCCTCTGTTCGGCTGGCGTTGTCTCCACCAGCACCGCCTTATCTCGTTCTGCTGGTGAGCGGTGGACACACGGAACTGATTCGCGTCGATGCAACAGGAGTGCTGGAGCGGCTTGGGCGCAGTCATGATGACGCCGCTGGTGAAGCCTTTGACAAGGTGGCTCGTCTGCTGGGACTGGAGTACCCGGGAGGTCCGGCGATCCAGGCTGCTGCCGTTGAGGGTGATACCACCCGTTTTACCCTTCCGAAAGGCCGCGTCTCAAAACCCGGAGGGGGCTACTACCCCTACGACTTTTCCTTCAGTGGACTCAAAACGGCGATGCTTCGTCAGGTGGAGGCTTGTCGGACTTGGGACCAGCCATTGCCCCTGGCTGATTTGGCTGCAAGCTTCCAGCAGGTCGTTGTGGATGTACTGGTCGATCGCAGCCTCCGATGCTGTTCCGATCTCCGCCTGACGACACTGGTGATGGTGGGCGGCGTGGCTGCCAATCAACGGTTGCGTGAATGCATGCATGCCAGAGGCGCTGATCAGGGGGTTGAGGTGCACTTGGCACCACTCAGCTATTGCACTGATAACGCAGCGATGGTTGGCGCCGCGGCGCTTGGACGTTTGCAATCCGAGGCCATCTCCAGTTCCTTGGCTCTCGGTGTTTCAGCACGCTGGGCTCTTGAAAACTGCGCTCCTCTGTATCAATCGAATCCGCCTTTTTGAGATTCAGTGCATAAGGTGTCCCGAAATGCAACAGGGTGATGTCGATCAAGGCCGAGACGTGCCAACAAAACAATGTTGAAGAGGTTGATTCCGGTGAATTGAATGCCTGGCGTAGGGGTTTTACTCCTCAAGCAGAAATCTGGAACGGACGCCTGGCAATGCTGGGTTTGTCTGTGTCGCTCGGAATTCTGTTTGTGATCAGAGTTTCCGCTTCCAGTGCCCCAGCCGCCTGAGCATCGAACCCCGCTCTTAACCCCTCCCCCTCAAGGCCTGAGCCAGTTCATTCGGTTTCAGGCTCTGAGCCACAGCGAGGTCCGCTTCGACTCTCGCCTGCTCCACAAGACTCTGCAGGCATTGATTAGTGGTCACCATTCCGTCGAAACCGCTCCGCTCCATGATTTCTTCAACTTCATCCAGTGCTCCACGTTGGATGTAGTCCTTGCATGCCTCCGTGTTGATCAGGATGTCGTGGAACGCGGCCCGCTTGCCATCTGTGGTGCGGATGAGGCCCTGTGAGATCACTCCGAGTAGTGACTCCGACAGAGAGCGGCGCACGCTCTCCTGTTCTTCTGGAGGGAACATGCCGAGCACTCTCTCCACAGTCTTGACAGCTGAATTTGTGTGCAGTGTTCCAAACACCAGATGACCCGTCTGAGAGGCTTCCAGCGCTGTGCTTAGGGTTTCCTGATCGCGAATCTCCCCCACAAGAATGACGTCGGGATCTTCCCTGAGTGCTGCTTTCAGAGCATTGTGAAATTTCAGGGTGTGCAATCCGACTTCCCGGTGGCGGATCAGTGAGCGTTGGCTCGTATGAACGAACTCGACAGGGTCCTCAATGGTGAGGATGTGGCGAGTCTGGTTTCGATTGATCCAGTCGATCATCGCTGCCAGTGTTGTGCTCTTCCCGGATCCGGTTGGGCCAGTGATTAGGACGAGCCCCTTGGGTCGTGCCGACAGCTCACGCAGAACATCGGGCAGCTTCAGCTGCTCAAGGGTCAGGATTGTCTGGGGAATCAGTCGCAGAACCATCGCTGGCCCACGCAGGGAATCCAGGAGATTGATGCGCACGCGCACAAAAGCAAATGCGTGGGCCCCATCGAATTCCTTGATCTGATGGAAATCATCGATCTGCTGGGGAGTCAGGATTTCTCTCAGCCAGCGCTGGAAGGTTTGCTGAGTTGTGCAGGGCCACTCCGTCGTCAGCATCTCGCCACGGGCCCGGTATCGGGGAACTTCACCGACGCCAAGATGAACGTCTGAATGCCCCTTTTCATGGGCGATGCGCACGATCTGTTCCAAGCTGGGGGACTCCTCCTGTCCTTCGCTGCTTGCAGCGGCGGTTGGTGATGGATGTCCTGGTGAGGAGACGGCCCCGGTGGGAAAGCCCGGTGGAAAGATCGGCTGGCTCACGCAAGTTTCGGACGTCTTTGCTCAGCTTCGCCACAACTGTGCTGTTGGCAAGTGAACGCTTCAAGAGAGCTGAGTGAAGCGCGCTTAGGATCTCGCAATCAATTCTCGGTTTATGGCTGCCAGGCCCCGCGTCACCATTGTCCTTGGCACCCGCCCGGAAGCCATCAAGCTTGCACCCGTCATCCAGGAATTCCAGGCTTGTTCAGCGCTCGAAACAAGGGTTGTTCTGACTGGACAGCATCGAGAGATGGTCACTCAGGTGATGGATCTCTTTGCGTTAAAGGCTGATCACGATCTTGATCTGATGGCGCCGCGCCAGACCCTCACCCATGTCACCTGCGCAGCGCTTCAGGGCTTGCGCGATGACTTCCAGGCTTTTCCCCCCGGCTTAGTGCTGGTGCAGGGAGACACCACCACGGCCTTCGCCGCTGCCCTGGCTGCCTTTTATGAGCAGATTCCCGTTGGCCATGTGGAGGCCGGTCTGCGAACGGACAATCTTCTAGACCCATTCCCAGAAGAGGCCAACCGCCGTCTGATCTCCCAGGTTTCCCAGCTGCATTTCGCTCCCACCAAGCGCTCTGAAGCCAACCTGAACGCCTCTGGTGTGGTCGGCCGTGTGATGGTCACTGGCAACACTGTTATCGATGCGCTCCTGCATATGGCTGAGCAGGCCCCTGCTCTTTCTGATCTGCCCGTCGATTGGACCAACCAGCGTGTGATTTTGGCCACGGTCCACCGGCGTGAAAATTGGGGAGAGCGACTGAACAGCATCGCGGCGGGCATGCTTCAGGTTCTTGAAGGCCATCCTGAAGTCGTGCTGCTGCTGCCTCTGCATCGCAATCCAACAGTTCGGGAGCCTCTTCGTGCTTTGCTCGGCGACCATCCCAGGGTCGTCCTCACCGAGCCCCTTGACTATGACCGACTGGTCGCTGCGATGAAAGGGTGCACCCTGCTGCTCACGGATTCCGGAGGTCTTCAAGAGGAAGCTCCCGCGCTGGGGAAGCCAGTCTTGGTGCTGCGTCGCACGACTGAACGACCTGAGGCTGTGGAATCCGGTACTGCCTTGTTGGTTGGAACGGATAGTGATTCAATCTCCCGTGAGGCCTCACGCCTCCTCGACGATCCGATGGCCTATGAGCAGATGGCCAGGGCTGTGAACCCCTTTGGAGATGGTCGCGCCAGCGGCAGGATTCTTGAAGCTGCCCTTGCCTTACTCAACGGCTGATGCCGCCTTCAGTCCCTGCGGGCGTTATCGCTGGATGCTGCGTCGTCCAATTCTCAGGCCGTCTCCGCATCATCCCTTCAAGGTTCTCCTGTTTGTCGGCCTCAATCCTTCTCTGGCCGATGGTTGTCGTGACGACCCCACGCTGAAACGTCTGCAGGGTTTCGCGCGCGATTGGAGCTACCACCAGCTGGTGGTCCTCAATTTGTTCGGGAAGATCTCTCCATCTCCAAAGGCTTTGCGTCATTGCGTTGATCCTGTGGGGCCAAACTCCAATCGAGTACTGAATAGCTGGTTTGAGACATGGTCCCGCTCACCGGCCTGCGACCTGTGGTTGGGCTGGGGTGCGCTGGGCTCCCTGCATCTCCGCGACCAGCAAGTGGTCCAGATGCTCACCAGGGCTCTGGCTGTGAGATGTCATGGGGCTCCTCCACTGGTGATCGGTACCACCCGCAGCGGTCAACCGCGTCACCCGCTTTATGTGGCTGCTGGGAGGGCGCTTTCCCCCTGGGCCTGTACGGTTCGCTGATGACACGCAGTCCGCGCCGCTACAAGATTTCGCTTCACCTCTCGGGAGGTCAAATTGAGGTCGTGTATTTCCCTACTCTCGAGTCCTTTCAGGAGTGGTACCAGGCACTGGCCAGCGGCGGGAGTGGTCAGGCTTTTGTGAATGTCCCCCTTGGGGATCTCGAAGGGGAATATCTGGTGATTCGCCCCGAAGCGGTCATCGGTTTGCGTGTGGAACCGCAATTCGCATCCATCGATGACGCCTGAGAGGCTCGGACTGCTCTGGGGCATCACGGTGTTCGCCGGGGCCGGGGCTCGATTGCTCGCCGCTCTGTCAGGACTGCCAGGGGTGGTGCTGTTGCTGTTGTCAGGATTGCTGATCGGACGATCCGGTCTTGGCTTGGTGGAGCCTCTGGACCTGGGCGAGGGCCTGGAGACCACCGTTGGCCTGCTCGTGAGTCTTGTTCTATTTGATGGTGGGCTGAATCTGCGCTTGCCCGGAGACACCATCAAGGCGACCGTGCTGCGGATTTCAGTGCTGCGTTTGCTGCTGTCGCTGGGAGCGGGAATCTTGGCCGCGCACTGGCTGGCCGGATTGGGTTGGTCCGTGTCTGCGGTCTACAGCGCCATTGTTTTGGGTACGGGCCCCACGGTGGTCACGCCGATCGTGCAACAGATTCGCCTGGCTCCTCCCCTCGGGGATGTTCTCGAAGCGGAGGGATTGGTGCTCGAGCCCGTGGGAGCCGTGCTTGCACTGTTGCTGCTTGAGCTGCTGCTTGGTGATCTCTACGGTTGGCGAGGTCTTGCGATTGGTCTGCTGTTCCGCCTGGGTGGTGGGGTGCTGATCGGAGTCGCAGTTGGATGGCTGCTTGCCGAGCTGTTGAAACGTTTGCCTTCAGACCATGCCGTGGGCTTACGCCTGCAGTTGACCCTTGGTGTTCTTTTTCTGATGTTTGCCATTTGCGAATGGTTGCTACCCGAGTCCGGTCTGCCGGCATCAGTCGCTGCAGGTGTTGTGGTGGGCCGTCGTCCATCAACGCAGGCCGCTCAGCTGGATGAGCTGATTCGCGAACTGGCCCGACTGGCCATCACGATGCTGTTCCCGCTGCTGGCGGCTGATGTGTCGTGGGCTGAACTCAGTCCTCTCGGCTGGGGTGGCGTCAGTTGTGTTTTGGTGCTGATGCTGCTGGTGCGTCCCGCGGCAGTGGGCGTTGCCACGATCGGATTGCCACTTGACTGGCGTCAACGTCTGTTCATGGGGTGGCTAGCGCCGAGAGGAATTGTGACGGCCGCCGTGGCATCTCTGTTTTCTATTCGTCTTGAGCAGGCCGGGATCCTCGGGGCAGGCCGACTTCAGGGTCTTGTGTTTCTCACGATTCTGATGACTGTGGGATTGCAGGGTCTGACGGCCCAGCCCTTGGCACGAGTTTTAGGTCTGATTCAATCCAAGCCTGAAGAGTCAGGTGAAGCAGCGCTTCAGACGGGGCAGGTCCTGCCCGACCCTGGCCAGCAATGACCAGGTTGTGATCAGATCTGGTCCCTGGAGACGGCCGAGCAGAGCAGCACGCAACGATTTCATCAGAACACCCTTTTTGACTCCGGCTTTGCTTGCGGCATTGGTCAGCAGTTCCTGTGCCTTTGAGGTGTCATGACCGTCCCATGGATCATTCTCGAGCGACTGCACAAGCTCACCGATCGCCTGCTTGGCTCTATCGGCTTCTAGTTGCTTGAGCCCATCGTCTTCAAGCTCAGGGCAGGTAAAAAAGGGTTCTGCCTGGTCAATGCCGTCCTTCAGCAGGGTGAGAGACGGGCCGAGCAGTTCGCATAAGGCCAGGCTCCAGTTCACGTCCTCAGGGAGGCTCCACCCCTGCTCGAGCCAGAGCGGCGAGAGGTCATTCAGCAGTTGCTGCGATGTAAGTCCGTGCAGAACCTGTGCATTAAGCCAGTTGAGCTTGTCCCAGTCGAACCGCGCCCCAGCTTTGTTCACCCGATCGAAGCTGAAGACTTCGGCTGCCTGCATGAGGGTGAAGCGTTCGTCCATTCCTTCGGGAACGGACCAGCCCAGCAGAGTCATGTAGTTGGCGATCGCCTCCGCCGTGTACCCCATCGACCGGAACTCATTGATCGATGTGACGCCGTCCCGCTTGGAGAGTTTGCGCCCCTCGGCATTGAGGATCAGCGGGGTGTGGGCAAAGGTCGGCGCGGTCAGCTCCAGAGCCTGATACAGCAGAAGCTGCTTGGCTGTGTTGGCGATGTGGTCCTCGCCTCGGATGACATGCGTGATTGCCATGGCCGCGTCATCGACCACAACCACAAGGTTGTAAAGAGGGTCTCCGATCTGGTCGGCGGGAGCGCGACGGGCAATGACCATGTCACCTCCGAGATCAGCTCCACGCCAATGCATCGGTCCACGGACAAGATCACGCCAGTGGATGTCTTCACCGTCATCGATCAGGAAGCGGATCACCGCTTCACGGCCCTCAGCCTGAAATGACGCTTCTTGCTCCGTTGTGAGCTGTCTGTGTCGGTTGTCGTAGCGAGGGGCTCTGTTCTCCGCTTTCTGGACCTCTCGCATGGTTGCGAGTTCCTCTTCGCTGGCGTAGCAGCGGTAGGCGAGGCCTCTGTCGAGCAGCGTCTGGATGGCAGCACGATGCTCGTTGACCCGCTTGCTCTGGATCGTGGGATCTTCATCCCAGTCGATTCCCAGCCATGACAGTCCTTCGAGGATATTGGCGGTGAATTCGGGCTTGGAGCGCTCCTTGTCAGTGTCCTCAATTCTCAGCAGAAACTGACCTTTCTGGTTTCGAGCGAACAACCAGTTGAAGACCGCTGTTCTTGCCGTCCCAATGTGGAGAGTGCCCGTTGGACTCGGGGCCAGACGAACACGCACCATGGTGTGGCTCGGGATGAAGAACGGGACCGACGGGATTCGAACCCGCAACTTCCGCCGTGACAGGGCGGTGCTCTAACCGGTTGAACTACGGTCCCAGATCGGATTCAGATCGACGGTGCTAGTGCGTTGGAATCTGATCTGTGTCGCTCACGCGACATCGAAAGTATCGACTGTTGCCCTGCCCTCCGTCAATACACGCGTGGTTTTAAAGCAAGACATGGGTTCTGCTTCAAGATGCGCCATTTGCCAATCAGGGTTGAACCCCTGTGCAAACACAAAAGTTTGTGCTCCCCGACAGCATTCTCGGAAGGCATAAAAAACCGGTGGCCACAGCCACCGGTCTCGGTGATCCCGTGCAGGGATGGGTTCGCCTTGGTCAAGGGCGGAAACCTGCAGGCTCAATCAAACGGACTTGATTGCCACGGGCAGTGAACTCACGGCCCTGATCGCTTTGAACGACCACACGTCCTCCGGATTTGACGCGAATGACACGGGCACGAACCCAGCCGAGGGCGGCTGATTCGAGGACCTTGACCACATCACCAGGTTGAAGATCCAACTCCATGCTCGAAACTAGGAAACTGCAGAAGGGGCCATCGGACGCGCCGTGGAGGACTTGAACCCCCGACATCAGGTTTTGGAGACCTGCGTTCTACCAACTGAACTAACGGCGCAAGGCGATGGGCCCCTCGACCATCACAAACGCGATGGCATTGGATTGAACGAGGCCTAAGCCTCAGCGATCGAAGCGCTGCTTCACGCGGGTGGCCTTGCCCACCCGTTCCCGCAGATAGAAAAGCTTCGCCCGTCGTACCTTACCTCGGCGCTCCACCTTGATGGAGGCAACTTGAGGACTATGCAGCATAAAAACTCTTTCAACGCCGATGCCCTGAAAAATCCGACGGACCGTGATGGTTTGATTCACCCCGCCATGACGCTTGGCAATCACCACTCCCTCGTAGGGCTGGACGCGTTCCTTGTTGCCTTCACTGATGCGAACGCCGACTCGAACGGTATCGCCGACATAGATCTCGGGTAGGTCGGTTTTCTGCTGCGCCTGCTCAAACTGTCTGATCAGCTCGGCAGGGTTGAGGCGTTCAGCCTTGGCAGCTGGAGCAGCAGTCTTCGGGGACTCGTTCTCAATACTTGTGACGTCTGCGCTGTCGTCTGCAGATGTGTCTTTTTGGTCCGCTGCCATCCCAGCTCCGAGTAATCACGCCAAACAACCAGCTTACCCTGCCGGGCCGCTATCCACTGAGCGTTTCTTCCATGCGTTTCTCCAGGACTGCAACATCATTCCTCCACCGGTGATCAACATCCAGAGCACGCCCAGTGCATTGAGCACCACCACCACCGGTTCAAGCTGCGGCCCAAGCCATTCACCTTCATGAATGCTCATCAGCCAGTGGGCGCTGTCGCGGCTCACTCCGAACCAATCGCGTGCGACTCGGTAGCTCAGGCCCGTGATGACTGTGGTCATCAACGGCAGAAGAACCAAAGGCGCCACTTTGCTGTGCCAGCGCCGTAGTCGTGCCATCCAGAGAGCCACCGGCATTAGCTCGTCACCATTGATAGCGTGACAGCAGGACGTCGGGACTGCCCGAAGGAATTACCGATGAACTTGTTCGCTGACCTGCTTTCCTCGACCAAAACCGGCAGCGTGACTGCTACAGGCCCGCGCATTCAGCAGCGTCGGGGCGTGGAGATCAAATCGGCGAGAGAGCTAAAAATCATGGCCAAGGCCAGTCGCATCGTGGCAACTGTGCTTCGGGAGATCATGGAAATGGTCGAGCCCGGACAGACCACCGCTGATCTGGATGCCCATGCCGAGCGGCGTATCAGAGAAATGGGGGCAACCCCGAGCTTCAAGGGGTATCACGGTTTTCCCGCCAGCATCTGCTCGAGCATCAATAACGAGGTGGTGCACGGCATCCCCAACAACAAAAAGGTGATTCATGCCGGAGATCTGCTCAAGGTGGATACGGGAGCATTTTTCGAGGGCTATCACGGCGATAGTTGCGTCACCATCTGTGTCGGTGAGGTCAGTGATCAGGCGGCCACCCTCAGCAGGGTGGCTCAGGAGTCACTGATGGCAGGACTGGCGCAGATCCGCTCAGGTAACACGTTGCTTGATATCGCTGGAGCCGTTGAGGATCGTGTCCATGAAGGGGGATTCAGTGTGGTGGAGGACTACACGGGGCATGGTGTAGGCCGCAATCTCCACGAAGAACCCTCCGTATTCAACTTCCGAACGGATGTTCTCCCGAACGTCAAATTGCGTCCTGGCATGACCCTCGCGGTGGAACCAATCCTCAATGCCGGCAGCAAAGCCTGTCGCACGCTCAGGGACCGCTGGACTGTGGTCACTCGCGATGGCAGCCTGTCCGCGCAGTGGGAGCACACGATTGTCGTGACATCCGACGGCTGCGAAATCCTCACGGATCGCGGCGATTAGTCCACAAAAATCTGTTGTAGGTCAACCGCCCCAGCTCAATCAAAGGCATCGCCAGCAGAGTGATTGGATTGGGGGTGACGATGATCAGCGGCAGTCCCAAGTCGGCTTGCCAAAGAATCTGACCTGCCACGAAATCAGCTGACATCACACCAATCGGATTGAGGTCCGAACGGAACGGACCGAGCACCAGTTTGCGTAGTTTTGGCAGTTTGTTCCTCTCCTGGCGAGGAGCACTCCAGCGCAGACTCACGAGCTGGCCGATCAAGCGCTTGCTGAGCTCATAAGCAGGGCTCAGCGCCGGTTGGATCTCGGCTTCCGATGTGTTCACCCACAGTTCCGGTGGACATCTGTCTGGCGGCAGGTTTCTCTCCAACTGTTCAAAGCGCTGCAGAAGTCTCCATTGGCTGAGGGCATTGACCTCAAGGGCCTTGTTGAGGCTCTCGGGGCTCTGATCGCCTCCTGGGTTGATGCCGTGGTTGAGCACAAGCAGATCAAGACCCCTCAGGGTGGAATCAAGTTGCTCCTCCTTTCCGCAGCTCCAGCAGATCCACTCCTGAGGTCCAGTCAAGCTGTTGAGTTCGGTTGGCTTGTGGCGGTGACTCAGAGCGACGACCCAGGCGCCCCTCTGTCTGAGCCGGCGCGTGAGTGCACGACCCAGTTCACCCCCTGCGCCAGTGATTCCGACCCTGCGATCTGCCCAGGTCTCTGCAATGGAGCTCGAATCAGATGTCCTAGGCACAGGCTGGGCCATGGGTGTGAACTGGTGCATGCTTGGAACAGCTCGACGGTATGACGTTGTCCAGTCCGTCCGGAGACGCTCAATTGGCGTTGTTCGCTCCTTACTGCGGTGGACTTCGCAGAGAGCAGGCCCTGCGACAAGGACTTGAACGATTGCCGTTGGGCCATTTCGAAGGCCAGCGTGCCCGCAGTGACGCTCAGCCCCATCGGTACGAGCTGAGCTGGAGCCCTGCCAATGCTCCGCTGCAGGCGTGTCGCTGTGAATTGCGCTTTCAGGATTGGGCTGATCAGCACTATTCGTTTAGATGCCCCGCGCATCAACTGCTCGATTGGCTGATGCAAACCGTTGAAGCTGGCCGTCAGGATTTGCCGGACAGCTTCTGGCAGTGGTTGTTGCTCGAGCAGATCGGGGAGGAAGGTTCCCCCTAAATTGATGGCATCAACCTCAGACTTCCCGGATGGGCTCAACGCTGCTGATTGGATCCTGTGAACCCTTCAGCGGCAAGTCCGCCCTAGTGCTCGGGATCGCAAGACATCTGCGCTCGGTTGGTATTCGGGTCCTTTTCGGTAAACCACTTGCCACAAGTTTGGACTGGGAATCTGATCAAGGTGTTCTGCCCTCACCGTTGATCGATGACGATGTCCGTTTTGTCGGAGAGACCCTTGGGTTGCCTCCTCAGGACCTGATCCCTTCCCTGCATCTTCTTTCCCCTAATACCGCACAGCGAAGGCTTGCAAACGGAACCTTGGCGGCTGGTGAGGGGCTTGAACAACTCCGGACCAGCCTTCAGCAGTCAGAGAACGGCGTTACCCTGCTTGAAGCTGCAGGTAATCTCCATGAAGGTTTGCTCTACGGACTGAGTCTGGTGCAACTGGCCCGCGATCTCGATGCACCGGTGGTGCTCGTGCATCTCTGGGAAGACAGTCGCAGCGTCGATGCGTTGCTGGCCGCCAGTCAGCAGCTCGGTGACCGACTGCGCGGTGTGGTTCTGAATGCAGTCACTCCTGATGATGTGGAAAGCCTTGAACGTGATGTTGTTCCGTCTCTGCAGGCCCTTGGTATCAAGGTGTTCGGTGTGATGCCCCGGTCGCCTCTGCTGCGCAGCGTCACAGTGGGCGAGCTCGTGCGTCGGCTTGATGCGCGCGTGATCTGCTGCAGGGAGAAACTCGACCTCTTGGTCGAGACTCTCAGTATTGGGGCGATGAATGTGAACTCAGCGATGGAGTTCTTCCGCAGACGCCGCAACATGGCCGTCGTCACTGGAGCAGATCGCACCGATATCCAGTTGGCAGCCCTGGAGGCTTCTACGCAGTGTTTGATTTTGACGGGTGCCGGAGATCCGCTTCCCCAGCTCATCAGTCGAGCGGATGAACTGGAGGTGCCCCTGCTCAAAGTTGAGAGGGACACACTCGGGACCGTTGAAGTGATCGAACAGGCGTTCGGTCACGTGCGTCTGCACGAGGCGGTGAAAGCGACTTACGCCTTCCGTCTTGTGGAAGAACACTGCCGTCTTGCGGACTTGCTTAGCGCCGTGGGACTGGAGCACCTTGCGATCGGCTCAAAGTGATGGTCCCGACAGGGTTCACCGCTGCTAGCTTCTAGGAACGCTCGCAGGTAGTCATTGAGCCGATCCCTTGATCTTCCTGCAATGGACAGGGTGGACACCCTTGCGCAGGAATTGGCCTTGCTCCAGGACAAGGGAGCGCGGAGGATTGCCATCCTCGGCAGCCGCCATGTTCCTGTGGTCGCCATCCATCTGATCGAGCTGATCGCCCGATCGCTTGCTCAGGAAGGCCACTCTTTGGTCACCTCAGGCGCGCAGGGGGTCAATGCTGCAGTAATTAGAGGCGTTCTAGCCGTCGATGCCTCCAAGCTCACTGTTCTTTTGCCTCAGAGTCTCAGTCGTCAGGCGCCTGAGATCCGCGATCAGTTGGAGAGTGTTCTACATCTGATCGAAAAGCCTGAGCACGACGATCTGCCTTTGCCAATGGCAAGCAGCCTCTGTAATCAGGACATCATTAGCCGTTGTGATCAACTGATCTGCCTGGCCTTCCATGACAGCGAAACACTTCTTGCCAGCTGTCGGAATGCCGAGGATATGGGGAAGGTCGTCAGTCTGCTGTTTTTCGATTGAAGCTCAGGGCGAAGGCGGGGTCGGCAGAACCTTGAGCCGGGTGCCCTCCCTGCTGATCACAAGCACGCGATCTCCAGCCTGAAGGGGAGTCTCCACATCCAGTGAGCTGGCCGCCCAGCTTTGACCATGCCAGCGAACCCTGCCTTCTCCTCCGGGCTGAATCGTGGCAAGCACCTCGGCTGTGTCGTCCTTTAAGCGTCGACGTCCCGGTCTTGGATTGCGTTGGGCAGACCAGCGGCTCAGCCAAAGCGTTCCCAGCAAGGTGATGAGACTGAACAGCATGATCTGAATCCAGACCTGCAGCGGCAGCAAGGCCGTCAGCACAGACACGACAAGACCTGCCAGGACGGCGAACATCAGCCCGTCGAAACTGGGTTGCATGAGCTCCACGATCAGCAGCACGCCTGCCACCAGCAACCAGATCAAAGGACTCCAAACAGGTGGCATGACAGGTGGCTTGTTCGTCTCACTTTGGGGACTAGCGTCGCCTCAGACATCGAATCGTCATGGAAGCGCTGCTGAGCCTGCCTGCACTGATCCTGATCGCACTTCTTGGCAGTGGCAGCGTCAAGGTCACCAGCGGGGGGCGTTCGCGTCTCGTTGAGCGGCTCGGCAAGTACGACCGTGAGCTGCAACCTGGGCTTTCTGTCGTGATTCCAGTGGTCGAACGCGTGGTGAGTCACGAGTCACTGAAAGAACGGGTGCTAGATATTCCCCCCCAGCTCTGCATCACCCGAGACAATGTTTCTATCGAGGTCGATGCGGTGGTGTATTGGCAGTTGCTTGAGCATTCCCAGGCGTATTACGCCGTTGACAATCTGCAGGCAGCGATGGTGAACCTGGTGTTGACCCAGATTCGTGCCGAGATGGGCAAGCTGGATCTTGACCAGACCTTTACAACCCGCAGTGAAGTCAATGAGCTTCTGCTGAAGGAACTTGATGAAGCAACCGATCCCTGGGGAGTGAAAGTAACCCGCGTTGAAATGCGCGACATCAACCCATCTCCGGGAGTCAAGCAGGCCATGGAGGCTCAGATGACTGCCGAACGGGAAAAGCGAGCTGCGATTCTGCGTTCCGAGGGAGAAAAGGAAGCCCAATTGAATGAGGCGCGAGGCCGTGCGGAGGCTCTCGTTCTTGATGCCCGTGCCCAGAAGGAGGCAATCCTGCTTGAGGCTGAAGCTCAGGCCAAGCAGCAAGGTGTAATGGCTGAAGCGAAGTCCGAAGCGGCACGCGTCATGGCCAGGGCACTGTCCGAGAGCCCGGAAGCGGAAGAGGCTGTTCGGCTGATGCTTGCTGAGACCTGGATGGCCATGGGGCAGCGTATGGCCGACTCGCCAGCCGGCAGCGTGCTGATGGTGGATCCCCAGTCGCCTGCATCACTGCTTGCAGCCCTGAAGCAATTTCAGCAGGGCAAGAGTTAAGTGATCAGCAGAGCTTTGACTCCCTCGATGTAGAGGATGCCGGTGCAAACTAGGGCGCCGGCCCAGCACAGTCCTCTCAGGGGCGGAACATTGGCCACATAGGCCGGCAGATAAATCAGACGCAGTACGGGCTGGAGCAACGCTGCGGGAATGGCAAGCCCTTGAAGTGGTCCGCTCTGAAGCACGGCGATCAGGGCTAGAAGTGCTGCTGGAGCATGCAGGCTGAACGCTTCAAAGCTGTTCTGATGCGCCCAGCTAGCCCGTTTCCCCCACTCGGGAAGACGGTCGAACATGGCCCTGGGAGCCTTCATGTCGTCGAGGGTGAAATCAGCCTGTGAACGGGCAGCACCCAGGGGAATGATGCTGGCGATCACTACAGCTCCCGAGAACACGAGCGACAAGGCATAGGGCGCCGAGGGTGTCTGGGTGAGAAGGTCCGTGATGAACACAATCAAGGCAATCGCGGTTGAAACGATAGTGATCGACTTTCGATCGACGCGGTTAATCCGACTGGATCACTAAGTCGTCTGCGTCCGTCTTCCTTCTGGCTGCCTGAAGCGGGGTTTGGAACGGGGTTGCTGATTGAAGATGACGCTTCTCTGGCTATCCGTCTGTTGTCAGATCTCCTGTTGAGAGTGGCTTCAAGAGCATTGCTAACCTTCAACCACTAACGATTGTTCAATGGCTTCGTATTCATTTGATGTGGTCTCTGATTTTGACCGTCAGGAGTTGGTGAATACGCTTGATCAAGTTCGTAGGGACGTTTCTCAGCGTTATGACCTTAAGGATTCTGGTACAGAGATCGATCTTGAAGACACCGCGATTGTGATCACTACGGCCAGTGATATGACCCTTCAAGCTGTTGAAGATATTCTGCGAGCCAAGGCGACAAAAAGAAATCTCTCTTTGAAGATCTTTGATTTCCAGCCGGCGGAGTCGGTGGGTGGTAATCGTGTGCAGCAGACTGTTCAATTGAAGAAGGGACTCAGTCAGGAACTTGCCAAGAAAATGAGCAAGATGGTGCGTGACGAGCTCAAGAAAGTCACCGTGGCCATTCAAGGTGACAGTCTCAGAGTGACAGGTAAGAGCAAGGATGATCTCCAGCAGGTGATTCAGTTATTACGTTCAAGAGAAGACGAGCTGGATGTGCCGCTTCAGTTTGAGAACTATCGCTGACTTTTAAAGACTCAAATTGATTTGCACGCCTCCGGCCCAGATGCCTGGAACTTTGCCCTCTCCACCTGGATTGATAATCCATTGCATCACTGGCTGAATTTGCAAAATCTCTGAAACATAAAACGAATAATTCAATTCGATTGTGCCCTCATAACTCAGCCCAGGGTTGATGGTCGGGCTGAAACTGGTTCGACCAAGACCGAGTGCAAGCACATCAAGTGGTCTGCTAGGAATGATTCCTTGGCTTAGCCACCCACCTGCGATAAAGGTCGGGTAAGGATTATTGGCAGGGTCGAAGCTGACGGTGCCACCAGCCCAGACTCGATTGTCGAGCCCGACTGGCAGATCAAAAGGCCAAGTGAGCGATCCGTAAATGCCGCGGTTGATTCCTTCTCCCAACTCATTTGCATTGTCGACTAAGAGGCGAGTTGATGAGAAATAGCCACCGAGCTGAACTTCAGGCAGTGGTAACTGTCTGATCACAGTATCTTTCGTATTGGGAATATTGATCTCTGCCGAAAGATCAGTTCTGGATCGCAGAGGATTGGTTGTCCATTGCAGAGCCTGTGCGCCGCCCTGCACATTGGGGATTCCTGGATCAACACCAAGGCTTGCCGCAATACTGGTCTGAGGATTCAGGTAGAAGTAGGCATACTCCAGTGAACCAAGAGATTCTGAATAAGCCTGAAATTTAACTCCAGGTGCTACGAAGGGATCAATCGGTACTCCCACAATCAGCAGGTTTAAGGTGTTGTTGAGGACTGAGCTGATGTAACTGCCCATGGCAGGAGCAGAAATAAAGCCTGGTTCTCCAGCCATAACTGGATCCAGCGACATCACCCCAAGCTCTGCTTGCCACCAGCTTTCACCGCGATTTCTGACAACCGAGGCTTCGGTGATCCAGGTCCCTACAGGATTCACCAGGGTCTGCAGTGTGAAAGCGGATCCCAAATCCGTATTCAGATCGGGGTTGCCGGCATCATTGGTCAGCTGCACATTGAGCTGCCAGTGGTCCAGTTCATCCCAATCCTGCTGGCTCTTGCCAAAACCGCTGCTCAGGGATAAATCGAGCACCACAGCCTGATACCAGCTCGCGGCTGAAGGATTGGCACCACCGGTGATGCCTGCCATTGGCTCTGCCGTGTAGTCGATGCTGAGATCGATCCATTCAGGCAGCTCCAACCATGTCTGCAGTGGGCCTGCGCGGCTGGGAGACCCCTGCAGTGAAGCGACCACGAGGGTCAGTCCGATTAACGCCTTTCTGAGCTGGGTCGCCACGCCGATGCTGGGATGTGGCATAGAGACGAGCCTGATTCAGAATTCAGGCGACAGCAGCGAAGCTTTCACGGAACGCCTTAATCGTGGCTTCGATGTCCGCATCCGAATGGGCTAGAGAGGTGAAACCGGCTTCGAAGGCTGATGGAGCCAGGTAAACGCCTCGTTCAAGCATGGCGCGATGCAATTTTCCAAAGCGTTCAGCATCCGTTGCCTTCGCCTCTTCGAAGTTGCGCACAGGCCCCTCGCACAAGAAAAAGCCGAACATGGCACTCACGCTCCCGGTCGTGATCGGAAGGCCGGCAGAGGTTGCTGCCTCCTGGATGCCAGCTACCAGTTTCTCAGTGGTGGCGGTGAGTTTTTCGTAGCTACCGGGCTGTTTCAGAAGCTCAAGCGTTTTGATCCCAGCTGTCATGGCGAGGGGATTTCCGCTCAGTGTGCCGGCCTGGTACATGGGGCCCGCAGGAGCCACCATCTCCATGATCTCCCGTCGTCCTCCGTAGGCCCCTACAGGTAAACCCCCACCAATCACTTTGCCCATGGTGGTGAGATCAGGGGTGACACCGAAGTGGGCCTGCGCACCGCCGTAACTGATGCGGAAGCCCGTCATGACCTCGTCAAAGACAAGCAGTGCGCCGTTCTCCTTCGTGAGTTCCCGCAAACCCTCGAGAAAACCAGGCTCAGGCTGGATGAACCCGGCATTGCCAACGATGGGCTCAAGGATCACACCTGAAATGGCATCAGGGTTTTCAGCGAACAGCTGTTTGACCGACTCCAGATCGTTGTACGGCGCAGTGAGGGTATTGGCGGTGGTGCTACGAGGCACCCCAGGTGAGTCAGGCAGGCCGAGGGTGGCCACACCGGAACCGGCCTTCACCAGAAACATGTCCGCATGGCCGTGGTAGCAACCTTCGAACTTGATCACTTTGTCGCGGCCTGTGAAGGCGCGCATCAGCCGTAGGACGGCCATACAGGCTTCTGTGCCGCTGTTCACGAAGCGGACCATCTCCACGCTCGGAACGGCATCGATCACCATCTCGGCCAAGGTGTTCTCGAGAGCGCAAGGGGCTCCGAAGCTGGTGCCTTTCTCGATCGTTTCCTGAAGCGCACTGATGACTTCGGGATGGGCATGGCCACAGATTGCAGGCCCCCAACTTCCGATGTAATCGATGTATTTGTTGTCATCAACGTCCCAGGCGTAGGCGCCCTTGACCCGATCGAAGACGATCGGCTGGCCACCCACAGATTTGAATGCACGCACTGGGGAGCTCACGCCACCAGGCATCAGAGCCTGGGCGGCACTGAACAGCTCCTGGGAGCGACTGGTGTTCAAGCTTGGTGCTGTCACGGGGGCGGATGCCAAGGGGCCGATGCAAACCGTGCCACATCTTGACCCAAGAACGTGCCAAAACGGCTGATCTTTGTACGAAGCGGGGATTCCGGAACTTGTGATACCAGCATCGGCATCGTGTTTTAAACCCTCATCCGTCCATGTCTGGACAGCGTCCACGCTGGATCTGAGCCGATTTCCAGCCTTGTGCAGCTTTGTCTGAGTCGGGTAAGAACGACTTGTTTAAGACTGTGACGGATCGAGGATGAACTGATCTGGACCCTTGCTTTAGGCCGAGCAAGAGAGCTTTTGAACAGCCGTTGCCCTCTGCAGTGGCTTCAATCAGCGACTAAGGAGTACTGATCATCATCGGACTCCTCCTCCAGCTCCCAGGAGAGGTCAACAACCACAGGTGCGTGGTCACTGGGTTGCTCTCGGTCACGCTCCCTTTTGTCGATCTTGCAGCTGAGTGCAAGCTCCTGCAGATCGCAGCTCAGATAGATGTGATCAATTCTCCAACCGCTGTCACGGTTCCATGCACCGCTGCGGTAATCCCACCAGCTCCAGTGGCCGCTACCCGATTCGAACAGGCGGAAGGCGTCCTTGAGATCATCGCCAAGCGCCTGGGCTAAGGCATTGCGCTCGGCATCTGAAGCCATGATTCCCCCGCTGAGACGATCGGGGTCATGTAGGTCTCTGGCTTCAGGTCCGATATTGAAATCACCCACAACGCAGAGGGGCTCATCCCTTGTTTGGGCTGCCCGCAGGTACCTCGCCAGGCATGCAAGCCAGTTCAATTTGTAGCCGTATTTCTCAGATTTGAGGCTGGAACCGTTGGGCACGTAGAGATTGACCACCCTGATCCCATCGACCAGAGCACTGATCACCCTCCTCTGCTGACCCAGCTCTTCAGTTTCAGGATCAGCCTTCAGTTCTCCAATGAATCCCATGCGCACGTCCTCCAAGGGATGCCTGCTGATCAGGGCCACTCCGTTGTACGACTTCTGACCATGGAAGCTCACGTTGTATCCCCTTGATTGGAAGGGCTCGAGCGGAAAGAGCGGATCATCAACCTTGGTCTCCTGCAGGGCCAGCAGATCCACGCCGCTCTGCTCCAACCAGCGGATGACATGATCCAGTCGAGTGCGAATCGAATTGACATTCCAGCTCGCGATCTGCACGGAGACCCTGATGCAAATGATTGGAGACCCTTAGCATCGACCGCAACTGAGCATTTGATCCCATGCAATCGCTCCGCGTGACCTCCGGTCTTGCGTTCGCCTTCTGCAGCGCACTGCTTCTGGTTGGCCCTGCAGCTCAGTCACAGACCACGCTTTCACAGCCGAGCGTGATTGAGCGCAACGAGGATCGCGATATTTACAACACACTTCCCGGGGGGGGTAAAAAGAAGGGCTCGGTGCTGGATGTCTCGAACCCCATGGAATTGATGAGGTCTCTGCGTCAGGCGACTTCCATGAACGATGCCACCGATCCAGTTGATGCGATTGATGAGGCTCTCAGGGAGTTGTCACAGCCTTAAGGCCTGACTTGGCTGGTTTGTTCCGTGCCGCTTCGAGAGCCCAGCGCAGTTCAAGTGTCTGTAGATCAGTGCTTGTTGGTGCCAGGTTTTTGTTCAGTGTCCTGGCTTTTCTGAGCAGAGCGATGGCATCGTCCGCTTGACCCTGATCTTTTTTTAGTAGGGCAAACGCCAGCAAGGGTTCTGGTCGTTGGGGGTTGTCATTGATCAGGTTGCGATAGCGATCAGAAGCGTTTTTTAAATCCCCGGACAAGCGCTGCAGATCGGCCAACAGCAAACCCATCTTCAACCGACGTCCAGCCGGCAGAGATTTAAACCGTTCGTTCAGGCGCTTGATTGGCTCTGCACCCTGATCGGTTTCCCTTGCGAGCAGAGCCCAGAAGGTCATCACTTCGAGCCGATCGGGGTGCAGGAGCTGCAATGGCTTCAAGGTGCGGATGGCTGCTTCTCGGTCTCCGTCCTCATACTGCGCGCGAGCCAGCAACACTGACCAGCGCCAGTCGCGCGGATGGTTCTGAACCTGAGTTTTGAGAATCTCCAGACCTGAGACTTGTCTATGGGATGAATGTTTCTGGTTGGTGGTCGAAGAGTGAGTTTCATTCCAGAGATGGGTCACCATCCAGCCGGCGACCACACACAACCCTGCAACTGCACCAACCCTGGCCAGAGTTTTTGTTACTGCACGCCCGTAGCCCGGCACTGTGTTGTGGGAACGCTCCGCCAGTCTGAGGGTCTTTGTCGAAGCTGGCTAGAGTTGCCGCGGGCCAGTGGATGCCCCTGAATCTGATGCGCGACCATCCCATTCCCGCGGTTACCGAGCCGCTGCAATACCGGGCAATCGGCGTCGTGCGCGGAATGTTCCGGCCCGAATCTGAAGATCAGAGCACCCGTGGTCATTTGGTTGATACCGATGGTCAGGAGCTTGATGCTGTTGTTTTGGGCCGCATGCTCACGTTGATGCGTCGTCATCTCGACATGAGCAAGCCTCACCTCTGGGTGGTGTACCCGCGGTGCAGAGAGGCAGGCCAGTTGCATCTCCAAATTGCTGGAATCTGGGAGCCAAGCACCCTGTCACCTTCGGATGAAGATGGAGCCACCACCGACGCGTCCTTGGATGAGCTGCCTGAAGGTGACGATTACTTCTCGATCAGGGGCGAGCTCATCTACACAAAGCCAGAGGCTTCAGAGGTCGTTGTCAAGGTGCGTCAGCAGCCACGAGCGGATGGCTTTCGCCCCTTGCCATTCAAGTTGCAGCTCAGTGGTGATGTGGAGCTTGCGCATCTACGCCATTTCGTCAGCCTCGACGTGCGTCGCCAAGGACAGATGCTTGAAGTGCAGGCCGCTGAAGTGATCGCACCGATGCCAACACGCGGTGGCAAGGGACGTGGTGGTGCCTCCCGCCGTCCTACAGACCGCAGTCGGTCGGCTCGCAACTGATGAACCCATCTCCCGTCTCCACCACCACTGCGGGTCTGGCAGTGGCCAGTTGCACAGGTCTCGCTGTGTTTGGGCCGTTGATTGGGCTATCGCCTGCCTGGATCGCTCTGTTGGTGGGTGGTGGTTTGTTGGGTCTCACCCTCGATGCTTCCCAGCTCGAAGGGATGGGTGGTCATCTCCTAGCCGAAGCCCTCCCTGGAGGACGGATGCGTCTGCGTCGAGTGGCACGCCATGAAGCCGGTCACTGGCTTGTTGCGCGTGAGGAAGAGATGAAGGTGCGGCGCGTGCTGGTGGGTACCCGTCCCTGTTTGGAGGCAGGCCTGCGTTGCAATGGAGCAACCGAATTCGAACTGCCTGATCAGGTGCGTTTACCCATGGAGGATCTGCGCCGCTGGAGCCGTGTCCTTCAGGCGGGAATGGTGGCAGAAACCCTATTCGAGGGATCGGCCCGGGGAGGGGCTGATGACCGGGCGCTGCTGGGCAGGATCTGGGGATTGTCAGGTCAGGATGTGGAAACCGCACAACGAGAACAGCGACGTGCTCGACGTGAGGTGGAGCAGTTGCTGAGGAAGCGTCTTGATGATCTGGATGCAGTCGCTGACAGGCTGCTGGAGGGCCTTGATCCGGAGGTGGCATGAAGCCTGGCGTTGCCGCCTCCTACGTGGTGGATTGCCCGACGGGCCTAGCTGGGGACATGTTGCTGGCGTCCTGTCTGGATTTGGGGGTTTCCCCAGAAGTGATTCACGCGCCGCTGCGCGCTCTGGGGTTTGAGAACAGTTATGGCCTTCGAGTCGAGGAGGCGCGCAACGGAGGTTTGCGGGGCCTGCGACTGGATGTTGAGTTACGGGAGGAACATCCGCCTCATCGCCACTGGGGGGAGTTGCGGCAAAGGATCCTTACTGCTGCGCTCTCTCCCTTATTGCGCGAAAAGGTGTTGTCGGTGTTCACCGCACTCGCTGAAGCCGAGGCAGCCGTGCACGGCATCGCCGCTGAAGAGGTGCATTTCCATGAAGTTGGAGCCATTGACAGCCTTGTGGATGTGGTTGGGGTTTGTGCTGCCATCGAGCATCTCAATCCGATCTCGCTCTGGTGCGTTCCTCCTCCAGCAGGCCGGGGCGGAGTTGCTACGGCTCACGGCCTGCTGCCAGTCCCTGCTCCAGCAGTACTCGAACTGGCGCGACGTCATGTTGTGGAACTGCGCTGGGGCGATGACTGGCCGGAAGCTGAGCTGACAACTCCGACAGGTCTGGCTCTGATGGCTGTGCTGGCAGATGGGTTTGGATGGCCAGAACAGTTAGCTCCCGAGGCAATCGGAACTGGCCTGGGCCATCGTCAGCTGGACCGTCCCAACCTGCTGCGCCTCATCCGTCAGCATCCCCAGGCGCCCACTGCATCCAACCAGCCCCGTTGGCAGGAGCTGACTGTTCAGGAAGCCTGGATTGACGATGTTTCGGCTGAAGCCTTGGCATGGCTGATTCAGCAGCTGCGTGATGCAGGTGCTTTGGATGTGGCCTGTTCTGCGCTGCAGATGAAGAAGGGGCGTCCAGGAACTGCCGTCACGGCTCTGGTGCTGCCCGAGCAGGCAGCGGACCTGCGCCTGATCTGGTGGAGGGATAGTCCAACCCTGGGATTGCGCGAGCGGCGTCAGGGGCGCTGGGTGCTTCCCCGGCGTCGAGGCGTTCTCAGCACTCCTTGGGGTGAGCTGGCGGCCAAGCAAATGTTGAAGCCAGATGGAACTCAGTCCGTGAAGCCCGAGCGGGATGCTCTTCAGCAACTCGCACATCGGGCTGGACTCTCTCCGGAGACTTTGTGGCAGAAGCTTTCACAAGAGAGGCTTCCGTTCAATCCGGAGCAGGAGTGGACATGCTGAAGCGTTTCAGATCCCTGCCTTCACTGAAGCTCCCGGGAGGGCTGAAGCTGTGGATCACCCTGCTAACGCTTGGATTTGTGGGCTGGGCGCTGGCTGGTCATGCCGTGGGACTGCGCTCGCTGTCGATCACAACGCAAGGCTGGTGGTGGCTTGTGTTGGCCCTCGGCCTCAGTTGGCTGAGCTTGCTCGTGAATGCGGGCGCTTGGCAGATGCTCGTGGATTGGCTGGGACATGGCACGGGCTCAATACCGCTGCTGCCTCTGTATCTGAGCAGCAATCTGCTCAAGTACCTGCCCGGCGGGGTGTGGCACTTCCTTCAGCGTGTGCGGGCTTTGGGGCCTTCGATCGGGACGGGGCCCGCACTCGTGTCCGTCTTGCTCGAGCCGATGTTGATGGCGGTGGCGGCCCTGCTCTGGGTGCCCTTCGGTGGTTGGCAGAACGGACTGGCCTTGCTGGCGCCCCTGCCTGCTCTGCTCCTGCTTCCACGCTGGAGAGAGCCCTTGCTTTGCAGGCTTGAACGCAGTCGTTTGCGCCAACTCAACCGCTCCGACGCCACTCTGGCCTCCCTGCCTCCCCTGGAAGAGCTGGGAAGTGGCCGCAAGGATTACCCCTGGGCTCCACTGATGGCGGAGCTGGTGTTCATCGCTTCACGCTTCTCCGGTTTTTGGTGCTGCATTCAGGTCTTTGGGCTGACCCCGGTGCTGCCGATGGGCAGCTGGATGGCAGCCTTTGCCCTGGCCTGGGCCACAGGGCTTGTGGTTCCCGCTGCTCCAGGGGGGCTTGGTGTATTCGAGGCGGTTCTGCTGCTGCGCCTGGGTTCTTCCGTGCCGGAGGCAGCACTCCTCGCCGTGGCACTCAGTTATCGCCTCGTGGTCACTCTTGCGGATCTGCTGGCTGCGGCAGGAGTGAAAATGGATCGTGTGATCGCCCTGCGCGTAACTCAGCTGAGTGATTCTCCGCAGTCTTCATCAAGCTCCTCAAGCTGAACTGTGCAGTGCTCGATGCCTTTGTGGTGCATTGCCTGGCGAACCCCGCTCAGTAGCTCGGGATCCTGATCGCTCAGGCATGCATCCCTCTGCAGGTGAACAGTAAGGGCCACACGCGTTCCACCGATGGACCAAATATGCAGATGATGGACTCCCTGCACCCCTGGCATTGCTTGCAGATCGGCCAAAACGGCGGCTGGATCAATCCGATGGGGAACTTCATCCATCAGCTCGGCGAGGCCATCGCGCAACAACATGATCCCCAGCCATCCCACGCTTAGGCCGACTCCAAGACCTGTGAGGGGATCAATCCATGTCCAGCGGGTGATGGAGGTCACCAAGGCGCTCAGCAGCACCGCCGCTGAGACCGCTGCATCCCCGAGCAGGTGAAGAGCAGCAGCTCGGCGGTTCAGATCACCATGGTGATCTGAACCGAACAGGCGGGCGGAGACCAGGTTCACGACAAGGCCAGCGCCTGCGGCAATGGCGACCGGCCATGCCACTACAAGCTCCGGTTGTCGGAACCGCTGGATGGACTCCACGCAGACCACGGCGGAGGCCATCAGGATTAAAACGGCGTTGGCGACGGCTGCCAGCTGGGTGGAGCGGCCGAAGCCATAACTAAACCGCCCCCTGGCAGGTTTCTGGCTCAGGCTCTCCGCTCCCCAGCCCAGCAGGAGTCCCATCACGTCGCCGACGTTGTGTAGGGCATCGCCGATCAATGCGATCGATCCGAAGGCAATTCCCACGGCGATCTGCAAGCCACTCAGGCTGGCATTGAGCAGAACCGTCCAGCGGAATGCTTGTCGACTTTGTGGGCCGTGGCCGTGGTCGTGGCCGTGGTCGTGGTCGTGGACGTGGTCGTGGACGTTGCTGTGGTGATGATGTTCCAATCGACCTTGGTACCTAAAAACATGATGGCCGCAGCCTTGCCAGCTTTGCCATCGCCAGCACTGGCACTTCCATGCCCTCTGGCAGCTGGCTGGGAGTTGATTCGCAACATTGAACTCCCAGACAGAGGGTTGGATGGAGATCGTGTTGGTGGCTTCTCTGCTGTGGCCTATCAGCGCAAGGAGGACCGTCTCTGGTTGCTGAGCGACGCAACCAGGGGCTACTTGGTGTCTTTCACTGGTCTCAGCCGCCTACTGAAAGGTGAGCAGGCATCCCTGCAAGGTGGTCGACGTCTGCTGTTGAGGGGGCGAGAGGGGTTACCTCTGCAGGCTGAATTTGATGGTGAGGGGCTGGTGCTTATTGGCCAGCAGATCTGGATTGTCAGCGAGGGGCGCCGACGCCCAGAAAGAAGGGCAAGACTTCAGAGTTACAACCTCTTGAATGGACGCCTGCAGAGCGAGGTTCCTCTACTTGGCTCCTGGCAAGAGAGAGGGGGGCAGGGCCTTGCTGCCAACAAAGGGCCTGAAGCTCTCACGCAAATGGCATCCGGTGATCTGGTCATGGCAGCCGAGGCCCCACTGATTCAGGACAAGGCTCAGCAGGGCAAGGACTGGGTGCGGTTCGCTCGTTTGCGCATCGGTGCAGATCATCGGCTTGAGCCCCATGGGGGGGTTGAGATCGGACCCGCGGGTGCTGCGGCAATTCGCAAGCTGGGCTTGACCGAACTGCTGGCCGTGGGAGAAGGCCCAGCAGTTCTGGTGCTACTGCGCAGTTTTGACTTGCCTGCAGGGTGGTCTGCCCATCTCCAGATTCTGCGTCTACCAGGAAGTGATTCACCTTCGGCTCCGCCGATTCAAGCGTTGCAAAGCTGGGATCTGCTGGCCAATGGTCTGCCACCAGCCAACTGGGAGGGGATGGCCTGGGGGCCAGCGATGCGAGACGGACGAATTCCTCTGCTGCTGGTGAGTGATGATGGTTTTCATCCTTTTCAGAGCAGCTGGCTGTCGGTTCTGGCTCCGCAGCGTGGGCCGGATTGTGTGCCCAATCGTTTCGCCTTCTGATCCCGACCTCTACTCCGTATCACGATCCAATCGGGGCACCAGAGCTGATGAAGCAATCAGGCCGAGGATCAGGATCATCAGTGCAGGCCAAACCGCAGCGGCGAGTCGTTCATCACCTGCGTACTGAAAAACTCTCACAGCAAGCGTGTCGAAATCAAAAGGTCGCAGCGCGAATGTGAGCGGCAGTTCCTTCACGGTGTCCACGAACACCAGCAGGCTGCCAACAAGGATCGGGCCTCGTAGAAGCGGCAGATGAACCCTCCTGAGCACGGCCGGCCATCGCAAGCCCAGCCCTGTTGCTGCTTCGTCAAGGCTGGGGGAGAGTCGTTCCAGCGCTGCATCAATGCCACCCTTGTTCACTGCGAGGAAGCGATCGCTGTATCCCCAGAGCAGGAGAAGAATTGGAGAGAGCTGCCAGGGTCCGCCGATCACCAGCAGAGCCAAAGCCAGAACTGCCCCTGGAATGGCGTAGCCCATACCCGCCAGAAAAGTCACACCTCTGAGCCATTTGGCAGGACTCCAGCGTTTGGCAATGGCCAGCAACATTGCGGCCAGGCCCGCCAGCAGGGTCGCTGCCAGTGCGAGGCCCAAAGTGCGCAGGGTGAGCAGCAGCAATTCGGGTGTCAGGCCGGTGGCCAACTGCTGCCAGTTCATTGCGCCCCACAACAGTGGAATGCCAAGCGTGATCAGGGGAGGAACAGCTCCCAGTATTTGGGCTGCAAAGGCCCGACCGCCGCTCAGCATCCATGCAGGAGACTCTCCTCCTGCAACTCCTTCAGACCAGCGGCGGCTGCGGCTGCGCAGTCTGCGTTCGCCGAATAGAAGCAACATCACGATGCAGAGAGTGATCAGAGCAAGACCCACAGCACCAGCGGGATTGCCCTCGATTCTCCAGGCCTCGATAATTCCAGCCGAAAGACTGGGAATGCCGAGCAGTTGCACGGCGCCATATTCATTCAAAACCTCCATGCCCATAAGGGCAATGCCAGCACCGATCGCCGGCAGTGCCATGGGCAGTGCAATCCGCCGGAAACTGTTCCAAGGACCCACTCCCAGCGAACGGCAGGCTTCCAGTTGCCGGCGTCCGCAGATGGTGAAGCTTTCTGTGCTTAACAGGAAGACGTAGGGGTAGGTGGTCAGCGACATCACCACGATTCCCCATCCCATCCCGTTGATGGTGATTCCTTCCAGACTGCCGATATCCACAAGAGTCGCCGCCAGTAGATACGACGGATTAGCCAGTGGTAGCAGCTGGGCAATTCGCAGCCAGCGCCGGCCTGGGAAACGGCAGTTCGCCAGCAGCCAGCCGTTGGCGGTTCCGATCACGCCTCCCATCAGGCTGGTGCCCAACAGCAGCAACACAGTTCCGCGGATCTGGAGCAGACCATCCGGTCTGAGGCTGGCATTGCCGTTGCTCACGCCGCTAAGTCCTTCACCTAGCAAACCGATGACAGGAAGCAGAGCAAGGAACGCAATCGTTACGGCTCCGGCCACCAGCAAAAAGCGGCCTGAGACCAAGCTGCGCGCACGGGCGAGAACTCCTCGCTCCAGAGGATCTGCCATGAAGGATCTATCGCTGTTCAAGCTCGTATGACTTGTAATAACTGGTGATCAGGGGGTCAGCAGGCTTTCGGTTCTGTTCCTTGAAGCCAGCAGGGGTGAGGCTCTCCAGCCGGAACGAATTCGATGTGTAGAGGAAGGAAGGCTGGGAAGACACACAAAGAAGTCGTTTTGAGAAGGGTATTCAATAACCAGGACGCGTGCATCAAAAAACCCTCACGCCGGGTGAGGGTTCTAAAGGTGAAAGCAACTTAAAGCTTGCTGTTCAGCGATCGTTGCGACGAACCGGGATCGGCACGAGTGCCGGCTCCATCAAGCCACCACCGCCATTGTCGTCATCAGAATCAAGCAGTAGCCAGAAGGCAAGCGCCAGAGCCATCAACAAACCACCTGCCGCGAGAACTTCAACCATGCCCTCTCCTCATCGAATGCCACCCTAATCATCTTTTTTGGATACGGGGCAACTTCAGCTCCACTTACTGATCAGTAGGCACGACAACGCACTCCTGGAGCTGATGTCTCAGTGAGTCATGGTCGAGTCCACGACCGATCAAGACCAGTTGGTTCTTGCGGGCTCCATTCCAGTCGCTGTCGTCGATTGAGAACCGTTTGCCAGCTAGGTGGAACACATGACGTCGCTCGCTTTCCTTGAACCAGAGAATTCCTTTCGCTCGAAAAACGCTTTCAGGTAAATGATTGTCGAGAAAATTCTGAAAGGCTCTGAGATCAAAGGGATCACTGCTTGAGAAGGACAGTGATGTGAAGCCTTCGATGGCCAGATGATCAGCGGATCCGTGGTCATGGCTGTGCCCGTGGTCATGGCTGTGCCCGTGGTCATGGCTGTGCCCGTGGTCATGGCTGTGCCCGTGGTCATGGCTGTGCCCGTGGTCATGGCTGTGCCCGTGGTCATGGCTGTGCCCATCGTCATGACCTTCGTTCACCACCCGGTCGGATTCGAACAGACCCACGCTCAGCAGGAGGGGAAGCGGCACATCTCCCTTCACTGAGTGGAGGATGCGCGCATCTTTCTTGACGTCACGTAGCTGTTGTTCGACGTCCTTCACGCGATTTTCATCGACAAGATCGGTCTTGTTGAGCATCAGGATGTCGCCATAGATCACCTGCGATCGTCCGACTTCGCTGGCAATGGCCTCTGCTCCGAAGTTCTCAGCGTCAATCAAGGTGATGATTGAATCCAGCCTCGTTGAATCACGTAGCTCGCTGCCGAGGAATGTCATTGCGACGGGCAGTGGATCTGCCAGACCCGTGGTTTCAACCACAAGGTATTCGACGGGTTTGGGTCTGTTGAGGATTCGGTCCACGGCCTCCAGCAGCTCGCCGTTGATCGAGCAGCAGATGCACCCGTTGCTCAGTTCGACCATGTCCTCATTGGTGCTGACCACCAACTCATTGTCGATTCCGATTTCCCCAAATTCATTGACAAGAACAGCCGTTTTAAGACCCTCCTGATTGCTCAGGATGTGGTTCAACAGTGTTGTTTTCCCTGCTCCGAGAAAGCCAGTGAGAATCGTCACCGGCACTGCGGCTCGCTTCACGCTGGTTGTCATAGAAAAATCCCCTGCCTTATTCCATTTTGGCAGCGGCTCAATGCAGGGCGTCGATGGACCGAGCAAGCTCTGCATCCAGATTGCTGAGTCCTCCCAGGTCGTGGGTGGTTAGTTCGATCGTCACTCGGTTGTAGACATTGCTCCAGTTGGGATGGTGCTGTTTTGATTCCGCCAAGAGGGCAACCCTGGTCATGAAGGCGAATGCCTCACTGAAGTCGCTGAACTGCCACTGGCGTTTGAGGCGTTCATTCCCCACCTGCCACCGCGTCAAGGTTGAGCGAAGGTCTTCACGTTCCTGAAGGCTGAGCAGTGCTGCCATTGGCCATCGTCTCTGAACTTCAGCTTTAGCCTGGAGCGTGAGCAGCGGTTCTGGTCAACAGATGTTCAACAGACTGGTCTGGCTTCTGCTGATCCTTGTTCCAATGGTCAGCGTTTCAGTGCCTCCGGCAAGGGCGCAACGCGTGGTCAAAAAACTCACTGCTGAGTGCCCCATGGGCTACATCGACATGTCGAACGGCAAGTGCAGTGCTCTCGGATTGATGAGCTACACCCTTCGCCCGGCAATGGATGAGAGCTGTCCGTCCGGTTGGAATCCCACGGGTGGTGGCTATTGCCGCAAGGACTGAACGAATCGGCAGATCCGCGAGACAATGAGCTGGTTGAGTGGTCAGCTTGCGGTGGAGGGCTTAGGTCATGACAGATGTCGACTACCTGATCAATCGATTTCACGAACTATTTAGGTGCCAGGATGCCCAGCGCCAGTTGAAACGGCTGACGCTTGAGGAACAGAGGGACCAGGACCGTGGCTCTTCTAAGGATGGTGAAGAGCTGCAATGAGCGGGGTGTCGATCTCGCCCCCGCCTTTGTCCGCCGTTTCAACTAGAACATTCTCGTAGCCAGCTTTAAGGAGATCATGCGACTCCTGTATTTCGCAGCAGTCTTCGCCACGGCCTCCTGGCTAGTCGCTCTTTTGTGGCGCAAGTTCGTCGCTGTCCGACAAGTCAACGTGATTGTTGAATCACCTGAGCGAACAGCCCAGGTCAATGCCCTGGAGAAGGCTCTGCGAGCTGAAGGTGAGGAACCTGATTCCAGTGCGAGCGACGATCAGGAGTTGTCCTGAGGGCGCATGGTTAGAAGGCAGGCCCTCAATGTTCCTCGTTCTGGGGTCTGTGCTCGGATCTCGAAGCTGGTTAAGGTCTTTTCAGATCAATGAAGCCAATGGCTGCCGGGATAACGGCCTGGGATCGTCTTGGCTCGCACCTTCACGAAACCCAGGTTATGGATTCCATAACCAGGACGCTCTACTGGGATCAGAACACCCAAATGCCAAGCGGTGGTTCAGCCTGGCGCGGTGAGCAATTGGCTTTGCTGGCTCGTCAGCTCCATGCTCGCCAGAGTTCAGAGCACTATGCGCAACTGATCGCAGAAGCCCGTGAGGACTGGCGAATTCGTGCAAATCGTGTGGATCGCCCTGAAGCCATCAGTGGCCAGGCCCGCAATCTGGATTTGCTTGAGCAGGATCTTCGGCGGCAGCAGGCACTTGATCCTGATCTTGTCAGTGCTCTCGCCACAGCCAAATCCCAGGGTTATGACCTCTGGCAACAAGCGCGCAGCAGTTCCGACTTTTCTCTTTTTGCGCCGGCTCTTTGTCGGATGGTCGAGTTGCGTCAGGAACAGGCCCGTCAGTTGGCAGAACCGCGAAGTTGCTGGGAAACACTCGCTCAGCCGTTCGAGCCTGATCTCACGCTAGAGCGGCTTCAGGATTTGTTTGCGCCGCTGCGCAGGCGTTTGCCCGAACTATTGGAGCAACTCAAGGGCAGTCCCAGACCGTCCTCTCTTAGTTGGGATCTGCCTGCATCGACTCAGCAGCAACTTTGTGATCAGCTGCTTACCGACTGGGGCAGGGATAAGGGGATCACATGCGTTGCGGCTTCGCCACACCCCTTCTCGATCACATTGGGTCCTCGTGACTTCCGCATCACCACGCGTGTGGTGGCGGGTCAGCCTTTGTCCTGTTTTCTGGCCACAGCGCATGAGTGGGGGCATTCCTTGTACGAGCAGGGACTGCCTACGGCCACGCATCAGTGGTTCGCCTGGCCTCTCGGCCAGGCAACGTCCATGGCGGTGCATGAAAGTCAGTCGCTGTTCTGGGAGAACCGGGTGGCCCGTAGTCAGCCCTTCTCGGAACTCTGGTGGGAACGCTTTGCCGCTGCGGGTGCACCTCTTGAGTCAGCAGCGGATCTCTGGAAAGCGATGAATCCGATGGCGCCGGGATGCAACCGGGTGGAAGCTGACGAACTCAGCTATGGACTTCATATCCTCGTGCGGACGGATCTTGAGCTAGCTCTGCTGGAACAGGGTCTGCCAGTAGACGATCTCCCGAGCGAATGGAACCGTCGATACCGCGAATTGCTCGGAGTCACCCCCGCTGATGATGCGCAGGGCTGTCTGCAGGATGTGCACTGGAGCGAAGGTCTGTTTGGCTATTTCCCTTCCTATTTGCTTGGGCACCTCGTTAGCGCGCAGTTGAGCGAGGCCATGACGGCGGCGATTGGTTCTCCCGAGGAGCATGTTCGCCGTGGAGATCTCAGCGTCATGCTCGGTTGGCTGAGAGACAACGTCCATCCCATAGGGCGTGCTCTTAATGCCGAACAGCTCGTGGAGCAGGTGTCCGGTCGATCTCTCTCAAGTGATCCCTTCCTGAACTATTTGGAAGCAAAGCTGGAGCGGTTGTGCACTGCGCGGGCTTGATGCCATTGCTCCGTGCTTGGTGCTGAATCAGCCTGTGGTGATTTTCAGAGTCGAATCCCCCCTTTTCAATGCTGGGGTGCCGTTGAGACGTGCTCGTAATATCACCGCTGCGAATGCCGTACTCCATGGCCAATCTCGATCAGGCTCCGAGCCGCAGCATGCCGAATCTGCTGCATGTGCTGCCGGCCTTTGCTGACGAATCCGAGTTGCGTCTGAACACGATCGTGGAGCTCAACTCGAACACGATCAACAAGTACGAGCTAATTACTGAGACCGGTCACCTGAAGCTCGATCGAGTTGGTTACTCCTCTCTGGCCTATCCCTTCGCTTACGGCTGCATTCCCAGGACCTGGGATGAGGACGGCGACCCGCTCGATATTGAGATCGTGAATGTTACTGAGCCTCTGATTCCAGGTTCGATCGTTGAAGCTCGCATCATCGGCATCATGACCTTTGACGATGGAGGTGAGGTTGACGACAAAGTCATCGCGGTGTTGGCGGATGACAAGCGCATGGATCACATCAAGAGCTTTGAAGACCTTGGTGAGCACTGGAAAAAGGAAACTACGTACTACTGGGAGCATTACAAGGATCTGAAGAAGCCAGGAACCTGCACGGTGAATGGCTTTTTCGGCACGGAGAAGGCTATCGAGATCATCAAGACCTGTGAGGCTCGTTATGTCACTGAGATTGACCCCAAGCTCGTCGATTAATTTCCAAGCGGCTATGCGATCAACGTCTTGATGCTGGCCATCTACCCCTGCATCAGCAAGAGGCTGATGCAGGGACTGACTTTTGGGTGGCAACTGCTCCGTTCAGTGGGCTGCTCTGACCAGTCGGCAGTATGGGGCAGTCCTCCGCCTGCTGTGGCGATGCTCTTGATGGCCTGAGGAACGGATCGAACTTCAGCTTCGGTCCACTGAAGTTGTTCTGGCATTGCTCGGGCCAGTGGATTGTTCCTTGATGAGCGAAAGCTTGAAAACATCCGGCTGAGCTTTGAGCTGATTTCTTCAGAAAGTCCTCCACTGGTGTGCGGTTTTTTCTCCGGCCAATGGATACGTTGAGACCAGTGAGTCTTGGCTGTCTGGTAATGCGTCTCAAGTGCGTTGGCTGCTCCACTGTGTTGGCCGTTGGAGCTGTTTCTTTAGCCCTAGCTGCACCGGATCCAGCAGTTGCTTCGCCTCAGCTGCAGTTACCGCTGTTTGCATCAGCGAAGGTGCATTCTGTGAATGCTGAGACCAGCATTCATCTCGATCTCAAGCAGCGTCGCATCAGTGTGATCCGCGCTGGACAGTCCATCGGGCGCTGGCCGGTGGCGATTGGTGACCCCAAGACTCCAACACCGACGGGTGTGTTTCGTGTTGAAACCAAGCTTGTTAATCCTCAGTACGAAAGCACGAAATCCGGCAGAGTTCACCCGGTTACCGGACCTGCAAGCCCACTTGGCCATCGTTGGATCGGCTTTTTACAGCAGGGACCTAACCAATTCGGAATTCATGGAACCCCCTGGCCTCATTGGGTCAAAATCCGCGCTGCGGTGTCCAATGGCTGTGTACGCATGCTCAATGCCCACGTTCAGAAGCTCTACGAGCTGGTGGACGTGGGTACTCCGGTGATGATCACCCGGTGAGTCCTATCCCCCGAAGCACCGGGAAGCCTGCACTTAATCCTGAGAACAGCATCTGCACTGCAATCGCAGTGAGGATGAGGCCCATGATTTTCGTGAGTACCTGCAAAGCAGATTCACTGATTTTGGATGAGAGCATCTCGCCAGCGTTAAATATCAGATAAACGAGCACGCTCATGGCAAGCACAACGAGGCTGAGGCTCAGTTTTCCACCCACGCTTGCTGCGCTTGGATCCGCAATCACCACAGTGATGGTGCCCGGACCAGCCAGCAGGGGAATGCCCAAAGGAACAATTCCCTTGACCGAGGAGTTCTGGTCGCGTTCTACGGACTTCGGGTCGTGGTGAACTTTTGAAGGTTCGGAGTGCAGCATCGAAAGGCCGATCAGCACCACGATCAGCCCCCCGGCAACCTGAAAGGCTGGCCGCCCGATTCCAAAAAAGCCGAGCAGGTCGTTGCCGATCCAGGTGGCGAGGAGCAGGGTGATCAGCATGGTGAACGCGCTGCTTCGAGCGATCGCCCGGTCCTGACGCTTATTGCCATTCGTGAATGACAAATAGATCGGCAGATTGCCGATTGGATTGGAAATGGTGAAAATTCCGACCGCCGTGTGCAGCAGTGACATAGTCAGGCTTCGGGACGAACCGTTGCGAAGATCTCCTGCAGGATCTCCCCAGCGCCACGAGATTTCAAGTCTGCTGCGAGCTTCAGTCCCACATCTTCAGGATTACCGAGAGGGCCGCGGCGCTCATCACGGATCAGTCGCTTGCCATCAAGGCTGGCCACCATCCCGGTCAGAACCAGTTCATGGCCTTCAATACGGCTATTAACTCCGATGGGTACCTGGCAGCCTCCTTCAAGTTCTCGCAGGAAGGCACGTTCCGCGAGGCATCTCCCCGCAGTGGGGCCATGTTCAAGGACTTGAATGATGTTGAGAACATCTTTGTTGTCTGTGACACATTCGATGCCGAGGGCTCCCTGTCCAACGGCATGCAGTGAGATGTGGCCAGGAATGATCTGGTGGATCCGATCTGCGAATCCGAGCCGACTCAGGCCTGCTGCAGCAAGGATCAGACAGTCGTAGCCGCCAGCATCCAGTTTTTCTAGACGGGTGATGACGTTGCCGCGAACGTCCTTGAACTGAAGATGGGGAAAGTGATATCGCAGCTGGGCGAGTCTCCGAAGCGAGCTGGTTCCGACGACGGATCCCTCTGGAAGTGTTTCCAGGGTGTACTCAGCGTTCTTACTGTTGACCACCAGGGCATCCGCGGGATCCTCCCGCTCGGTGATGCAACCGAGCATGAGGCCGTCGGGCAGGTTGGTGGGCAGATCCTTAAGGGAATGCACGGCAATCTCTGCTCGACCCACCAGCATCTGGGCCTCCAGTTCCTTGGTAAAAAGGCCTTTGTCTCCGATTTTGGCTAGAGCCACATCCAGAATTTTGTCGCCCTGAGTGGCCATGGCTTCCACCGAAATCGCTAGGCCTGGGTGAGCTTTCTCCAGTTCGGCTTTGACCCAGTTGGTCTGCACCATGGCCAGCTGGCTGCGGCGGGAAGCGATGCGCAGTTGCTCGAGAGCCATGGGCACGTTGAAACAGCCACTCAGCCTACGGAGTCGAAGGCCCAGATCTGCTCAAGATTTCACAGAATGCAGGCCCGTGAGGGCTTCTTCCCTCTGGATTACGACCCACTTTTTTGGCGAACAGCTTTACGATCTAACTGTTCTCGAGAGTCGAAATGCCTGGTCCTGTGGTCAACGGGGTGAAGGTGAGCCATTCAACTGCTGGCTCGTCTCTTGCTCAAGTGGATGAATCAGTACCTTTTCTACCTTTGTTGAGTGAAGGATCAATTCGACTGGTACTACTCACCAGCGGTGTGATGCTGGTGGCGCGTCTCAGGCAGACCACCGACTCCGACGGCGATCGGGCTTATCAGTTGATCAGGCCTCTGCGGCTGGAAAAGCACGAAGACTCTGGACCATGGTCCTTGCATTCCTATCTGGCCGGGTTAACGCCCCAGCGCAATGTCGTGATGCTCAAGGCTGCTGTCGCAGCATTGCTGGAGCCGGAAGCACGCATCCTTCAGGCTTATACCCGCTCCACCAATCAGGAATGTCCTCCATCGGAAACGCCAGTTGAGCGTTTGAAGAAGGCATTTCAGGAATTCACCGACAGCGTTGAGCACCATTGAATATTTTTCAATTCAACCAGGCTACAAATGAGCAATCAAACTTTTTTAAATAATAGAAACTATGACCATGATGCTTTTGGTATGAGATTAGGTTTCACTTGACACAACGTGCTTGGTTCCAGCTCTTGACTAGCCATTCGTTTGGTTGATGTTGAAGTTTTGATGAAGAGCTGCTACGCGCTGATTCCCTGGGTGCTGTTAATTGTTTTGTCTTTCGTTAATCGAGGTTGCCATCATTAAGCCATGTTGGTCGCGTAACCTTCTGCTTGGTCGACTTGTGCACTGAGTTTTCATCACTATGAAAATGCATTTGAGTGCCAGTGCTTCCAGCTTTATCAGAAGGCCATGTCATTACCACGGTCAATAGAACTTCTTCTGCGCCATGCCACATTCGATCATCAGTGCGATTTTTCCTGTTATTGCTTACCTCTGCATTGGCTACATTGCTAAGCGAACTAAAAAGTTTGATCCCGCGAATAGTGGAATTCTCATTGGCTATGCGTTGAATATCTCGATTCCATGCATGATTGTGCTTGATATGACTCGGCAAGATATGTTTAAGGATTTTTCTCAATATTTTCAATTCTTTAGTGGTTATCTTCTTGTCTCATTTATTGTTTTTTTGATATCCTATGTTTACGGAAGGCTTGTTAAGCGTCAGAATTTATTGATTGGCTCATATTTTGCAGCTGCTGCTTCTTATTCTAATACCTGCATGATTGCGTTGCCAATTCTCGCCATCATGCTTCCCGTTGGAGGAGCAACGTATGGAGTTATTGGAGTGATCGTTTTGATTATAGGGCTCCAAACCACTTCGATTATTTATGAATACACATCCAAAGAGGAATCAGGCTTGAGTTTTCGTAAGGTGCTTGGCTCAATTTGGAAGGCGATGAAAGCGAATTACTTTATTGCTATGGTCTTGGGCTTAATACTCTCCTTCCTGGGCTTTCAGTTTCCCAGTGTACTGGGAGCGAGTTTGAATGCTGTTGGCATCACAACGGCGCCAGTTGCCCTGTTTGCAATCGGGGCTCAACTCAACTTCACTCTCTTTAGGAACCACATTCGTATTGTCAGTGAGTGTACATTTTTCAAATTATTTTTGATGCCTGTGCTTGCCTGGTTTGTTTGTGATCTTGTTAAATTGCCACCAGCTCCAGCTGTTGCGGTGATCCTTTGTAGTGCAGTGCCCACTGCGAAATGTCAATATGCTGTCGCTCGATCACATGACGTCTATGTAGAGGAAACTGAATCGATTGTTGCGGGCACAACTATTCTATCGATGATTACTCTGACAATTGTCATCGCTTTGCTAGCTGCTGAGTTTCCAGCGATTGTTACGTGAGCATTGGTGTTAAAAGTAATAAGCGCTTAGATTCACTTTAAAGTCGTATTTGACAGATCAGCTTTGTGAACGATGAGGATGCCAGGGTCATCAGTTGCGTCGTTTTTGAAAGTAAAACAGGGATGAGCGATGAGGTGAATCTCTTTATCAGGACTTTTGTGATGATTAAGTATTTGGTGGCTTGGTTCTGCGTATAGTCTCGTGATCATGAATGTTCAATGACGATCAAAGTGAGTGCAAGTTGATAAGAGGCAGGCGCATTGATGTTTAAGGCGGCTTTGAAAGCATGAAACACCTTCTTCTGCTTGCTCCTCGATGTGACTTCAATGTTTTGTGAACTTGACATCTGATTCAATTGCGCAAGTAATGCTGCAATCTAGTTATTGGCCTGAAATCTGCCATGGTTTCTATAGGCCTTCTCTGTGTATTTGATTCGAACCTTTTCTGCTTAAGGCTAACTTAAAAGAGGCGAGCGTATATTCGGGTTGTGACCCTATATTCCCTCAGGGGAGGATGAGCTGCGATGCATCGCTGATTAGGATGGCAAGTGATCTTCCAATTGCCGAATTCTTCGGATTGAATCAAGTTTGTAAAATAAGTTGCCTTGTGGTTTTCGGGGGATGGATTGCTGCTTGGGTTGGCCCTATTCGTCGGCAAGTATGCGCTTACATGATGGCTAGAGATTGTAAAAATAAATACCACTTTGCATGAGGAAGTTGTTGATTAATGAACCTCTTCAATGCTTTTCTTTGGACCATCCTCTGTTTCCGCTTAGGGCACAACTATTCTTTCCTCTCGGATTGGCTGCTTTGATGTGTTCGGCCGTCCTTGGTTGGCGCCGAAATTCCACCCAATCCAAGACCCAGGTAGTCGAAAGCCCCAGAATCCCTGTTTTGGCAAGGATCCTGGGGCTGTAGAAACTTAGTAGCTGATTACTTGATGTATTCCTTGAGGACTCCGTTCCGATTGGGATGCCGCAGCTTGCGCAATGCCTTGGCTTCGATCTGGCGGATTCGCTCACGGGTGACGTCGAAGATCTGACCGATTTCCTCGAGGGTCTTCATGCGTCCGTCATCTAGGCCGTAGCGGAGCCGGAGCACGTCACGCTCCCTCGGACTGAGTGTGGCCAGCACGCCTTCGAGATCCTCGCGTAAGAGATTCTTAGCCACGTCCTGCTCGGGATTCTCGATGTCGGCTTCGATGAAGTCACCAAGACGGGAATCCTCTTCTTTGCCGATTGGGGTTTCAAGGGAGATCGGTAGCTGGGCGCTCTTGGCGATGAAGCGCAGCTTCTCAATGGTCATTTCCATTGATTCGGCAATCTCTTCTTCCGTGGGTTTGCGGCCGAACTCCTGGCTGAGCACTTTGGTGGTTTTTTTGATGCGGGAGATGGTCTCGTAGAGGTGGACCGGGAGGCGAATCGTTCGACTTTGATCAGCGATGGCCCGTGTGATGGCTTGGCGGATCCACCAAGTTGCATAGGTGGAGAATTTGTAACCCTTCTCGTGGTCGAATTTCTCTGCAGCACGAATCAGTCCGAGACTGCCTTCCTGGATTAGGTCCTGAAAGCTCAGGCCACGATTCATATATTTCTTGGCGATCGAGACCACAAGGCGAAGATTCGACTGAACCATTTTTTCCTTGGCCCGACGGCCGAGCATCAGTCGGCGGCGGAAACGAATCAGCGGCATCTCCACCAGAGCCGCCCATTCCTTGTTGTCAGGTTCTCGGCCGTTGTCACTCTCGAACTGGGCAGCCAACTCCTCGAGGTAGAGAAGATCAGCGATCTTTCTGGCTAGTTCGATTTCTTCGTCTGGCCGCAGTAGGCGGATCCTGCCGATCTCCTGCAGGTAAACCCTGATCGAATCCTCGGTGTAGACCCCTTTAGGGCCAACCTTGATGCTCGCCAGTACCTTGGCCTTCGCGTCTGCTTTGGCTTTCTCCTCCTTGCTAACGGAGGGATTGCCGGAGGTCTTGGCCAGCAACTGATCAGCGGCGGCATCCAGATCGGCGGGCTTGGCAGCGGCCGAGCTCTTGGCTCGGCTTGCCTTCGCAGGGGTTTTCGCGCTCTTTGTTGTCTTGGCGGCTGCCGCGCTCTTGGCTGTTGTTGCGCTCTTGGCTGAGCTGCTCTTGCTAGCCGGTTTCGATTTCGCAGCGGCCTTCGTCGTGGCGGCCTTGGTGGTGGCGGACTTTGCTGCTGAACTCTTTGACTCTGGCTTGGCCTTCTTGCTCACACCCTTGGGCAGTCCTTTGGAATCCGCCAGCATCACAATGGATGGAGTCGCCTTAGAGGAGGCCGCTTTGGAAGAAGCAGTCTTGGGCGATGCAGCCGTGGGCTGAGCTGACTTGCTCGCAGCAGGACTCATGGGGATCGGGATGGTGAGGGTGTACGGAATTAACGCAGTCAACGAAACGGAACCAAGCTCGGCCTAGCGGCGCATCACAAATCTCAGGTCTCCCCCAAAACAGAGGGGGTAGACAACTAAAACCAGTGATCGAGAATCAATTGGTGGGCTTTGGGCTGGGGCAGGGCTGTCAGGGGCGTTCGCAGACCGGTCGGCCGTAGGGATAAACCCTGGCTCGAGCTTCGTGTCTTCCCACTGGACGGAACTCTGCTCTGTTCCGACAACAGCTGTTGAGCTGTCCAACATCTGTATCTTAAGAAAAACATGTGATGTCGGCAACCCCCGTCAATCAATCCTCCAGCCCCCCTGCCGCGCAACTGGTTTCGGAAGTTGATGTCTGGCTGGAGGCCGGTCGTGATGGGCGTACTTTCAGTTATTGCGACAGTCACAGTCTCGGAGTGGGACTGGGAGATCTTGTGGCGGTCCGTCTTCGAGGGCGTCGACTGCAGGGGTTGGTCACGGGCTGTCGATTGATCACAGCTCGGGCAAATTCAGCTGACAGCGATGGCGTTCGGCTCAACCCTGTCGAAGCGCTGGTGCAGCGCGCTGCAGTTGACCCGTCATGGCGCTCATGGCTGGATGCCATGGCAGCCCGTTGCCATACCAGTTCCTTTCGCATGCTCAAGGCGGCATTGCCCCCGGGATGGCTGGGTCAGCGGCCCTGTTCGGCGCCGGCCTTACGCCAGCTCTGGTGGGTTGAGCGGATTGAAGCGATTGATCTCTTGGTCATGCCAAATGCTTCCAGGCAGCTCGCGCTGTTGGCGGAGCTCGAACGCAGGGGCGGTGGCGCTTGGCAGCGTGACCTTTTGGCGGAGGGTTTCCAAACAGCCACTGTCAAGACCCTTGAGCGCAAGGGCCTGATTCGCCGACGACGCAAACCGGAGATCGCTCCCAGTGGATCAGGCAAGGTGACACCCTGCGCTGCCGAGTTGGAGTCACCGCGATTGTTGACGGACGAGCAGCAGTCCGTGGTGTCCCAGTTTCAATCACTCCCCGAGGGTGGAGGACTGCTGCTTTGGGGAATCACTGGCTCCGGCAAGACCGAGGTCTACCTGCAGTTGGCAGCTGCAGAGCTGGTAGCTGGCCGTCATGTTCTGCTACTCACTCCGGAGATCGGCCTCATTCCCCAGCTTGTGGATCGCTGTCGTCAGCGTTTCGGAGCGCGAGTTTTGGAATATCACAGCGGTTGCACGTCCAGTGAGCGGGTTCGCATCTGGCGTCGCTGTCTCGAGAGCGACGATCCCGTAGTGGTGGTCGGCACCCGCTCCGCGGTGTTTCTTCCCCTACGTCCGCTGGGCCTGCTGGTGCTGGATGAGGAACACGACAATTCCTACAAGCAGGATTCACCCATGCCCTGCTATCACGCAAGGGTTATGGCTTCAGAGCGGGTGAGGCTGCAGGGTGGTCGTCTGCTGCTCGGCAGCGCGACACCCTCACTTGAAAGCTGGAGCCGTCTCCAGCCTCAAGGCAATCTGGTTCTCGCCCGGCTGCGTTCGCGGATCTCCAGCCAGCCACTGCCACCCGTCCGGATCATTGACATGCGTCATGAACTGGCGGAGGGCAATAAACGCTTGATTAGTCGTGCCCTGATGGACCGGTTGGCACAGCTCCCGGAGAAAGGGGAACAGGCGGTCGTGTTGGTGCCGAGGCGTGGATACAGCACGTTCCTGAGCTGCCGTAGTTGCGGAGAGGTGGTGATGTGCCCCCATTGCGACGTTCCTCTCACCGTTCACGGCAATCGGGGGGCACAGCAGTGGCTTCGTTGTCACTGGTGTGACCATCGAGCCCCCATCACCCCTTCTTGCACCTCATGCGGCTCCCTCGCCTTCAAGCCCTTTGGTGCAGGCACTCAAAGGGTATTGGAGCGTCTTGGCGAGGAACTCAGTGAGCTGCGTCTACTGCGCTTTGATCGGGACACCACGGGAGGTCGTGATGGTCATCGCAGACTGCTGGCTCAGTTTGCGGAGGGTGAAGCCGATGTGCTGGTCGGGACGCAGATGCTGGCCAAAGGAATGGATCTGCCGCGCGTGACTCTGGCGGCGGTGCTTGCCGCCGACGGTCTTCTGCATCGACCTGATCTGAGGGCCGGAGAGCAGTGCCTGCAACTGCTCCTACAACTCGCTGGTCGAGCTGGGCGCGCAGAAAAGCCCGGTGAGGTACTGGTCCAGACTTACAGCCCTGAACACCCAGTGATCCGACATCTGGTGGATGGTCGTTACGAACGTTTTCTGGAGGAGGAATCGGCCCTGCGCCGTGAAGCCGGACTGGTTCCCTTTGCGCGGGCTTGCCTGATTCGGCTCTCGGGTCAGTCCGCTAGCGATACAGCGACTGCTGGAACCCTGCTGGCTGAACGGATTCGCGCAGGCTGTGCTGCCGCAGGCTGGCAATTGCTCGGTCCTGCTCCTGCTCCTGTGGCTCGGGTGGCGGGCCGTAGTCGCTGGCAGTTGCTTCTGCACGGTCCCCAGGACAGTGAGATCCCCCTGCCTTGCGGAACCGGCCTGTGGGAAGGGCTCCCCAAAGACATTTCACTCGCCGTGGACCCGGATCCTCTGCAGCTGTGAATCAGGACGGCAGCTCGGGGTAGCCAAATCCGAGTCGAACCCGCATCGACTGCAGCAGAAAACTCAGCAGTAGCAGCAGAATGATCAGCACACTGCCAAGACCGAGAGGACTCCACTGCCAGCGCCGGATCTGCAGTTGATTGACACTGCCGCTGTCGAGGGTCCACAGCAGAACATCCCCCTCCAACCGACCCTTGCTGGGACCGCTGCTGACCTGCTGAAGATCATGCACTGGAGTGATGCTGATCTGTAGATCTCCCGCGGGGAACTCGGCGAGGGGTGAGAGGTCCAGGCGCAGGTTCAGTTGCTGCTGCATCCCAACTAACCAGTTCCTCTCCACGATCGCCAGATCCGGGGTTGGAAGGGTCACGCCAGCGCTGCGTCCAGCGAGCTCCACACTGTTGCGCATCAACATGGCGGCCTGGTCTGCCCCCAGCTTGGGGCTTATCAGACTGAGGGAGCCTGCTCTGTCTTGATGGACCTTCCAGTTCAGGCCTTCCGAACGCAGCGCTTTCGCAAAGTTCTGCTGCCAGGGAAGACTGTGGCCACTGAGGCTGTTGATCCGCCAGCTCATCGCCAGGCGATCCGGACCCGCTAGATCGATCTCGGCCGTGACGCGTACACATCCGCTGAGCAACAGGGTCAGTCCGAGCAGAACCGCTAGCACCAGCACAGCAAAACCTGCTGATGGTGCCTGCGTTGGACCCGTTGGCGGTGGAGGCGGTGGAGGCGGGCCACGTCTTCGCCGGCTGGAGAGAGTCCCTTTCCCCACTCGGGGAGCCATGTCCAGTGTCGGTAGCTGCATCGACCAGCGTGCCGGACGCTCAAGGCTTGGCGCTTCGAGCACACTCAGCAACTGACGAGCCCGGTTGCGCAGATCAGGATCCTTGCAACGTGTGAGTAGACGACAGGTGGAGATCGCCTTGCGTTCCTCCCCCTGTCCCATCCAGGCCGTCACCATCACCATCCGGATGGCAGCTCCCTCCTGTTCAGTGATTGGATTCGCGTCAGCGAGAGGCTCCAGTAGGCGCAGGCACAGGCCATAATCACCGCGTTCAAGTGCCCGTTCGGCTGCTGCAAGCCCTGTGCTCATCCCCGATACGCATATGGCATCCAAGTTATAACTAGAGTCCTGCCTTGTCTGTACCG